>WGLZ01000074.1 GCA_016471375.1 Cyanobacteria bacterium RI_101
ATCGCTACTAGGTCGCCGTTGGGCAGGACACCAAAGGCAAAATTGTCACCAGTTTCATGTAAGGCGGTTCCCGTTTGCAATCGAAAACTCTGATAGTTAGACGAAGCAGAAAGAATATGAACATCTGTCTTACCAGACCCAGTTCCAAACTTTTTAATCGCTACTAGGTCGCCGTTGGGCAGGACACCAAAGGCAAAATTGTCACCAGTTTCATGTAAGGCGGTTCCCGTTTGCAATCGGAAACTCTGATAGTTAGACGAAGCAGAAAGAATATGAACCTCTGTCTTACCAGACCCAGTTCCAGACTTTTTGATCGTTACTAGGTCGCCGTTGGGCAGGACACTAAAGGCAAAGTTGTCACCAGTTTCATGTAAGGCGGTTCCCGTTTGCAATCGGAAACTCTGATAGTTAGACGAAGCAGAAAGAATATGAACCTCTGTCTTACCAGACCCAGTTCCAGACTTTTTAATCGCTACTAGGTCGCCGTTGGGCAGGATACTAAAGGCAAAGTTGTTACCAGTTTCATGTAAGGCGGTTCCTATTTGCAGTCGGAAGCGAGAGTATGCAGATGTAACAGGAGAGGCTTGATTCAGAAAATTTTGAACTACATCATTGTATCTTCTAGCCTTTGCTTGAGCGCCCTGATGCCACTTCCAACCAACGGCTCGAACAGAACTGTAATATGTTGTGGCAATTGGATAGCAGGCTGACAATGTTGCTGGATCAGGAATCTTCTTATTAAAAATAGGGTCGCGAATGTATGAATCCCTTTCGCAAGAAGCTCTCAAATCTTTATAGAAGTTGTCATCACAAGCATTGACATCTGAGCCAAGTCTCATATAGCAACGATCATGATTATTACAAGCTTCTCGAAATGAAACTTTCCCCCAACTATCTCTTACGGCAGTTTCACTCCAACCTTCACCACCACAGCCATTCACATTTTCATAGTATGGATGGTCAGATTGAGGAAAGCCATTTGCCCTTGCATAATTATCAATTTCAGCCTTATTAGGAGCTGCCTGCGCAGGGAAACTACTAGAAGTAAGAGTAAACAGGAAGCATGCACTGAAGGGAGTTATGCGGCGAAGAAATCTAATTTTCATAAATGTCTCTCTCTACACTGACTTAGTTTCGGTCTTGAAGTCTAACTAGGGATTAGACGGAAACTTTCCGCACAACACCTCATACAGTAACGATATGTGGAAAATTTCTGCATATCACCCCATTTTGGCGTAATCAGCAGAAACTTTCTATATAGTAGTCCCAAATGATTTGTAAAATTTTAGATGCCGGAACCGTTACGGCTAAAGCATTCTGGCAGAGAGCAATTTACAACCAAGATGTGACTGCTATATATCGCTCCTAAAAGTATATATCGCTCCTAAAAGCGTGTTAGACAGATTAGCGTACTGTAAAAGACCTCCTTTTGAGTAGAGAATCCAGCGCCGACAGACACTATTCCAAACACAATAGCGCCGATTCCCCACCGTGTCTCAAACTGTAACAATAATTTACCAAAACCAAGTAATTATTCAGTACGCCTGACAAAACCCTTAACCATCAAAAAAAACCGCCGGAGGGCGGGGCGTAGGAGCAAGGTTATCGTTCAACTTCGGTTGGGACAGTCCCAGACCGTAAGCCAGCCCTACTTGAGGGAAGACTGCGCATAAACCACCATGCTCGCCTTGGCGTAACCCCCGTAGTTGTCGAGGGTGTTCTGTGTCGCATTGCGGGCGGGATTCTGAAACAGTTCCGTCATACCGGCGCTGAGGGTAATACTACGCTCAGCGTTCACCATCACTAGACGGCGCCGGGAAACGGATTCGGGGTAAGATCAAGACTTTAAGCTTCTCCGCCATGAGCGCCGATTATTTAGAACGCATCCTCAAAGCGAGGGTTTACGACGTGGCCAAGGAAACGCCCCTAGACTACGCCGCCAGTTTATCCCAGCGTTTGGGGAATCGGGTGTATTTTAAGCGGGAGGATCTCCAGCCGGTTTTTTCCTTCAAATTGCGGGGCGCCTATAACAAAATGGCCCAACTGCCGCCGGAGTTACTTCAGAAAGGCGTCATCGCGGCCTCGGCGGGGAACCATGCCCAGGGGGTGGCGCTGGGCGCCGCTAAATTGGGAACCCAGGCGCTGATTGTCATGCCGGTGACCACGCCCCAGGTGAAGGTGGACGCGGTGAAAGCGCGGGGCGGGGCGGTGATTCTCCAGGGCGACGCCTACGACGACGCCTACGCCTACGCCCGTCAGTTAGAAGCGGAAAAGGGCCTGACCTTTATCCATCCTTTCGACGACCCGGAGGTAATCGCCGGTCAGGGCACCATTGGTATGGAAATTTTGCGCCAGTATCAAAAACCCATCGAGGCCATTTTCGCGGCCATCGGCGGCGGCGGTCTCATGGCCGGGGTGGCGGCCTACGTTAAGCGCCTCTACCCGGAGATTCGCTTAATCGGCGTGGAACCCTACGACGCCGACGCCATGTACCAATCCCTCCAGGCCGGGCGCCGGGTTAAACTCTCCCAGGTGGGCATCTTTGCCGACGGGGTGGCGGTGCGGGAAGTCGGCGCCGAAACCTTTCGCCTCTGTCAAGCCTATGTGGACGAAGTGATCCGGGTGGATACAGACGATATTTGCGCGGCGATCAAAGACGTCTTTGAGGATACCCGCTCCATTTTGGAACCCGCCGGCGCTTTAGCGGTGGCGGGTCTGAAAGCCTACGTCGAGCGGGAGGGCATCGCCGAGAAAACCCTCATCGCCATCGCCTGCGGCGCCAACATGAACTTTAACCGTCTCCGGTTTGTGGCGGAGCGGGCGGAGTACGGAGAAGACCGGGAAGCCATTTTCGCCGTCACCATTCCCGAAAGTCGGGGCAGTCTGCGGCGCTTTTGCGACTGTTTAGGGCGCCACAATGTGACGGAGTTTAGCTACCGCATGACCGCGGGAACGGAGGCCCATATTTTTGTGGGCATTGAAATCCAGAACCGAGCCGACGCCCGCCATCTGGCCGAAACCTTTGAGACCCAGGGGTTTAAAACCCTGAACTTAACCGACGACGAACTGACAAAACTCCACCTCCGCCACATGGTGGGAGGGCGCTATCCCGATTTAGACCACGAACTGCTTTACCGCTTTGAATTTCCCGAACGACCGGGGGCGCTGAAAAATTTCCTCCAGTCCATGAACCCGGCCTGGAATATTAGCCTCTTCCATTACCGCAACCACGGCGCCGACTATGGGCGGATTGTGGTGGGCATGCAGGTGCCCCCGGCGGAAATGGACGACTGGCGCCGGTTTTTGGAGGGCTTGGGCTACGCCTACTGGGACGAAAGCCAGAACCCGGCCTATCGGCTTTTCCTCGGTTAAGACACCGTCCACCAGCCCAGGGCCGGGCCAATAAAACGCACCGTGACCCAGAGTCCGATCATGACCCCAATGCCGACCCAGGCGCCCCGGGTGGTCCAGGTGTAAAAATCCTTCGCCTGACGTTGGGTCAAGGGCAACCAGTCCACAACGCGCTCGTCTTTGCCGTACTGGTCGCCGAGGGCGGCTTTCCGGCGCTTGGATTCTCCCATAATCGAATATCCTCCCTAGGGCGAGCGTTAGAGATATGGCAAAATTTCAGTATATCAAGTTAACTTCCTTGAGAGAATGAGGCCCTTTCCATGTTTAGCAAAATCTTAGTCGCCCTCGATCTGTCGGCGGAGGCTCAACGGGTCTTTGAGAAGGGCCTCTCCCTAGCGCGACACTATCAAGGGGCGCTGTCTCTACTCCATGTCTTGTCCGCGGAAGAGGATTCCAGTCCTATGCCCATCCCGCTAGACCTTGGGGAACTCTACCCTGCGACGGGCAATGAACTGACCATGGAGCTTTGGCAGGAGCAATGGCAAAATTTTGAACGGCAGGGTCTAGACCTTCTACGGAGCCGGGTTGATCAGGCGACTGAGGCGGGGGTGTCCGCGGACTTCCAACAAATTTTAGGCAGTCCGGGCAAAACCATCTGCGAGCAAGCTAAAAGCTTCGGCGCCGACTTGATTGTGGTGGGTCATCGGGGGCGCTGGGGCTTAAGCGAAATCCTGCTGGGAAGCGTTAGCAACTATGTCTTCCACCATTCCCCCTGTTGCGTCCTCGTGGTGCCCACGACGGAACCCTAGCTTAATTCCGACCGGGTCAGGAGCGCCAGCGCCAGCAGATTGGCTAAATCTTGACAACGGCTTTGCTGGCGTTCCTCCCCAGCCTGGGCGTCTTGACGATGTAGATTCAACACCCCTAAACGCCGGGGCCCAGCCATCAGGGGAATCGCCCAAATCGTTGGCGTCGAGTCCACTGCGGGTTTGGCCTCTGGAATCGCCAAGATTAACCCCCCTTCGGCGTCGTAGAGTTCTACGCGGTCGGCGCCCAGCGCCGCTAAGCACTCCCTCAAAATCGGCGCTAACTCGGGAGTGATCTCGGGGGTTTGGGCCAGCGCCGCCAAAAGACGACTTAGACGCGGCTCCCAGTCGGACTGGGGGTTAGGAGCGCTCCCCTGGAAACAGCGGGCGGCGGCCAGGAGATGGCGCACTCGTTGTTTCAACACCGCCCAATGAATCGGTTTAGTGATATAGTCCGTCGCGCCGCAGGCAAAGGCCTGCTCGATGGAGTCCCGGTCGTCCAGAAAGGTGATCATCAAAACCGGCGCCGGTTTATCCCCCCCTAGCTCGCGAAGGTTTTGGCAGGTCTCAAACCCGTCCATTTCCGGCATCATGGCGTCCAGTAAGACTAAATCGGGCTGGAGACGCTGGTATTTCGCTAGACAATCCCGACCGTTGACGGCTTCTTCAATCCGGTAACCGTCCCCCCGGAGCGCCAAAACCAGCAGGGAACGCAGGGCGCTGTCGTCGTCGACGACGAGAATCAAGGGCGAGCGCCCTGGGGAAAGTTCGGAATCTGTCATGGCCGGCCCGGGTCTAGAGTCCGTCTTTATCCTAGTCTAATTTTTGATCCAGCCAAGGCTAAGCGCTTGCCTTCTGAAAGTTAAGCTAAAGTTAAGGCGTCGAGGTTAAGGGGTTAAGCATCCAGTGCGACTGCAAGAGTGTCTGCTTCGGGACGGGTTGCCGGCGAAGATTTTTCGTTTTGACCAGGGCTTGACTCTGATCCATCAATATTTACCTCAAATTCCCGTGGCCGTGGCGGACGTCTGGGTGCGGGCCGGCGCCGTGGAGGAACCCGAGGACTGGCCAGGTATGGCTCACTTTTTGGAGCACATGATTTTCAAAGGCACCAAACGGGTGGCGCCGGGGGTCTTTGACCAAATCGTGGAGCATCGGGGCGGTATGACCAACGCCGCCACCAGCCATGACTACGCCCATTTTTACCTGACCGCGGCGGCGGAGCATTTACCGGCCACTCTGCCGTATTTGGCGGAGATTCTCCTACAAGCGGAAATCCCGGAGGAAGAATTTTACTGCGAGCGGGAGGTGGTGCTGGAGGAGATTCGCGGGAGCGAGGACGACCCGGACTGGCTGGCCTTTCAGAGTTTATGTCGGCAGTTGTACCCCCACCATCCCTACGGCAAATCCGTCCTCGGCGCCGAAGCGGATTTGTTGAACTTGACGCCCAACCAAATGCGCTGTTTCCACCGCACCCACTACCAACCGGAAAACGTCGCCGTGGCGCTGGTGGGAGATGTGCCGGAAGCGCAAGCGTTGCATTTAATCCAAGAAACCTTTGGGGATTTCGCCCCCCGATCCGAGTGTCCGCCCCTAGCGCCGAGGGAAACAGCGCCCCTTCCGGGCGTTAGCCGCCAAACCTTGACAGTGGAAAATTTAGGCCCCCACCGCTTAATGTGGGGTTGGCCCGGCCCCGGCGTGGCGGCGCTGGCGGATAATATCGGTCTGGATCTGCTCTCGGTTATTTTGGCGGGGGGACGTTTGGCCCGCTTGGTTCAAGACCTCCAGGAAGAGCGGCAACTGGTTTTAGAGATTCAAAGCGGTTTTTCCCTCCAGAAAGACTCCAGCCTCTTTAGCCTCAGCGCCTGGGCGGAGCCGGAGTTTCTCGGACAGGTCGAAGACGCCGTTCTCGACCATTTAATCCATCTACGCCGTCAACCCGTCGGCGCCGAGGAACTGGCCCGGGCCCAGCGCCTCCTGTGCAATGATTATATTTTTTCCACGGAAACGCCGGAGCAGTTGGCCGGTTTATACGGCTACTACCACACCCTGGCGTCGGCGGAGCTGGCAACCCAATACCCCCGCCTTGTCCGCTCCCTAACGGCGGAAGATCTCCAGCGCCTCGCCCAAACCTATCTC
This sequence comes from Cyanobacteria bacterium RI_101, assembly GCA_016471375.1. GTDB lineage: Bacteria > Cyanobacteriota > Cyanobacteriia > Cyanobacteriales > Microcystaceae > Synechocystis. Next base: position 6,294 of record WGLZ01000074.1, read on the forward strand.
GACCCGGAACGCTACGGCTTCGTCCATCTTCAGTCCGCTTAACCTAGACCATGCCCCTCCTTCCGCCCCTCGTCGCCCTCGAAAAAGGGCGTTGGGTCAAACTCATCTGCGGCGCCAGTTATCAGGATCTGCCCGCCATTCGCAATTTGGCGCTGGTCTATAGTCTGGCGGGGGTTCATTGTATCGACGGCGCCGCGGATCTGGCGGTTTTGTCAGCCATTCGGGAGGGCATGGCGGCGGCCCGGCGCTGGCGAGAGCGTCAAGGCTTACCGGCCCAAAGCGATCCCTGGGTGATGGTGAGCCTCAACGACGGCGAAGACCCCCATTTTCGCAAAGCGGTTTTTGATCCCCGGCGCTGTCCCCCGGATTGTCCCCGGCCCTGCGAGGCGGTTTGTCCCGCCCACGCCATTGACCATCGGGGCGTAATCGAACATAAATGCTATGGTTGCGGCCGCTGTTTGCCGGTTTGTCCCCTGGGTTTAATCGGCGCCGAAGCCCGGCGGATCAAACCCGCGGAGGTGTTGCCCTGGTTAGAAGCCGGGTTAGTGGACGCGGTGGAACTCCATACCCAAACGGGCCATGAAGCCGATTTTCAGCGCCTTTGGACACAGTTACAGCCCGGCGTCGCCCACCTCAAACTCTTGTCGGTGAGTTGCCCCTACCACCCGGAAGTTTTGCCCTATTTACAAAAAATTTACCCCATCCTCGACCCTCTGCCTTTGCCTTTAATCTGGCAAACCGACGGCCGACCCATGAGCGGCGACATCGGCAAAGGCGCGACCCAGCCCGCCATTCGTTTCGCCCAGGGGGTATTAAACGCAGGACTGCCGGGTTTTATCCAACTGGCCGGAGGCGTCAACGCTCATACCGTTCCTAAATTAGGGGAACTGGGTCTCTTGAACGGCGCTGTTCCCCGGATCAACGGCTTAGCTTACGGCAGTTACGCCCGGGTCTTGCTCCAGGATTTATTGCCGGAGACCGAACCCTTGGAGCTTTATCCCGACCTTCTAAAAACGGCGCTGGAACGGGCAAGACAGATAGCGGTTATCAGCGAACAGTTATCAGTGAGCGCTCATAATTAGTACGTTTAAAAAGTTATTTGTAATTTCTTATATTCTCCTATGGTAGATTGGTAAGTGTTAATTTTCGTTAAAGCCCAGAAGACTCAGGGAATTTTGTGGGAATATGGTCGGGAGTTCCTTTGCGAATAATCGCTGTATTCGGTAATTAAGATTAGACCTATGGCTTTGCAATTAGGCGACGTTGTGCCCGATTTTACCCAGGAGTCCAGCCTGGGGCCCATCTCCTTCCATGAATGGATTGGCGACAGTTGGGCGGTGCTGTTTTCCCACCCCGCCGACTATACCCCCGTCTGCACCACGGAATTGGGGACTGTGGCTCGCCTCAAACCGGAATTTGACAAACGTAATGTCAAAGTTATCGCCCTTAGCGTCGACGACGTGCCCTCCCACCAGGGCTGGATTGGGGATATTAATGAAACCCAAAACGCCTCGGTCAACTACCCCATTTTGGCCGACGCCGATCGTAAGGTCTCCGACCTCTACGGCATGATCCATCCCAACTCCCTCAATAACCTGACGGTGCGTTCGGTTTTTATCATCGACCCCAACAAAAAACTCCGCCTCACCTTCACCTATCCCGCCAGCACGGGCCGGAACTTTGACGAGATTCTCCGGGTGATCGACTCCCTCCAACTCACGGACTACCATCAGGTGGCCACCCCCGCCAACTGGAAGGACGGCGACGACTGCGTGGTGGTGCCTTCTATCCCCACGGAAGAAGCCAAGACCAAGTTCCCGAAAGGGGTGAAGGAAATTAAACCCTACTTACGGATGACCCCCCAACCCAATAAGTAGGGGCTGGCTCTTTTCTCTAAAGATGGTCTAAAAACGCCTGACCCGACACCTGGGCCTGACGAATAATCTGGCGCAGGGTCGGGGGTTTGAGTTCTGTCTTGACCGGCACCGGCACCGAAATTTCATACTGCTCCGTTTTTTTGAGAATGACATGGGAGCCGTTCTGACGGTCTTGTTTAAACCCGAGACGCATAAGAGCGTTAATGGCGGCGCGGCTGGAAATATTGGTCAGTTTAGAGGCGGGCAGACCGTCGACTTCAACCGATTCCGCATTGTTTTCCGCTTCCTGAAGATCTGACGTTTTATCCCAGCGCCGCTGGTAACCCGCTAACTGTTGCCGCAGGGCGTAATTCTGATTTTTTAGCAGTTGATTATCTTGATGAAGCCCCTCGTTGTGGGTTAGCAACTCTTGAATCTCCCCCTGGAGGCGCTGGTTTTCATCTAGGGCGTAGTTGGCGTATTCTCGTTGCACGGCGCTTTCCTGCCGGGCCTGCTCCACCATGGTTTCCAACTCCCGGACGGGCAGAGACTGGAGTTGCTGGGAAAGTTGCCGCACTTTTTCTTGGGATTCGTCCCGTTGCTGGCGGAGGGTCTGGATTTGTTGCCCTAGGGCCCGGGCCCGCTCCTCCGTTCGGCGCTGGCGCTCCTGGGCCTGAAGGAGACGGGTTTGTAATTCCGCCAGATGACTATCCTCCTCCTGACTGCCCTCCAACTCCGCCAACTTGTTCTCGTAGTCGGCGATGGCTTGTCGCAGTTCTTGGATTTGGTTTTCTTGCTGGCTCTGGGTTTGTTGGAGTTCCGCCCGAGCGCCTTCCAAGCGATGGATCAGATAGCTGTTTTGGCGGGTGCGTTCCCCTAAATCCCCCCGCAGGGATTCCGCTTCCTCCTGGAGTCGCAGATGTAGACGTTGGGACTGTCCCAATGCTCGGTTGAGTTTGCGTTGCTCCCGGCGCCAGAGTTGCCGTTTCGTTCTCAAATATTCGACGCTGGTCCAAACTGCGGCGCCGCCCCAGAGGGAAGAGAATAAAATGAGACTATACAGTTCAAAACGACTGTTAGCCCGATGGGGAGTCTGAACCCAATTCCTCAGATCTTGACGAAAACCGGGGGGCGGATTGCGGAGATAATAGACCCGGCCGATGATCTGGCCCGTTTTTGGATAAGGCTGGGGTAGGCGCTCGGGGCTATCGCCGTGGGGAAAGAGTCCCTGGGGATGGAGGCTGGGGGGGTCCCATAAAAAATCAAAGGGATGCGGGGCTAAGTCTTTTTGCTCCAGAAACCGGCGCCAGCGGTCTTCCCCCCATTGCAGGGGCCGGGACAGCGCCAGAATGCGTTTACCTTGGGCGTCCGTGAGCACGAGGCCAAATTGACCGTCGTTACTGTCCAGAATCCCCTGAAGCGCCGCTTGGTCTCCCCGCCGGAGCGCCAAAGAGAGAGTCGGAGGGAGGGTATGGGCCAGGAGGTTAAATTCCAGGGTTTGGGCCCGGTACTGAGTTCCCCGCCAGTAGCCGTCGTAGGCTTTGTAGATTAGACCGAAGCCAATGAGCGCCGCGACCAACTCAATTCCCAATAGGCGCGCTAAAGCGGCGCCGATCCGCTGGAGGCGCCGAGGCGGAAGCAAAGAGGGGAGCCAAGAAATGGGTTTCATCCTCTGGGGTCGGGACAGGGGGGTGTTTCCACTCTAAACGAAACTCCCTTGAACTCTCCCCCGATTTTAACCGGGGGATTCTAGCGGACGTTGCTACTTAGGAAAAAAAAAGAGCGCCGGATTCGCGCTCTCTGGATTACGGGCGTTTTTTGGAGAAGTAAACTATTCCTCAACGGCGGCGAGGGCCAATTCCTCGTCGTCCTCCAGCGCCGGGGGAATATCCAGAACCTCCTCCTCCGCCACCGGGCGGCCTTCCGCTTCCGCCAGCAGTTTTTGGCGATATTTCTCCGCCATTTCCTCGGCTTTTTCGTACACCAAATCCCGATTGTCCAGCATGGCGCCGGGTTCGGGTTCCAGTTGCTTGGTGGAGAGGGAAATGCGGCCCCGCTCGGCGTCGAGGTCGATAATCATTACCTTCAACTCGTCGTTGACATTGAAGACGCTGTGGGGCGTGTCGATGTGATTGTGGGAAATTTCCGAGATGTGGAGCAGGCCGCTGACGCCGCCGATGTCGATGAAAGCGCCGTAGGGTTTGATGCCCCGGACAGTCCCCACCACCACTTGGCTCACTTCCAGACCGTTCATCTTCCGTTCCACCAAGGCCCGACGGTGACTGAGCACCAGACGATTCCGTTCTTCGTCCACTTCCAAAAACTTGAGGGGTAAATCTTCGCCCACTAAATCTTCTTTGGTTTCCTTGGCGCTGATGTGGGAGCCGGGGATAAAGCCCCGCAGACCTTCGATGCGGACGAGGGCGCCGCCCCGGTTGGTGGCGAAGACGCTGGAGCGCACGGTGACGTCCTCGGTTTGCAGTTGTCGCACCCGCTCCCAAGCCCGCATATACTCAATCCTGCGGATAGAGAGGGTCAATTGCCCGTCTTCGTTTTCGTCGGTGAGAATGAAAAATTCCCGGGTCTCGTTAGGTTGGAGCACCTCTTCCGGCGCGTCCACCCGGTTGATGGACATTTCCTGGATGGGAATGTAGGCGGCGGTTTTGGCGCCGATATCGATGAGGGCGCCCCTCGATTCCATGGTGAAAACCGTCCCGGGGACAATGTCGCCAGGGCTGAAATGGTAGTCGTACTTGTCGAGAAGAGCGGCGAAGTCCTCGTGGGTAAAGGCGATGGGTTTAGCGGTCGTAGTAGGTTGGCTGGCCATGTATGTTTAAAGTCCTAGTCCCTTAAGCTCCATATTGTGGGGGGTGCTTGCCTCCTGTTACTTAGTATTCAAGCCAGGATACAGACCCTTCATCATAGCCTATCCTCCGCTCTTTAGGGAAGGCCGTCCCGGAACCGGGGAGCGGTTGGAAATTTTCTGTTATGATCCTGAAAATCTTTGACTATCCCCCTGTTCCCCGTCGCCCCCGCTTTGATGAGAGAGGAATTACCTGGAAGCGGTTGGTCTCTCGACGAGCGAGACCCCGAAACGATCCGTCGCCTCATGCCCCTGTGGGAATGGTTTTATCGCTACTATTTCCGAGTCGAAACCCAGGGCTGGGAGCGCCTACCGGAAGGTCGAGTCTTAGTGGTCGGCTCCCATAACGGCGGCCTCTCCTCCCCGGACATGATCATGATGATCTACGACTGGTTCCGTCATCAGGGCTACCAGCGCCGGATTTATGGCTTAATGCACCCGACGGTCTGGAAAATTAACCGTCCCCTAGCGGAGTTGGCCGTTAAAGTGGGCGCGGTTCAAGCCCATCCCCGCATGGCCCTGGCGGCTCTGCAATCCGGCGCCAGTGTTTTGGTCTATCCCGGCGGCGCCCAGGACGTCTTTCGCCCCTTTAGCGAGCGCCACCGGATTCATTTCGCCGGTCGCAAGGGTTTTATCAAATTGGCTCTGCGGGAAAACGTGCCCATTGTGCCGGCGCTGTCCCTCGGCGCTCACGAAACGTTATACGTCATTGGGGATTGTTATGATTTCATGAAGCGACTCCACGATTGGGGTCTGCCTTGGCTCTTTAACATTGACCCCGTGGTCTTTCCCGTCTATCTGGGGTTACCCTGGGGATTAGCCCTTGGGCCCCTGCCCCACCTGCCCCTGCCTTTAAAAATGCGCACCTACGTCGGCGAACCGATTCGCTTTGAATGCTACGGCGCCGAGGCCGCCAACGATCGGATCTACGTTCAGGCCTGCTATGACCGGGTGGTTAAGACCATGCAAGCTCAACTGGACGCCCTAGTCGCGGCGGCGCCTAAAAACTGCTGAGAAAAATTCCCCCCCTAACCCCCCTTGCAAAGGCTACGGTGTACACATAACTAAAATAGTTTCTGAAATTCTCTCAATAACCCCTCCCTAGCCCTCCCCTTGGTAAGGGGAGGGAATAAAGATTTCTGGTTCTCCCCCTTGCCAAGAGGGAGTTAGAGGAGGTTTTGACACTTGTGTATACACCGCAGACAACATGGGGGAGCTTCCGCCTAGACGACCCGCTCTAAAATCGCCCGCTCCACCTCGTCCGCCCCCCCTTCGGCGCCGATGGTCAACAGGCGCTGGGTGCCTTGGTAATACTCCAGAATCGGCGCGGTGCGTTGGCGAAAAGCTTGGATTCTTTGGTTAATGGCTTCCGGGGTATCGTCAAACAGCGCCCGGTTGAGGGAGCGCTCTTCCATGGTCGCTTCCGTAATGTCCAGATACAGCGCCCAGTCCAGGGGTTGCCCCAACTCCTCCAGCAAAAAATCCAACTCCTCCGCCTGAAAAGCCGTGCGGGGATAGCCTTCCCAAATCCAGCCCGTCTCTAGATCCCCCAACGTCAGGCGCTGGCGCACAAACTGAATCACAATGTCGTCGGGCAGTAATTTGCCTTGACTGACGTAGGGTTCCGCCTTCAGCCCCAAAGGCGTTTCCCCGGCGATGGCCTGACGCAGGACGTCCCCCATGGACAGCGCCGGCAGTCCCAGGCTTTTACCGAGACGCCGAGCTTGAGTTCCTTTCCCCGCCCCTGGCCCCCCCAGCAGAACTAAACGCATAACCCGTCTCCCAGACTCTAAAGAACGCTCAGGCTATTGTACGCTTAGCTGAGCCAGCCCTTGAGACGACAGGCCACCTGGGGGCGCCGGAGTTTACGCATGGCCTTGCTTTGGATTTGGCGCACCCGCTCCCGGGAGAGGTCGAACATTAATCCAACTTCCTCTAGGGTATAGCTCTGGGGACTAGCCAGACCGTAGCGGAGGCAGATGACGTCCTTTTCCCGCTCCGTCAAGACTTCGCTGAGGACGGTGAAGAGTTCCTGCTGGAGCATGGCTTCGCTCATACACTCCTCCGGCAGTTGCAGATCTTGGTCTTCCAACAGATCCACCAACTCCGTGTCCTCCCCCTTGCCCACCCGATGGTTTAAAGAGAGGGACTGACGCCGGAGTTGCAGAAGGTGGCGGAGTTGCGGCGGCGTCACCTCCAGCGCCTTGGCTAGTTCCTCCTCGTTGGGGTTGCGGTGGAGTTCCTGCTTCAGTTGACGCTGGGCCTTTTTGAGTTTATTCAGCTTTTCGACGATGTGGATGGGGAGGCGAATGGTGCGGGCGTCGTTGGCGATGGTGCGGGTAATGGCTTGGCGAATCCACCAGTAGGCGTAGGTGGAGAATTTATAGCCCTTGTTGGGGTCGAATTTCTCCGAGGCTCGGTTGAGACCGATGGCGCCTTCCTGGATCAGGTCTAGAAACGGCACCCCCCGATTGAGATAGCGTTTGGCGATAGAAACCACTAGCCGCAGATTGGAGCGGATCATCTTGCCCTTGGCCACCCGTCCCCGATGGAGCCAGCTCTCCAACTGTTTTTCGCTTTCAAAGCCCAGAGCTTTAGCCCACTCTAGGGAAGTCGGCTCCCGCTCCCAGTCCTGGGTCAATTGGGTTCGCAACTCCTCCGCCTGCATCAACATTTGCACCTGTCGCGCTAGCTCCACTTCCTCTTCGGCGCTGAGGAGGGGATAGCGGGCCATTTCTTTAAAGAAAATCCCCACCGTGTCTTCCGAGAGACTTTTACTTTGGTGGGCCAGGTCGGCGCCGGCGCTATCTTCGGAAAAATCCACCTTCACGGTTTCCCCCCCCTCTGGGAACAGTTCCTGGAGCAGAGAGGACGGATTGTCTCCCTGGAGGGGCTGGGACGTCTGGAGGGTTTCTTCGTAGAGCATAGGACAGAAGATAGGCAAGCCTGGGCGAGAACAACAAAAAGCTCTTAAAACCGTTAGGAAAAACCCTAAAATCTTAAGAAAAGATTAAGAATTAGCGGGCTTCTCTAGCCGAAGCCGGAGTCCCGAGACTAAAGTTTTAATCTATAGGAGAGAATTGTGCCATTAAAATTTCTAAACCCCAGATTTTTAAGTATTTTTTAAGTTTTCCGGCTGGGACGAGGCTTCAGATATCAGTTATCAGTTGTCAGATATCAGTTATTCAGGGGGGCCACTGCTCACTGGTAACTGTTAGCTGATCACTGTCAAAGCCCTTAACCTACCAGAGCTATCTAAAGGATTTGTGCGCTACTCTACCGAACGGCGCCGATTGTGCGGGGATCTTGACACGATCTTCTCAGAACTGTTTTTCGTAGCGTAGGCGCACTTCATTAACGCTGTAATCGTAGGAAAAGCGCAGATAGCCGTTCTTCTCCACGGTGTAAATGGCTTCGAGGAAGGGCACCACCCGGAAATCCGTCGTCCGCAGTTGATTGCTGAGCGCCGTTTCCACGTCATAGACCAGTCCCTGGAAAATCATGGGGATGGCCAGTTGGGTAATGCCCACCTGGAGGAGTTGATTGGCGTTTTTGCCTTGTAACGCGTCCACTAAGACTAAAGCCTGTTCCCCCAGCAGGCGCACGATTTCCCCCTCGGAACGGGGCGGACTGCTGGTGAGTTGGACGGCGGGATTGGCGAAAATTTGCTCGTTGTTAAAGCCCTGGGCCGCCAACACCTGGAGACATTGGGACAGGTTCGCCAGTTGGTAATCCGCTAGGGCGCCGTCCCCGGAAAGAGGGCGGAAGGTTTGTTCGGGATTGCAAATCTCGGCGTTGCGGGGGCTGAGGTTGGGGAGAATGCGACTGAGGGCGCCGTCGAGGACGAGGCGAATGTCCACCCGTTGAATTTTGGTGATGCTGTCGTCGGGAATTTCGTTACTATCGGCGGAGCGGAGGCGCTGGGATTGGGGCAGGTCGGAGACGATGGTGCGCATGGCCAGCTTGAGATCCGGATTGAGCAATCCCTGCTCCGGGGTAAAGGTTAAACCGTTGGGCGAGCGCCGATCCAAGAGAAAGCGGGTGTCGAGGAAACTGACCCGGCCCCGGTAGAGGTCGATCTGTCCCTCCGGTCGCAGACGGTTAAAGTCCGCTAGGGGGCCGTTGAGGGTTAACTCCCCGCCGAAGGCGAAGCTGTAGAGGGGATCCTGGGCGATGGAGAGATTGTCTAGCTCAATCCGCAAGTTGTTCAGGGTCGGGCCGCCGTTGGTGGCCAAGCGCCGTTGGCGAATCCAGAAATTGTCCGGCACTTTCGAGGCGGGAGTCTGAGAGTCCGGCACAAAGATTTGCCCCCCCGCTAGACGCAGATTGCCCCCCAGTTGGGGCGCGAAAGCCGTGCCCTTAATTTCCGCGACGCCCCCCACCTCTCCCCGGTAGAGGTCGGGAAAATTCACCTGAGTCGGGTCGAGGTTCACCGTCAGGGGGTCGGCTAAATTCGCCTGGGGGGTAAAAATCGGTAGGTTGCCCTGGATTAACACTTCCCCCTGACCAAAATCTCCCTTCAGTTGGGCGACGCTCACCACCCGGTCGTTAAATTGGATCTCCCCATTCATCTCGATGGGGTTGGGCAGGGCGGCGCTTTTAAAAACGGCCCGATCCAATTGGATTTTCCCCAGCGCCTGAAAATCCTTGAGTTTTAACTCCTTCCCGGATTCTAAAACCCCCTGAATCCCTAGGTTTAAATCCCCCTGACCGCCGACCCAGGTCACCTGGTCGTTCGTTAAGGGCCCCAGCAATTGGAAGGCGTCTTCCCGGATATGGGCTTGGATGTTAAACCGTTTATCCTTCAAGGGGGGGCCGCTCAGGTGGAAGGGAATCTGAGCCGAAATAAAGAGGGGGGATTGGCGGTCGGTCAGGAGGCGGAACTGGTTTTGGGCGTAGCTAAAGTTGCCGGCTAAGACGCAGGCTTCTTCGGGGCAGGTGTTAAAGACTAGGGAGCGGGCCTTGAGGGAGAGGTCGTCTAATTTAAAAGCGCCTTGGAGTTGGGGCGCCGCCCAAGTGCCCCGCAGTAACCCCTGGGCGTTGAGGGTGCCCACCAGTTCCAAGGGTAATTCCCCCAGGGCCTCAAAGGCGTCGCTAGAGAGATTTTCCACGGCCCAGCGGGCGTCGTTCCTCTGGGGCGAAAATTCCCCCTCCAGCGCCAGACGGGCGGAACGAATTTCAATAAAGGAGGGGGGCACGGTGACGACGCCGTTTTCCAAGCGGGCCTGAAGGTTAACCTCGTTGATCGGGATGGGATGGTTGCTATTCAGAGTCACCCCCAGGGGCGGGGCGATGTCCACAAAGGCTGATTGGGGATACCAACTCCAGCGTTTGCCCCGTAAACTTAGCCCAATTTCCGGCGCCGACAGGGTTCCCTCTAGGGTCGCTTCTCCCTGAAAATGCCCGTCGATATTCAGTTCCTTCGGCGCTCCCCCCTGACGGCGCTGTTCCGCGAGGGCCCGCAGGCGCTGATCCACGACATATAAAAGGTTTAACTGATGCTCTAACGCCCGTTGGCTGTTGCCCAAACTGAGGACGGGCAGTTCCTTGGCCAAGGGCGCCGGTTGTTTTTGAGTCAAGCGCAGAACCGAGTCAATATCCTGTAAATGAAGCGCCGAGAGGACTTCGTTCACTTTCCCTTCGGCCTGTAAACGGCCGGAAACGGCTTGGCTAGCGAAATCTAGAGAACCTTCGAGGCGATATTGGCTCTGACCCAACTGAAGGCTGGCCTCCCTTAACGCTAGGCGCCGGTCTTGGTAAGCTAGGCTCGCTTGGAATTGTTGACCGCTCAAAGTCCCTAAACTGAGCTGATTAACCGTTAGGTTTCCTTGACCGGAAAAATCCCGCACATTCAAGTCGCCCTGAGCTTGGAGCCGTCCCCCCAGGGGGCCGAGGAATTGGTAGTCTCGACCGGGTTGGATATTTAAAAGCGCCAGGGGAAAGTCGGTAACGGTGAACTGGGCCTGCTCTCCCCGGCGTTTGATCCGGGCCTGAATCGGCGTTTCCTCTGCTGACCCTAAACGCAGATCCACTGCGGTCGGCAACAGTTTTTCCGCTAACGGCGCTAGCGCCAGGTTGAGATAGTCCTTCTCTCCCCGGAGATTTAAGCTAGACGTCCGCCGGGGATTAAACTCAACGGCGCCGGTTAATTGGGGCGCGAGGGCGTAGCCGTTAAGAACCGGGTTTGTCAGGTCGAGCTTGCCAGTAAGTCGCAGATCTTCTAAACCTTTAACCGTTTTTCCCTGAAGTCGCCCTCGAAACTGGCCCAGACCCGTTAAATCCGTGGTGGGGGGACGAAACTGGGAAGGGATGGGGAGTTGAGCGACGAGAGTATTAACCGGCAGGGTTTGCAAATCGACTTGGGTTCCCAGGGTTAAATTTAGATCCCGGAGCGCCGCCGGTTGGTTGGGCGCGAGGGTTAACCGACCCTGTGCCTGAAGAGATTGAGCGCCGAGGCGGAGGCGGGCCGTTTCGATTTCTAGGGGAATGGTTTTTAAAGACGGGGGCAAAGCGGCGCCGCGGAGATGAACCACGCCGTCTAGGGGTTGATTAAAACTCGGGTTAAGAGGAGATAAATCGACCTGTTTAACCCGGAGACGACTTTGCCAACCTTGGGGCGTCAGGCGACTGAGGCTCGTAACCCGACCGCCGTTGATCTCTAAATCCGCCGAGGCGATGGCCTCTAAGTTTTGCAGGGGTTTGGGGGTAGTCAGTAAGGATTGGAGCGGCGCCGAGAAGGAAATTTGCCCCTGGGTTAAGCGGGTCGGTAGGGGCAGAGTCGGCGCCAGGGCGTTGAGATTAAGACGCTTGGACTGAACCGCGGCGCTGAGGAGACCGTCCTGTAATTCCGTTTGTAAATTAATCGGTTGGGATGTATTAGCTAAAGCGATCTGAGCATTACCCTGGCCTTGAAGTCCCGCCAGCGCCGGAACTTGCCAACGAGTTAAAGTCCCCCCCAGGGTTAAACGCCCTTGCTTAACCTCGGCGCCGACGGGGAGCGCCGGGAGCCAAGGGTTCAGCGCCACGGTTGCCGTTTGGAGTTGGGCCGTCAGTTCCCCTTGGTTTAATTCGGTTTGCAAACGGACGCGGTCGGCGCCGGATTTTAGGGTTAAATCCCCCCGACTCTCCAGACTACGGGGAGAAAAGTCTTTAAACTTTCCCTCTGCGACCAAGTTGCCCCGTTCTAGGGTCAAGGGTTGACGGGCTAAAGCCGGAGGACAGTTCCGGTTGGCGCAGAGAAGAGCGACCAAAGGCGACAGGGCAAACTGGTCGGCGCCAAGCGCCATCCGCCAACGGTTCTGGCGGAAATCGCCGTGACCATTCAGTAAAAGCTCGCCGCCGTTGGTTTGCAGTCGCGTGTTTTCTAAAGTTAAAACCTCTCCCCGCCATTGAGCTTGTCCCTGGGCCCCTAGGGCGACGGCGCCGATCTGGGACGGGGTTTGGGTTCGCCAAGCTAACTGAGCTTCGGGTTTGGCTAAGGTTCCTCCCACCGCGCCGACGGCGCGAAGATCCCCGAGGGTTACCTCCCGGGGCGGAACTTGATAATGGGCCAGAAGCGCCTGACTGGGGAGATCCGCCCGAAAACGCCCCCGGAGCAGAGGATTCGACCGCCACCGCCAATCTCCGGCGCCGACAATTTCCCCCCCCGCCTGGGGTCGGATTTGTAGGGATCTCAGAGTCACCTGGGTCAAACTGGCCCGTAGTTGGCTCTGGAAAGTTTGAATGGGAATCCGGTCGAGGGTAACAGGATTAATATTCTCGATCTTCCCTTGCACGACGGGATTATTTAACGCGCCGCTAATCTGGGCTTGGGCCTGAAAGCGCCCCTGGAGGGAAACCGGGAGCGTCACCGCCAGGGTTTTAAATAACGACTGGGCTTCCACGGCGTTGGTTTGCAAACGCAGATCATAGCCCCGGCGCCAGTCCAGCCCCCCCCGGACTTGGGCCCGCAAATCTCCCAGTTGGATTTCCCCTTTTTGAACGGTGATTTTCTGCCCCGTTAACCCCAGGTTTAAATTGGCCCGCAACGGCGCTTTGAGGGTCGGGAATTGAGCCTGGAGGTTCTCCAGCGCCAAGGCGCCTTGGGTTTGGGTTCCTTCAATTTGTTTAAGACTCGGTAACGTCGCCTTGACTTGCCCCGCTAATTTCCCTTGTTGCACTTGGGCCGGGAAATTAGGAATTAAACTCGCCAATTCCGGCAAGTTCAGGCGCTCGATGGTCAGATCCGTCTGGGTTTGCCCCGTGTTGAGAACCGTCTGCCCCTTGGCTTGCAGACGACTGCTTTGGGAACCGAGGTTAGGCCCGGCGCCGGCGTCCAGGTCGTAGTCGATAATCTGTCGGTTCCCTTGGCGGATCATCTGATACCGTCCGGCGCCGTTCACTGTGAGGTAGAGGGGTTTTGCCTGGTAGGGTCGCAGACGAATTTGGGCGGAGTCGATCTTTAAATTCAGGTCTAAATCCAGGGGCAGGTCAGATTTAGCGCCGGTTTTGGGGGGATTGAGAACCAACCAGCGCCCCCGGGCGTCCTGAACCAAATCGATGACCGGTTTCACCAGAGTCGCCTCCGCCACCACCGGTTTGCCCACTAAAAACAGGAGGGGATTAACTTTTAGCTCTAATCCCTGAAGGGTGATCGCGCTTTGATCTTGGGGAATCGGCGGCAAACGGGAAGGCCCAACCCGCACCCCCTGAAGAGACAGATCCTCGATTTGACCAATTTCAATGGGTCGCCCTAAAAGCTTCGATAACTCCGTCGTCAAAAACGGCGCCGCTTGGCGCTGGGCTAACTGGCGCCCGCCCCAGTACAAGACCCCGATAACGACGACTAAACCGCCCCCAATCCCCAACACCAGGGGACGCTTCAGCCAGGAGACTAGCCCGCCCGGTCGGCGCTGGGAAGTCGGACGGGGGGAAGGAAGAGACATTCAGACAGGGGGAACGACTGGAGGGTCTATATTCTAGACCCTATTTCCGGCGGCGGGGTTTCCTCCCGTCGCGCCCCTCTCTACCAGAAAACAAACCGTTCTTTAATGCTGACTGAGATTCTCCTCCCACTTGCGGGGAGCGCCGGCCCGACGGATATTACGCCAAATCTGGGTGGCGGCTAAGGTTCCGTCAGCGACAGCGACTGAAACTTGATTTAAACCCTGCTTCAGATCTCCGAGGGCGAAAATACGGGGATGACTGGTTTGACACATGGAGTTGGCGATCAAATTCTCCCCGTCCCAATCTAAGTCTGGGATGTGTTTGAGGTATTGGTTATGGTAAATAGATCCCATATTGATTAAACCCGTGGTCGCTTCTACCACCGCGCCGTCTTCCAATTCCACCCCTTGAAGTTGGTGGTTTTCCCCAAGAAAGCGCCGAATTTTTTGCTCGTAGAGGGGATAACCGTGGGCCGCTAGTTTCTCCCGCGTTTCGGCGCCGACCTCGCAGGCGCCGTGGGTTAAAACCGAGATATAGGGGGTGAACCAATTTAAAACAAAGGCGGCGTTAATTTGGCTTTCGGTTTTTACAATTAAAACCGCTTTTTGATCCCACATATCAAAGCCGTCGCAGATCATGCAAACATGAAGCGTATAACCGGCGTAGTCATAGACGTTCTGCATATTTTCTAATTCCGGCAGGACATCGATGACGCCGGAGGCCGCAATTAAATATTTACCGCGAAAAACGGGATAAATACTATTATTTTTGCCGACCTTAACCTTGACGCTAAAGCTATCCCCTTCGTCCGTCACATCTTCCACAAACCCCCGCAAATAATCGGCGCCCCAGGCGATGGCCTGCTTAGCGCCGTGGTTAAGAATATCCCGTCCGGGGGTATCGGGATCCAGTCCAACGTAATTTCTTAAATCTTGCATCCACAAGGAGCGCCCCTTGCCTTTCTCCACCACCAAACACTTGAGACCATAGCGGGCGAGATAAATCGCGGCGGATAGGCCTCCCATGCCGCCCCCCACCACAATAGCGTCGTAGAGAGTATCCAAACGAGCGTCTAGGTTTTGGCTAGAGAGTTTCATGGCGGGTTGGGGATTGGGAATTAAGAGTTAGGGATTAGGGGTGGGTTAACGCTCAAGATTAGAACCCACCCCCCTACCCCCTCCCAAGAGGGGGAGTTAATAAGACTTAACTGTTACCTGATATCTGTTATCTGATAACTGTCATCTGTTCAGTTTAGCCCACAAATTCCTTACGGGGAGCGGAAACGCCAGCGGATTCCGTGCCTTTCAGGTAGGCTAGCATGGTGTCGGCGTCGCTGACCTCAAAGGGATCGGTGGGGCAGTTGTCGGAAAAGTCCGGCTCGACGAAGATTTTTTCAATAGCGCCGTCGTTGACCAACATGGAATAACGCCAAGAGCGCATCCCGAAACCGAGGTTGGATTTGTCCACCAGCATTCCCATTTTGCGGGT
Organism: Cyanobacteria bacterium RI_101; assembly: GCA_016471375.1. Classification (GTDB taxonomy): domain Bacteria; phylum Cyanobacteriota; class Cyanobacteriia; order Cyanobacteriales; family Microcystaceae; genus Synechocystis. The sequence goes on from WGLZ01000074.1 coordinate 21,426, forward strand.
AAATTCGCCGTTGCCGTCGGGGAGCAGGAAGACCTTATCGGCGCCGATTTGTTGACCCCATTTGAACATCACGAAGGCGTCGTTGACGGAAACGCAGATGATCTCGTCCACGCCCTGGGCTTTGAACTCCTCGTAAAGTTCTTCGTACCGAGGCAGGTGGTTAGAAGAACAGGTCGGGGTGAAGGCGCCGGGGAGGGAGAAAACCACGACTTTTTTGCCGCCGAAGATTTGCTCGGTGGTTTTGTCTTCCCAGCGGAAGGGGTTAGGCCCGGGGACGGATTCGTCGCGCACGCGGGTTTTGAAGGTGACACTGGGGACGCGTTCGGGAGTCATAAAAACCTCGGTAGGGGGTATTAAAGTCAAGGAGATGGGCGGCTTTGTTAATCGCGATACCGCTCGTATCTCAGAATAATTCTGAGTTAGGAGTTTGTCAAGATTCTTAGAAGGGGTTGGCCAAGACCCCCAACCCCCCGGAGCTTAGAACTAGCGCCGTCAGCGCCAAACAGAGAACCCCCCCCAGTCCCGCCAAGGGTTGATTAAAGCGCCCGCTGAGCCAGGTTCCCTCCGCTTTGGCATAGGTCAACAACTCGGCGCTATCGACGGAAGCTAAGCCAAAGACCCAGGCGCTGTGGAGTCCCCAGGCTAGACCCAATTGTCCCTGATCCGCGGTTCGGGCTAGAACTAAAACTAAACCTAAAGCGAACAAACCGGGAATTTGGGGCAGGGTTTGACGGCGCTCCCAGAGTAAGTGGAGAAGGGCGAAGACGGCGCTGGCCAAAAGCGCCGCGACCCAGGGGGAAAAGACGAATTGCAGACGGGTTTGGAAAATGCCCCGAAAGATCAACTCCTCCGCGGCGCCGACGCCTAGGGCGAGAACGGCGATGGGGAGGCTCAGTTTGAACCAAAGTCCCAGTTTTTCTCTCTGCCAAGAACAGACCCCTAGGAGACTTTCTAAAGCCCAAACCAGGGCTAACCCCAGTAAACCTAACCCCCAGCCCAGCAGGCCCCGGAGCCAAAATCGGGGTTCGGCGCTCCAGCCGTAGTCCGCTAAAGACGTTTCCGAAAGCCAGAGCCAGAGCGCGACCGCCCCCGGCGCTAACAGATAAAGGGGAATCACCAGGGTTAATTTTTGGCTCGGCGTCGCGTCTTGGTTCGGATTCCAACCCACCTTGGCCATGAGGGGCAGACCGAGGGGCGACCAGATTAGGAGCCAAAGGGCTAAAAAACTGGCCAACTGCGCCAGGGGCGGCCAGGCCCGCCAAGCGGTTACAACGGCGCTCAAGCTTGATTAGCCTCCCGCAGACGAGAAGCGAGGAAACGATCCATCCAGCCCTCGAAATAGCGCCGATTGGCCCGGCGTTGTTCTAAATCGCTGGCGTTAACGGGATAGGGCGCCAGACCCAAAATAGCGGCGCTGGTGACGCAAAACATGGATTTTTGGAAGGTTTCGCAGATTTTCACCAACAGGTCTTCCTCTCCCCGACCCTGATTTTGATAGACCCGGCGGAGGTAATCCGGGAGATAGTGACGCATATCCTGCATTAAAAGCGTGGGGGGAATGCCGGCGCCGCCGATGGGCAGAGGATCGGCGTAGAGCGCGCCGTAGGCGAACATTTCCTGCTCGTAGGGAATTTGGTAGGCCTGGGCGTTGTAGGTGACGGTGCCCATGAAGGGGGTGCCCCGGAAAAAGACGGCCTCGACGTAGGGAACGGCGGTGTCCGTTAAAAAGGTTAACCCGGCGGCGGGGGGCAGGAGGGGATAGGTTTTCCCCGCAAATTCCACTTGGTAGGTAATGGGGCGTCCGGCGTCCGCCACGAGACCGTCTAGAATGTGTTGCACCACCTGGGGGATGGTTTGCATTTCGCCCCGGTCGTAACGGTCCGACAAACTGAGAAAAATATCCGCCATCACCCGCCAGAATTGCCCCAAACCGGAATAGTAGGCCATCATCCGCAACTGCTCCGGCAGAAACTCGGGAAAAAGACGATTCAGTAGTAATAAAAAGGGATTATTTTTAATCTTATCCCGGATTAAAGCCTGGGCGTTACCGCCGAACTCCGCCGTGTCCAAATAGGCGTCTAAACCGCCGCCACCGTGCCACATCATGGTTTTCATGCAGTATTCGGCGTACTCGAAGTTAATGCGGTCGTGCCACCAGTGTTTAACTAATTGAGCGCCGGTGACGCGGCCGTTGAAATATTTAAAAAAAGGAAATAGAACTAGATATTGGTCTTGGGCGATATAGATTAAATTGCGGGAATAAGCGTCTAAAACTACGCCGTAACTCTTGAGAATTCCCACCACTTCCAACACATTTTCCGAGCTATCCCGCAACAGGGCTTCCCCCCGCTCTAAACGGTCGATATAGGCGCCGAGGGGATGGGTTGAAGGAGAAAGGAGAGTGGAGGGCATGGGAAAAAAATGAGGAGTTAAAACCTGATCCGGGTTCGGTCAATCCCCCTAAATCCGGTTCCCCCCTTTCTAAGGGGGGTTAGGGGGGATATAGCGGTGTTCTCTCGACTGAGGGACAGCCCTTCGGCTACGCTCAGGGCGCGAGGGCTGAGCGTAGCCGAAGCCCGAAACTTCAAGCGATACGGCGTATCTCACCCAACTGAATGACGCTATGAGATCCGTGCGTTACCCTTGGAAAAAATTAAAAATAAGTGACTTTAATTTTAGCGGATTGGGCGGCGCTAATCTCCTCCCCGCCAGCGCCGGAGCGCGTCCTGGGCCGCTTGATAGAGCGCCCCTTGATCCCTGGGCACCAACTGAGCCGCGGCGACGGCGTCCCGCCAATTGCCCGCTTCCGCTCGACCCTGGGCGATTTCCCAAATAATCTCGCTCCAGCGCCGAATTTGACTCTGGGCTTGGGCGTAGTCCGGCGACTGGGGCGGAACCCGGCGCAAAACGGCGATGGCCTCCACGAAAGCCGAAGCCTGTTGCCATTGAAGAGACTGACGGGCTTGCTTTTCCGCTGGGGAAGGCGGCGCCGGGGAACGGGAACTCAACACCACCCCGGCCACTAAGCCCAGACTGGCGAGAAACAGGAAGAATCCCGCCAGCCGGAGGGGCCCGGGCGAGAAAAACGGCGCCGTCGAGTTAACGACGGCGTTTAGGCCCGGGAAGAGGGGTAGGCGGTAATCCCAAGGACGACCGGAAATCACGACTAATTTTTCCCCTTCGGCGCCGTCCCAGGATTGGCCCCGGAGTTGGCGCTCTAAATCCTCTAGGCTTACCGCTTTGCCGAGGCGCCGACAACTGTCCAGAAAAGCCGAGGCTAAACGTCCCTGGGTTCCGGGGGGCCGATTAATATGGGCGACTAAATTGACCCCGCATTGCTTGGCCAGCCAAAGACCGCGACCGCTGAGGGGATGGCCGGGCCCGATGGGGGTTAGGTCTAACAGTAAAAGCGCCTGGGCGGAAGCGGAGGCGTTTAAACGACGCAGGAGCCAACCCAAAGGAATGGCCGTGGTGGCCAGATAATCCGGCTCCGCTTCCTGGGGTAAAAGATAATCCTGACCCCAGATTTGGGCGCTGTAGCCCTGAAAAAAACAGAACTGGATCGGCGCTTCGAGACAATCGGCGATAGCGGCCGCCGTCGGCTCCGTCTCCGCGGCGGAGGTTAAGAGTTCTCCTTGCGAGGGGGATAAGCGGCGCCAAAAACTCGCCAGCGCCCGCCAAGCGACAGGGGAGCCGGCCAACGGGGGAAAATCGTCATAGCGCTCAAGCCCGACGACGAGCCACCGAAAAGATTCCGCCTTTGCCCCTATCCACACCACAACGTCATGGCCTACTATAGAAAGGTTGTCAACTTTTTTTAGTGAAGCGTATGGCTTGCCCCAAGAAGAAAACCTCCAAAGCGAAACGGGACCAGCGCCGGGCCCATTGGAGAAACCAGGCGTCCCTCCAAGCCCAGAGGGCCCTTTCCCTCGGCAAATCCGTCCTCTCAGGGCGCTCCAATAGTTTTGTCTTCCCGGAAGATGACGAAGAGGAAGAGGAATAGGATTCTTTCCGCGACATAGTCCTGACGCTGACCGCTACGCGGCCCAGCGCAGGAGTCTCTTCCGATAATCCGCGGTTATAAAACCACAGTCAGGGCTTGTTCAATTAAATTAACGTGTTCTTCGACGCCATAAAGACGGTAAGCAATGCGATCGATGTCTTGTCTGACGGTTTTTTGTCGGGCTAGGACGGTTTCTAAATCAGAGCGTCCAATTTCTTGGGCGACCCGTTGTTCAATGACTTCTAGAATTCTGAGATTATCAAAGCGCTCCCGGTCGTAGCAGTGAACGTCAAGGGCGTTCAAGGCGGCGGCGACTAAGTTTCCCCATTCTTTAGACAATTTTTGTTTACGCCGAAAACCGGAGTCAAATTCGGTGAGATAAATGAGTTGCGCTAGGAGATAGCGCCGTAGATGGGGAAGTTTAATCCTGACAGTGGCCAATTGAACCCATTGGCGCTCGCCTTCTTTCCAGTCCTCTTCTTCGGAGATTTCCCCCCACAGTTCAAAGCCGTCGGTTAAGGGTTCTAAACGCAGGGAAAGTAAATGACCCTCCCGGTTTGGCTCGGCGCTGTGCCAGTCCAGATCAAGGGCGTAATCTCCAGTGAGTCGGCAATAATCGTTTAACGTTACCATCTGATGGGGCAGACCTTGGCTTTTAGCGCGATAGGTCGCAATCAGTTGGTAGCGAGTCTGCCAAATCTCATGGGCTTCTCGGCTTAGACTAACAAGGGTTTGATAGTCGGGGTTATTTTCGGGATCTTCAAACCAGACAATCGGTAGATCGCCCACTTGATTTTCAAAATACTCAAACATTCCTTTGCCGGTTAGTTTACCAATGCCTCCCAGAGCGCGGTAGCGGAACTCTAAAACCTTTGAGTTTAAGAGAGCGCAGAGGTAATACATATAATTAATATCAGTTGCCTCTCCCTTAATAAAAGCGGCGGTATCACTTTTAAATCCGTATTGTCCAGATTCATCGACAAAAAATTTGTTTCCACTGGCTCGACGGGGGAAAATAATCTTGGCTGATTTCATCCCATATCGAGGACGATGCAGATGAAACCATTCATAATGGCTGGTTTTATTTTGATAAACGTCTCTCGCTTCTAACTCTAGGCGATTTTCTTGTAAGTAATCCTTAATTTTCTGGGGGAGCGATTGCCATTGGGTTTGATGACTATAGTATAAAATCTGAGTTTCAGGGGGTTTACAACCGAAGGAGTCAATAGAAGAAGTTGAAACTCGATGTAACCAATAGTCCGCTGGAAAGTGTTGAGAGAAGTTGCCTTCAAAGATTGAGTCGCGGCCGCTGGTGATTCCCTCAGAATAGTTTACAAGGTCAAGAGATCTAATGCTTCTTCCTGCTTGATCAATTTTGTTAAAAAGTGTCGCATAACTTGAAATCTGCCAACGGTCGGCGCTTAACTGATGGTGGTAAATTGAAATTGCCTGAGCGACTTGAGCGGTAAATAATTGAGGAGCGCAAGAATTAATATTTTTTATAAATTGATCTAGGGCAATGATTTGATAGGCCCAAAATGAGTCTTGATTTGTGCGCGCCTGCTTCCGCCAACCGATAATAGCGGTGGCGATGCCGGCGTTAAAGACTCGATGACCGAGAAAGTCAATAATGCCGGTAATTTGGGTATTTTGGCTCAAGAAGCCCCGTAGTTTAGCGGATTTATCTCCCTGAATAAAGGCGCGGGAGACAATAAAACTGAGATCGCCTCCCGTTTTCAGCAGGTCGTAACCCCGCCGGAAAAAGTAAAATAAAATGTCCGTTTTATCGGTGTAAATATCGCCATAGGCAAACTTTAACCACTTCAACTCAGCGGCGCCGCGGCCAAAGGTGGCGTCCACATTAAAATAGGGCGGGTTGCCGATAATGACAGTAAATCCCTGCTCCGACTTGGGTAAACGGGGATCGAAAATCTGGGGAAATTCCACCGCCCAATTAAAGGGGCGCTTAACCATTACCTCAGTTACTGCCATTGTTAAGGTCATTAACTCTGATTGAACCCGCGCTAACTCCTGACTCGTCCAATCCGGCAGATTTTTCCGGCGCCATGGCTCTAAATCCTCCCCAGAAACCGCTCCGGTTAAAAAGAGACGGAGTGAGTCCAGCGCCTTGGCGGTAGGTTCTGGCTTCTGGAGTAAACGGATGACGGACAACAAACTTTCATCGCTGGCAAAAAAGCCCGTTAAACTGGGCGTAATCTCTTGATTCATTTCCCCCATTAATCGCGTTAATCTCTCGACTGCGTTATTCCGCTCCTTCTCGCTCAACTGATGATCCCGGGCCTGTCGCGCTAAATCCGCCGCCAACGCTAGAGAGTTGGCAAACTCGCCTAAATCCCTCGGCGCCGAAATTAAGCTATCTCCAGCGCGAATATTTAAAGTCAAAGCCGGTAAATGGGAATATAAAGCTCCGTTCCGTTTGCCATACTCCCCCGGACGGGAACGCAATAATTTTGTCCACAGGGATAGTTTGGCTAATAAAACCGCCTGGGGATCTCGATCCACGCCATGTAACATTTGGACTAAGATCTGCTCTTCAGGATTCACCAAAGATTGCACCGGCACATGATTAAATAAATCAAGATTTGGCGGCAGTTTGATCTGCTGACAAGCCCGATTATAACGATTGACCTCTCGAATCAGATAGTCAAAAGCGCCGAGCAGAAACGACCCTGAGCCACAAGCTGGATCAAGAATTTTAAGGTCAAACAGAGAACAAACTATGTCGTAGGCGTCCTGAAAATGGCCCGCCTCTAAACTGGCAATGGCCCGATCGACAATCGGTTTAACCCACGGCTCTAGGGTCTGCTGAACAATGCACTTAACAATATAGTCCGGCGTGTAAAAAATGCCCTCCTGCTTCCGGGTCTGCTGATTTTCGACTATCCTCACGCCTTCCTGGGTTAGGGTGAGTTGATGGGCGAGAAATTGCTCGTAGGCTGTCCCTAAAATATCCTGGGTTAAGGTCGTAAAATCGTAGTTATAGAGAGACCGATATTGGGTTAAAGTTCCGGTGAGCGCGTATAAAATTCCTTCCTTAGGAACCGTGTTTAAAAGAATAATCGGCTCTAAATAGTCTGCTTCAATCATTAAATCGTCAACCCAGGAAGCTTGAAAAAGCTCTGTGTTATACCCGACCCAGGTATGCCGAAAAATCCGCCTTAAATCCTCCATAAAAGGAAAATCAGGAAAATTTTGTTGCCAACTATAATAGACCCTTCCTAAATAATTAAAGGGCATATCTCGACTAAAGCTCTCCAACAGTCGAATCAAGAGGAAACGGTTCAGGATCACCTGAGCGCCTTCTCGAATCCGTTCAAAACTCAAGTCAGGCTGGGAATGGTAAATGCCGTTGGCTAGGATCAATCGCCAGATTTTTAAGTCTCCTAAAAAACGAGAGCCTAACTCTTCTCGGTGTTTTTCTTGATAAAAAGCCTCTAAGCGATTCCCCGGTAAATTTCGGCGCTCGAAACAATCGTAGAAACGACTCGCTAGATCTCGATTTTGTCGCAAGTCTTCCAGGGTAAAAGACCAGAAGGGTTGACGATCTTGAAGTCGGAGAATATGCCATTCTCGAAAATTGGTCAACACCAGCCACAAAACCGGCTCCTGGGTGCCGATGTCCAAACTATAGTCCCGCAGATAGCCCAAAACCTGACCCTGATACTTCTCCCAAAGATTTTTTTCCCAGAGGCTCTTAGCTTCTACCATCAACCGGGGGTGTTTGCCTGCTTCAGCCCGTAGAAGATAATCCACCCAGGTCGTAGCGCCGACAAGACTACGAATCGCCCCTTCTAGGGTGCGATATTCCGGCCCGTAGCCGAGAGCGTCCAACAAGGGTTCCAAGAGTCGGTCTTTGGTATTTTCTTCTCCCTTGCCCTGACGCGGCGCCGTTAGTAAGCCCTCCGCGACGGCGCTTAAGTCTTGAAGAGCGGCGCTAAAGTTTTCCATGCTCATAGACGAGTCTAAATACCTGGCTCAAAGTCAAAGTTATCTTTGCCTTATCTTATCCGTAAATCACAAATCCCCCGCCGCAAAGGCAGGGGATTCTTTTTAAAACCTAACTTTGATTAGGCTTTAGCCGAACTTGCCGGCGGTGGAGGCAATCAAGAAGGCCGCGTAGGTGAGGATGTAACCCACAGTGAAGTGAGCCAGACCCACCACCCGAGCTTGGACGATGGACAGCGCCACCGGTTTGTCTTTCCAACGCACCAGGTTAGCGAGGGGAGTCCGTTCGTGGGCCCAAACGATGGTTTCGATCAACTCTTGCCAGTAACCCCGCCAGGAGATGAGGAACATAAAGCCCGTCGCCCAGACCAGGTGTCCGAACAGGAACATCCAAGCCCAAACGGAGAGGTTGTTCACGCCGTAGGGGTTGTAGCCGTTGATCAACTGAGCGGAGTTGGCCCAGAGGTAATCCCGGAACCAGCCCATCAGGTAGGTGGAGTTTTCGTTGAACTGAGCCACGTTGCCGCTCCAGACGCCCAGATGTTTCCAGTGCCAGTAGAAAGTCAACCAGCCGAGGGTGTTGAGCATCCAGAACATGGCGAGGTAGAAGGAATCCCAAGCGGAGATATCGCAGGTGCCGCCGCGGCCGGGGCCGTCGCAGGGGAAAGCGTAGCCGAAGTCCTTCTTATCGGGCATCAGTTTGGAGCCGCGGGCGTCCAGGGCGCCTTTCACCAGGATCAACACCGTGGTGTGCAATCCGAGGGCGATGGCGTGGTGAACGAGGAAATCGCCGGGGCCGATGGGCAGGAACAGAGAGTTCGCGCCGCTGTTGATGGCGTCGAGCCAACCGGGCAACCAGGCGGCGCCGGTGGTGGAGGCGATGCTATCGGGGTTGGAGAGCAGAACGTCGAAGCCGTAGAGGGCTTTGCCGGAAGCGGCTTGAATCCACTGGGCGAAGACCGGCTCGATCAGGATTTGTTTTTCGGGGGTGCCGAAGGCGACCACCACGTCGTTGTGGACGTAGAGACCGAGGGTGTGGAAACCGAGGAAGAGGGAAACCCAGCTCAGGTGAGAGATGAGGGCTTCTTTGTGATCCAGCATCCGGGCCAAAACGTTGTTTTTGTTGGCGACCGGATCGTAGTCCCGCACGAAGAAGATCGCGCCGTGGGCGAAGGCCCCGACCATCAGGAACCCAGCGATGTACTGGTGATGGGTGTAAAGCGCCGCCTGGGTGGTGTAGTCCTTAGCGATGAAGGCGTAGGACGGCAGGGAATACATGTGCTGGGCCACCAGGGAGGTGATCACCCCAAGGGACGCCAGCGCCAAACCCAACTGGAAGTGGAGGGAGTTGTTGATGGTGTCGTAGAGGTTGGTGTGACCGGCGCCGGTGAGGGGGCCTTTGTGGGCGTTGAGGATTTCCTTGATGCTGTGGCCGATGCCCCAGTTCGTCCGGTACATGTGACCGGCGATGATGAAGATCACCGCGATGGCCAGATGGTGGTGGGCGATGTCCGTCAACCAGAGGGACTCGGTTTGGGGATGGAAGCCGCCGAGGAAGGTCAAAATCGCCGTGCCGGCGCCCTGGGAAGTGCCAAAGATGTGACCGGCGGTGTCGGGATTTTCCGCGTAGACGCCCCAGTTGCCGGTGAAGAAGGGCAGTAAGCCCGCCGGGTGGGGAGGGGTGGACAGGAAGTTATCCCAACCCACGTGCTGACCCCGAGCTTCGGGGATGGCGACGTGAACCAAGTGACCGGCCCAAGCCAGGGAGCTAACTCCAAACAACCCCGCCAGGTGGTGGTTCAAGCGGGATTCCGCGTTTTTGAACCAAGCCAAGCTGGGACGGAATTTGGGTTGGAGGTGGAGCCAACCGGCAAAGAGGAACAGCGCCGAGAGGATCAAGAGGAAGATAGATCCTTGGTAGAGTTCCCCGTTGGTGGTCATGCCAATGGTGTAGAACCAGTGGTAAACCCCGGAGTAGGCGATGTTGACCGGGTTGGAAGCGCCGGCTTGGGTAAAGGCGTTAAGGGCGCCTTCGCCAAAGTGGGGATCCCAGATCGCGTGGGCGATGGGGCGGGTGTTGAGGGGATCTTTAATCCACTGCTCAAAGTTGCCCTGCCACGCCACGTGGAAGAGAGTGCCGGAAGTCCACAGGAAGATGATGGCGATGTGGCCAAAGTGGGAGGCGAAGATCTTTTGGTAAAGATTCTCCTCCGTCATCCCGTCGTGGGTTTCAAAGTCGTGAGCCGTCGCAATCCCGTACCAAATACGCCGCGTAGTGGGGTCTTGGGCGAGATCCTGGCTAAATTTAGGAAATTTAGTTGCCATAGCTTTTTCGGAAATTCTCCTCGTTAAGCAAGCAGAATGAGGCGGACGCCGAGGGGCGTTACTCATTTCCGGTGGTTAAACCAAGGGTAACGGAGAGTTACCTTGGCGAAAATTAAGCAAAGCGTTTTTTAATCAGGACGCTTAAAACCTAGGCCGGGAGCGGAACCCCCGACCCAGGGCAGTCTAGCCAATGGAGAGACTGCGGGCGAGGAAGAACGCCCAAGTGGTGACGATACCCCCGAGGAGGTAGTGGGCGACGCCCACGGCGCGACCTTGAATGATGCTCAGGGCGCGGGGTTGGATCGCCGGAGCGACGTTGAGTTTGTTGTGGGCCCAGACGATGGACTCAATCAACTCTTGCCAGTAACCCCGTCCACTGAAGAGGAACATGAGGCTAAAGGCGAAGACAAAGTGACCGGCGAGGAACATGATCCCGTAGGCCGACAGCGCCGAGCCGTAGGAGTTGATCACGTTAGCCGCTTGGGCCCAGAGGAAGTCCCGCAACCAACCGTTGATGGTGATGGCGCTTTGGGCGAAGTTGCCTAAGGTCACGTGGGTGACGGTGCCGTCCGGCGCCACGGTGCCCCAGACATCGGATTGCATCTTCCAACTGAAGTGGAAAATAACCACCGAGAGGGAGTTGTACATCCAGAACAGACCGAGGAACACGTGATCCCAACCGGACACTTGGCAAGTGCCGCCCCGACCGGGGCCATCGCAGGGGAAGCGGAAGCCGAGATTGGCTTTATCGGGAATCAGGCGGGAGCTACGGGCGTAGAGCACGCCTTTGAGGAGGATCAGCGCCGTCACGTGGATGGTGAAGGCGTGGATGTGGTGCACCATGAAGTCCGCCGTGCCCAAGGTGATGGGCATCATGGCCACTTTGCCGGCCACGGCGAGGGTTTCGCCGCCGAAGGCGTAGCTAGCGGTGGCGAGCGCGTGGGGCGCCGTGCCGCCGGGAGCCAGGGTGTGGATATTTTGGATCCACTGGGCAAAGATGGGCTGAAGTTGAATGGCGGAGTCGGAGAACATATCCTGGGGACGACCCAGGGCCCGCATGGTGTCGTTGTGGATGTAGAGACCGAAGCTATGGAAGCCGAGGAAAATACAAACCCAGTTCAGATGGGAAATAATAGCGTCCCGGTGACGGAGCATCCGATCCAGAAGGTTGTTGACATTCTTGGCCGGATCGTAGTCCCGCACCATAAAGATGGCCGCGTGGGCGCCGGCGCCGACGATCAAGAACCCGCCAATCCACATGTGATGGGTAAACAGGGACAACTGGGTCGCGTAGTCAATCGCCTGATAGGGATAGGGGGGCATGGCGTACATGTGTTGCGCCACGATGATGGTCAGGGAGCCGAGGAGCGCCAGGTTAATGGCCAACTGAGCGTGCCAGGAGGTGGTCAGGATTTCGTAGAGTCCTTTGTGACCTTCCCCGGTGAAGGGGCCCTTGTGGGCTTCGAGGATTTCCTTCATGCTGTGGCCGATGCCCCAGTTCGTCCGGTACATGTGACCGGCGATGATGAAGAGAACCGCGATAGCCAGGTGGTGATGGGCCACATCCGTCAGCCAGAGGCTCCCGGTGACCGGGTTCAGACCGCCTTTAAAGGTCAGGAAGTCCGAATACGCGCCCCAATTTAAGGTAAAGAAGGGGGTGAGACCCTGGGCGAAGCTGGGGAAGAATTCCGCCATCCGGCCGGCGTCGAGGACGTACTCCTGGGGCAGGGGAATGTCTTTCGGGGCGATGCCCGCGTCCAACATTTGGTTCACCGGCAGGGAGACGTGGATCAGGTGACCCGTCCAAGCCAAGGAACCGAGGCCCAGCAGACCGGCGAGGTGGTGGTTCATCATGGACTCCACGTTTTGGAACCACTCCAATTTGGGGGCTTTAACGTGGTAGTGGAACCAACCGGCGAACAGCATCAGGCCGGCCATCACCAGACCGCCGATGGCGGTGCAGTAGAGCTGGTAGCTGTCGGTAAAACCGGCGGCCCGCCAGAGATAGAAGAGACCGGAGGTAATTTGGATACCGTGGAAACCGCCGCCCACATCCCCGTTGAGGATGCCTTGACCCACGATGGGCCAAACCACCTGGGCGCTGGGTTTAATGTGGGTGGGGTCGGCGAGCCAACCTTCATAGTTAGAGAACTTGGCTCCGTGGAAGTACATTCCGCTGAGCCAAACAAAAATCACCGCGAGGTGCCCGAAGTGGGCGCTGAAGATCTTGCGGGAAACATCTTCTAAATCGCTGGTTTGACTATCGAAATCATGGGCGTCGGCGTGGAGGTTCCAAATCCAGGTGGTGGTTTTGGGACCTCTAGCCAAGGCGCGGTCAAAGTGGCCAGGCTTGCCCCATTTCTCAAAGGAAGTCGGGACAGGATTGGTATCAACCGTCACTTTGGCTTTCGCCTCTCTTTCGGGAGGACTAATTGTCATGAGGGTGCTCCTCTCTCGACAATGAACTTTAAGGGTTTCGTATTGTGGATAGTGTAATAGAGGAAAGGCAAAAGGGGAATTTTTTGCTCTCCGGTAAGAAGCGACAAGGGCTAAACCGGCCTCGGGAGGCGGCGCTAGCGTCAATAGAAGATGATAGGGCTTCTACCCCGATTCTGACTAGGGGCTTAACAATATTTAAAATTTCCCTAACCTAAGCCCCGTCAAGGCTTCCCTTGATCGACTCGGCGCCGAAAGTCAAGGAAAATCCACTTTTCTTTACAAAAATTTACATTATCCTTGGGGCGTCGCGCTTCTCCTCGCTAGACAAATCTTGTCCATAGAATAAGATCAATCCCGAGTCCGATTCGGCGCCGGAGGTGAAGCGTAAAGAAATGTAACAATGCGTATTAGTGAGTTTTTGTGAGAGGGCGTTTTCATGAACTTTTATATCACAAAAATATTATTGCGTTTCTTGTTTGTCCGCTTTGCCGAAGCGACGCCCGGCGCCGAGTCGCCCTCTCTTGCCAGCGACGATAACGATATAGCCCTGTCGGCGAGAGACGGTCGAGAACGGTAAAATATCGCCCAGCGGGGAGCTTCGGCGCTCATGGGAGGCTGAATATCGCTATAGTCGTTTTCTGTAAATCTTTCGTTTTTCTATGGCTGGTCATAGCAAATGGGCGAATATCAAGCGCCAAAAAGCGCGGGTAGACGCCAAAAAAGGGAAAACCTTTACCCAACTGTCTCGGGCGATTATCGTCGCGGCCCGGCAGGGCTTGCCAGACCCGGCGGGCAATTTTCAACTCCGCACCGCTATTGAAAAGGCTAAAGCCGCGGGCATTCCCAACGAGAATATCGAGCGAGCCATCGCCAAGGGCGCCGGCACCTACGGTAGCGAGGAAAGTCAATACGAAGAAATCCGCTACGAAGGCTACGGCCCCGGCGGCGTCGCTATCCTCATCGAGGCGCTGACGGACAACCGCAACCGAACGGCGGCGGATCTGCGGGCGGCCCTGAGTAAACGGGGGGGAAATCTGGGGGAAACGGGATGCGTCAGTTGGATGTTTAGCCAAAAGGGCGTCGTGCGTTTGGAAGGGGAACTGGCGGAAGACGACTTGTTAGAAGCTTCCCTAACCGGCGGCGCCGATAGTTACGATCTACTTGCGCCGGAGGAGGGGGGCGGCGCCGAGGTCTTCGCTGCGGCGGAAAATTTGGAAACCCTGAGCCAGAGTTTAAAAGAGGCCGGTTTTAAAGTGGCGGAGAACGAACGGCGCTGGATTCCCGAAAATACTTTGGAAGTTAACGACCCGGAGCAGGCCCAAACCCTCGTCAAGTTAATCGAAACCTTGGAGGCGCTGGACGACGTCCAGGCGGTGACGGCCAATTTTGAGCTGAGCGAGGCGCTGATAAGTCAGTATCCGGCGCTGACTTAAGTTTACAGGGATTAAATATGGACGTAACTGGATTCGAACCAGTGACCCCATCGATGTCAACGATGTACTCTAACCAACTGAGCTATACGTCCTTGCAGAGACTCAATATAGCATAGCATGGGAAACGTTGGCAATCTTTTTTCTTTTTTTCGGCGCTCCATGACTAGCCTCACCGGCAAAACCCAACTTCTCGGCGTCATCGGTCACCCCGTCGAGCATTCCCTGTCTCCCCTGATGCAAAACGCGGCGCTGGCGGCGCTGGGTCTGGATTGGGTCTATCTGCCCTTCCCCGTGGCTCCGGGGGAGCTTGCCGACGCCGTGAAAGGCTTAAAGGTCTTAGGCGTTAAAGGATTCAACGTCACCCTCCCTCATAAACAGGCCGTCATGCCCCTGCTGGCGGAGGTCTCTCCCTTGGCGCGACAGGTCGGCGCCGTGAATACGGTTCTGCCTTTCGATTCCCAGTGGCGGGGAACCAACACGGACGTGGAGGGCTTTCTCGCTCCCCTATTAGAGCGGCAAAAAAATTGGGCCCAATGCCGGCCCGTTATTTTAGGCAACGGCGGCGCCGCCCGGGCCGTAGTGGTGGCCCTCGCCCAATTAGGTTGCCCTACCATCGCCGCGGTGGGGCGAGATTTGGCTAAGTTGGAAGCTTTTCACCGCGGTTGGCGGGGGTTAGACCTGAGCGCCGCGGTGACGGTTCACCCCTGGGAACACTTACCTCTACTTCTGCCCCAAACCCGTTTACTGATCAATACCACCCCGGTAGGCATGGCGCCGAAGGGGGACGTCTCTCCCCTGAAATTAGAAGAACTTGCGTTTTTGTCGTCCCAGGCTTTAGTTTATGACCTGATCTACACCCCGAGACCCACTCGTTTACTGCGGGAGGCCGAGAGCCTAGGCTTCCCGACTCAGGACGGATTGGAAATGCTGGCCCGCCAAGGCGCCGCCGCCCTGGGATTATGGTTAAACCGGGAAGAGGTTCCCGTCGCCGTCATGCGTCGGGCGCTAGAGTCCCATTTTGATCCCCCTCGCCTCTCCGAAGGTTAATCTGTTTACTGATAACTGTTCACTGATAACTGTGACCAATCCTCTCGGACGGCTCGGACAAACCTTAGGCCCCGGTTTTCAGAAAATCGCTAAAAGTTTTAGCTGGCTTCTGCTGGAGCGCCTAGTGGTCATGGGGACGGCGCTGACGGTGGGCATTTATACGGTGCGCTACCTCGGCGCGGCTCAATTCGGCAAACTCAGCTACGCCTACAGTTTTGTCAATATTTTTGAAGGATTGGCGAAATTGGGGCTAGATAGCGTCGTCATTCGGAATTTAGTCCAGAACGCTCAGCCCAAGGAAAAAATTCTCGGCGCGACCTTTACGCTCAAAAGTTGCGCTCTCCTCGGCGCCGTTGGTATTAGTATTGGCTCTTTTTTGAGTTTTAATACTGACCCAACCACCAATTTGCTATTAATAATCATCGCCTTTAGTTTACTGTTTAACAGTTTAGACGGGATTGATTTTTGGTTTCAATCTCAAGTGATCTCTCAAAAGGCGGCTCAAGTCAGAATTGGTCAATTTATCATTAGTTCTATCTTAAAGCTGACTTTTATTTATTTTCAGTTGTCCGTGATTTTTTTCGCGGGCTTATACGTTTTAGAAAACGCCCTGAGAGCGTTAGGTTTTCTCTGGATGTACCGCCGGGGGAAAGAAAATATTTTTCATTGGCGCTGGGATAAAAAGGTGGCGGGGGCTTTACTCCGGGACGCTTGGCCCCTGATTCTCTCCTCCATGATGATTATCCTTTACATGCGAGTGGATCAAGTGATGTTGGGAATCATCGCCGGCCCTAAAGCCGTGGGGCTGTACTCCGCCGCCATTCGTTTTTCCGAGATTTGGTATTTTATTCCCGTTATTATTTGCTCCTCTGTTTTTCCCGCCATTATCAAAGCTAAATCGCTCAGCGCCGAAATTTACCGCCGTCGTCTCCAATATCTCTACGATTTTTTAGTTTGGCTTTCCCTCCTGTTAGCCCTGGGGGTTTCTCTCGTCGCCTACCCCTTGATCGACTTCCTCCTCGGCGCCGATTTTCGTCCCTCCGCTTTGATTTTAATTGTTCACGTTTGGGCCATCCCCTTTGTCTTCCTCGGAGTCGCCCGTTCCCAATGGCTCATCGCCGAAAATTTAACCCGCTTTAGTTTTTTGACCACCAGCCTCGGCGCCGTCGCTAATATTTTGCTGAACCTCTGGCTGATTCCGCCCTACGGCGGGCTGGGCGCGGCGCTGGCCACCCTCGCGTCCTACGCCATAGCCAACTACCTCAGCGGCGCTTTTTTCCCGTCCACTCGCCCAAGTTTTGCGCAGATGACCCAGGCGCTTTTCATTCCCCTCCGTTGGCGTAAAAACCAGATCTACCTCGGAGAACTGAGAACCCTACTGCGGCGCTCGTCGGCGCCGAAAATTTAGGGGCGGGTTAGAAGTTGGGGAACTCTAACGAATTTGCGCCCGCCGTGGTTAAAATCAAACGATTATCCTCTGCTTCTCTCCTCCATGCTCCACACTCGCGAAGATTTCCGCGTCCTCAAAGAATGCTACAAATGGGCCTGGGTGCTTAACTACGGCACCGCCTTCTACGAAACTCAACGTTACCAAGACTTTACCCACTTTTACTATCTCCGCTCTACCCCGGACTCGGCGACGCCCCTGGAGCATCCGCCAGCCATCGCTTTGCCGCCCCGGCTGTTTATCGATCTGGTCTGCGGCTCCCCGTCCCAGGCCCCGGCGCTGGAAAAAATTCGCCGAGCCGCCCAGACCTTTGAAAATTGTTGGCGAGACTTGAGCGACTGTCCGGGTTTGTCCCTCGGCGAGATTGTCCTTTATCACGACCGACGCCAAGGACGAATGGGCGTCGCCCCCCTGGAAACCGCCGTTCTGGGAGAATAATTTGACTGAGTCTCGCCTCGCCCTTTTTTCGCCGCAAGAAACGGATTTACCCGCTTTTGTGGAACTAGATCGTCTCTGCTTAGGCGGGATGTGGAGCTTGGACGGTTATCGCCGGGAGTGGGAAAGCGCCAAAGGCTTCCTTTTGGGGTTGCGAGATAACGACGGTCTGCGGGGCGTCGGCGCCTTTTGGCAAATTTTGGAAGAAGCCCACATTACCCTGCTCATGGTTCACCCCCAATACCGGGGGCGAGGCTGGGGCCGTTTGTTGTTGCTCGCTCTCTTGGCGGAAGCCCGGCGCCGTCAGTTAGAGCGGGCCACCTTGGAGGTGAGGGCCTCTAACCAAGTGGCAAGGGATCTGTACTTTAGCCTTGGATTTCGTCTGGCGGGAACCCGTAAAAACTATTACGACGATCCCGCCGAGGACGCCCAGATTCTCTGGCTGAACGGCCTCCAGACGCCGATCTGGGAGCGGCGCTGGGAAACCCATTGGCGAGAGCAAGAAACCCGTTTAGCGGCACAGGGGTTGACCCTGACGGCCCTGGGGGAAGCTCTCCTCTACAATGGGGCTAAATTATCGCCCGGAATCTAGGTAGAGGTGGAGTCATGTCGAAGGAAAAGTCTGGCGGGGCGCTCCTAGCGGGGTTACTGGTGGGGGGGCTGATGGGCGCCGCCGCGGGGCTACTGTTGGCGCCCCGTTCCGGTCGGGAAACCCGGCGCTTGCTGAAAAAGTCCGCCGACGCTCTGCCGGAATTGGTAGAAGATCTCTCCGCTACCTTACAACTGCAAACCGCCCAACTGTCGGAAGCGGCCCAGCAAAATTGGCAAGAGACCCTCAATCGCCTTCAGGAGGCCATCGCCGCCGGAGTGGAAGCGAGTCAATGGGATTTGCCGTCGGAGCCGAGGGACGTCACCCCTAGGGGCGACGACCGGGAAACCCTGTAGCGGAGAAATCCCGATGACTGAACCTGTTTTCTGGTTAGGCCTATCTCTCGCCCTAGTGGCCATGAGTCTGACGGCGGTGTTGGCGGCGGCTCTGCCGGCGCTTCAGGAATTGGGCCGGGCGGCCCGTAGCGCCGAAAAGCTTTTTGACACCCTCAACCGAGACTTTCCCCCCACCTTGGAAGCGATTCGGCTCACCGGTCTGGAAATTAGCGAACTGACGGACGATCTGAATCAAGGGCTTAAAGGCGCCGTCGAGGCGGGACAGTCGGTGGAGCGGGGACTTCATACCGCTAAAACCGGGGTTAGCGTCGCCCAACGGGGCGGTCGGCGCTTGGCCGCGGGAGTCAAGGCCGCCTGGCGAACGTGGCAAACCTATCCCCTCAAAGACCCCTACGCTTAGGGAAAGCTTTACCTTAGAATAAGGTTAACAAGTGTAAAGTTTTTTTAAAATTTGTAAGCTACCGTTATGAAAAAATTCGGTTTGTCAGGATGGGGGGCGACTGTGCTGGCTTGGGTTCTATCCGCTTGGCTCTGGGGCGCGGCTCCCCCCCAGGCGCTGGCGGTGAATAATCCCGAGCTTTTACCGGCGGAGGCCACGCCCATTGTGGATTTGGCTAATTTTCTGCCCCAGCCCCAGGAAGACAAACTGATTGAAGAGATTGGGGATTTTGAAGCGGAAACGGGTTGGAAACTGCGAGTGCTCACTCAGTACGACCGCAGTCCGGGTCGGGCGGTGATTCCCTTTTGGGGACTGGACGATAAAAGTATTTTGTTGGTGGCGGACGCCCGGGGCGGTAATTTATTAGCTTTTAGTATTGGCGACGCCGTTTACGAGTTAATGCCCCGCACCTTCTGGATTGAACTCCAGGCTCGTTTCGGCAATATGTATTATATTCGCGACAACGGCGAAAACCGAGCCATTACCGAGGCGCTGGACACTGTTAAGGGTTGCTTGCTGAAAGGGGGCTGTAACGTGGTGCCGGGCTTGCCTCGGGAGCAATGGATCTTGACCCTCGTGACCTCCATTGTGGGGGGCTTAATTTTCGGTTTCGCGGCCATTCCCCGGCGGGAGGGCCAAATTTTCGCTTGGCAGTGGGTGCTAATTATGTCGCCCCTCTGGGGCATTTTGGTCATCGCCTTCGGCGTCGGCCCCGTGGTGACCCGAACCAGCGATTGGTTGCCCCTCAGCCGTAATTTAATGGGCTTCGCCCTAGGGATTCTGGTGGCTTATTTATCGCCGCTCCTCAATCAACCCAATCCCTCTAAAACCTAGCGGCGCTCAAAGTTTCCTAGGATACAATATCCTTTTTTAAATCCGGCTATCAAGAGAGCCGACTACCCGCGGCAGGAGTTTAGGCGTATGAACGCATCGGAACAAGCCCACGGCTGGGAGATTACCAGTAAAATTGTTGGCGTTGTTCACCTCTTTAAAACCCAATTTCCCGACGCCCGCGCGGATCTCAAACCCTGGCGCAGCGACCCGGAAACTCAAGGCCAAGTCGATCCCGACTCCATCGATATCGGCTTTCATCTGCCGGGCTGGAGTCCCCGCTTTCAAAGTCGGAGCATTCTAGTGCAAATTCGTTTCCATCGCGACCCCCTGGAGGGAGCGCCGCGGTTAATTGGGCTAGAGATCTTGGGGATCAACCATCAGGGTCAAGCTTGGCGCCTATCCACGGTGGAAAATTGGCGAGTTGAAGGCGCTTATCCCCCGGCTCAAGATATTGGCGAAAAATTGCGGGCTTTCGCCAGACAAGCTTTTGAGTTATTTCAATCTCCCTGCCTCGGTTAACTCCCGTTAACCCCGGAGACGGCGCCGAACCCTCCCTTTTCCGAGAATCCTTTGCTACCATACGGCGATTATCTGCCTAATCTTCGATTGAGTCGAGACCGAGGGAGGGAGCGCCGAGCCGGATTTTTCCGATTCCGCCCCAAGAAAGTTAAACCCTTTCTTCCTAAACCCCCTTTCCATGGATAATAATTAGAACTTAGCTCTGAGGGAAAGTTTCTTTCCACTCAGTCAAGACATAGGTTCTTATCATAACCGACCCATTAGAAAACCGTCTCTAAAGACCCCAACTCTGTCCATTACCTTAAAGGAGCGTCAATGGGACTACCTTGGTATCGCGTTCACACCGTCGTTCTGAATGATCCGGGACGACTCATTTCCGTTCACCTCATGCACACGGCGCTGGTGGCGGGCTGGGCCGGTTCAATGGCCCTGTACGAATTGGCTATTTTCGACCCCAGCGACCCGGCGCTGAATCCGATGTGGCGTCAAGGGATGTTTGTGCTTCCCTTCATGGCCCGCCTAGGAGTGACTTCTTCCTGGCGCGGCTGGAGCGTCACCGGCGAAACCGGCCTCGACCCCGGCTTCTGGTCCTTTGAAGGCGTCGCCGCCGCCCACATCGTTCTCTCCGGTCTCCTGTTCCTAGCCGCCGTTTGGCACTGGACCTTCTGGGATCTGGAACTCTTTACCGACCCCCGCACCGGCGAACCCGCTTTGGATTTGCCCAAAATGTTCGGGATTCACCTCTTCCTCTCCGGTCTCCTCTGCTTTGGCTTCGGCGCTTTCCATTTAACCGGCGTCTGGGGCCCCGGCATGTGGGTCTCCGACCCCTACGGTCTCACGGGCCATGTTCAACCCGTGGCGCCGGAATGGGGGCCCTCGGGCTTTAACCCCTTTAACCCCGGGGGCGTGGTGGCTCACCACATCGCCGCCGGTATTGTGGGGATTATCGCCGGGCTGTTCCACTTAACGGTGCGGCCGCCGGAGCGCCTCTATAAGGCCCTGCGGATGGGGAACATCGAAACCGTCCTCTCCAGCAGTATCGCCGCCGTCTTCTTCGCCGCCTTCGTGGTGGCGGGCACCATGTGGTACGGCAACGCCACCACCCCCATCGAACTCTTTGGCCCCACCCGTTACCAATGGGATAAAGGCTACTTCCAGGAAGAAATCCAGCGCCGGGTGGATAGCAAACTGGCGGACGGCGCTTCTCTGCAAGAAGCCTGGGCTAGCATTCCCGAAAAACTGGCCTTCTACGACTACGTCGGCAACAGCCCCGCCAAGGGCGGTCTCTTCCGCACCGGCGCTATGGATAGCGGCGACGGTATCGCCACCAGTTGGCTGGGTCACCCCGTCTTTACGGATAAAGAAGGTCGGGTTCTCACCGTGCGACGGATGCCCAACTTCTTTGAAACCTTCCCGGTGATCATGACCGATAAGGACGGCGTGGTTCGGGCCGATATTCCCTTCCGGCGCTCGGAATCCAAATTTAGCGTCGAACAAACCGGCGTCACCGTCAGTTTCTACGGCGGCGAACTGGACGGTCAAAAATTCTCCGATCCGGGTCTGGTGAAGCAATACGCCCGCAAAGCCCAGCTTGGGGAACCCTTCGTCTTCGACACCGAAACCTTCAACTCCGACGGGGTGTTCCGCACTAGCCCCCGGGGTTGGTTCACCTTCGGCCACGCCGTTTTCGCCCTACTCTTCTTCTTTGGTCACATCTGGCACGGCTCCCGCACCCTCTTCCGGGACGTCTTTGCCGGGGTCGATCCGGGTCTGGAAGAACAGGTGGAATTTGGGGTTTTCGCCAAGGTGGGCGACCTCTCCACCCGCAAAGAAGCCTAGACTTTTCTAGTTTTTCTCTTCTTTGAAATAGTTGATGAGTAGAGCTTCGACAAAGGCTCTACTTTTTTTTGGGGAAAAATTACCGGGAGAGTTTGAGGATGTTGGCTCATCCTTCCAAATTAGAGTAATACTTGCGGCGCTGGCTAAAACTTAGGGATTTGGGAAAAAAGTCACCTTGCCCAGTAAGCCGAGCAATCCCCCGACCAAAGCAAAGAGAATCCCAATGATCCAACCGGTAAGACCACCGACCCGCGCCTCAATGGAATCTAATCGCTTGCCAGTATCCGTAACTTTCTGATCGAGGGTTGCCAGCGCCGCTTTCATATCAGCTTGACCCGATTCCAGGCGTTCCAAGCGGGAGTCTATTTTATCGAGGATTTTGCTGAGTTCGGTTTCAATAGTAGTAGCCATGATGATTAAGGAGTTAGGGTTCTTCTAAGAGAGAGTGCTAGAGCGCTTGAGACGCTTCTCCACCTGTATTGTACGAGCCGCGCCGGGCGAAAAGGAGAATATCGGAGCTGGCCGAATCAACAACGACTCCTAGCAAAAAATTTAAGTTATCTTAACAAAACACTCATCTTTGACGCCGCTATGACCCTTTCTCTCTCCCTTCAAACCAGCGCCTCTCAATTTTGGCAATGGGAAGACTATCAAATCGCCTACACGGTTCAAGGCGCCGGGGAACCGATTCTACTGATCCACGGTTTCGGCGCTTGTTGGGGGCATTGGCGGAAAACGATTCCCGCCCTAACTGCGGAGGGCTATCGAGTCTACGCCTTGGATTTATTGGGCTTTGGGGAGTCGGATAAGCCGGTTTTAGAGTATGACTTGACCCTATGGCAAAGACAGATCGAGGCCTTTTGGCAATCCCAGATCCAAGCGCCGGTCTGGGTGGCGGGCAATTCCATTGGCGGCCTGCTGACGCTCATGGTTTTGGCGGACAATCCCCAATGGACTCGGGGCGGCGCTTTGCTCAACTGCGCCGGGGGTCTGAACCATCGCCCGGAAGAACTCCATTTTCCCCTCAACTGGATTATGGGCGCGTTTACCCAAGCCGTGTCTTCTCCCCGTTTCGGCCCTTGGCTGTTCGAGCGGATTCGTCAGAAAGCGCGAATCCGCAATACCCTCTACCAGATCTACGCCAATCGCCAAGCGGTGACCGAAGAGCTAGTGGAAATGCTTTATCAACCCTCCTGCGATCCTAACGCTCAAAAGGTCTTCGCTTCCATCCTTTCGGCGCCGGCGGGGCCCAAACCGGAGGAGTTACTGCCGCGCATTCAGACCCCCTTATTGGTTCTCTGGGGAGAAAAAGACCCCTGGACGCCCATCAGCGGCGCCAAGATTTATCAAAATCGAGCGGGCATTCAATTTGAGAGTTTTCCCCAGGCGGGCCACTGTCCCCAGGACGACGCGCCGGACTGGGTCAACCAGCGCCTTCTGGACTGGTTAGCGACGGTCGCCTAGACCCAGATAGGTCAGCAGTCGGAGTAGGTCGAAATGTTTGGCCATTAAATTTTGAATACAATCCACCTTTACTGTTTCCTGCAAACGAACGGCGCCAAAGGCCCGATCCACAATTTCCACCGTGGTCAAGGTGTCTAGATCCACCGAGAGAATGGGAATTTCCAAATCTTCCGCCCGACTAATAATCAGGGGTTGGGGGGGCATGTGGCCCGTGAGGATCAGGCAACTGGTGGAGGTTTCCAGCGCCGCTAATTGGAGATCGGTGCGGTCGCCGCCGGTGACCACCGCTTTATTTTCCCCCTGGCGGAAATATTCCAGCGCCGAGTTGACATTCATGGCTCCGATGGTCAGCCCCTCCACCATTAAATCGAGACGGTCGCCCCGGCAGAGCACTTGGGCCTGCAATTGATGGGCCAATTCCCGGACGCTGACGCTCTGGAGGAGCCGGTCTTGAGGCAGGAGTCCAAGAACGGCGATCCCGGATTTCTCTAAAAAGGGTTTAACAAGGGTCTCCACTTCCTCCCGGCGCTCTGGGGGAATATCGTTAATCACCACCCCCGCCAGACAGTCCCCGAGTTCCTGACGAGCTTTGAGAAGGGCGTCCACCACCAAGGGGGAATGGTACCGAGCCACCAGTAAAATCGGCAAAGCTAGACTTTTAGCCAACGAAAGAAAAGACAGCCCAAAGAGGCTCCCTTCCCACAGATTACCCGGGCCTTCCAGAAGCACAAGGTCCGCCGTCAGGGTTTCCAAGGACTGCCTCAGGGCCTGAAGGTAATCCCGCTCGTCTTCTCCCCCGAGGCGCCGACGAATACTGGGTTCGTCCAAGAGAAGCAACGGCGAGCGGATCCGCTCCGAAGCTAGATTGAGCGTTTGGCCGATAAAGGCGATATCCGCCTCCTCGCTACCGCCGTTGAAACAGGTTCCCAGGGGTTTGCCGTAGGCTAGGGTTAACCCTTGAGCCTGAAGTTGACGGCCCAGGCCCAGAATCACGCCCGTTTTGCCGCTGTAGGGTTCAATGGAGCCGATCAGTAGGGAGGGATGGGGACGGTTCACGGGGCGGCGCTCCTTAGGGCGATTAGCGGTGGAAAGGGGAGCGAAAAAGCTCGCCCATATTGAGATCTTCAGGGATTGACAGTTTCCAAAGTTTATCCCAGCCTAGGCGCCGATGAACCTCGACTCCAGAAACCCTTCAACTCCTTTTAGGCGCTGAGACTGGGCGTTTCGTCAAAGCGGAGGAGTTTTTTGTAAAAATTTTGCGGGAAATCCGCTTTTTTAGTTTCGGCGTGAATCCCCAAAAGATCAATCAGGTAATCGATGAATTCGGAATTTAGGATGGTGATTTCATAACTTAAATCCGCCTGCCCCTCAAATTGGATGCGGCAACGGGTCAACTCCGACGGCAGTTTGGAGACATACCAAGTGGCCACAAACTCAATTCCCTGACCGCCTTCAATCAGGCGCTCTCCCTCCACTTTTCCCTGTTGGTAGAGACTAAGGGCAATGGGCAAAAGCTTTTGTTTATCCTTGCTGGGGTAATAGGGGCGATAGACCTCGACTTCAACTTTGCTGGCGGGTTCAAGTTGTTCGATGGCGATCATGGCGACACAGGGGAACGATTGACAACGGCTAGCAAGACGAAGACCTTAAAAGTATTTATCCCATTTTAGAGTCGGTTTGCAAAGTCCCCCCGCCTCAGAATTTTTGGGAACGCGGCGCCTAGACCGCTTTTTTGCCAAAGGGTTGCCCCCACCATTGCCAACATTCCTTATTAAAAGGCGAGCGCCATTTGAGGATTAAGCGCCGCTCCCAGTGGCGCAGGGAACGTTTATCCGTCGGCGCTTGGCGCCAAAAGGCGGAAACGACGGTGGCGGGTTGGTCATAGCGCCGGTGCAGTTCGAGGTAGCGGAGAATATAGTCTTTACAATCGTGGGCGCCCCGCCAGCGTTGGCGGGCGCTGAGTCGGGTTTCGCCGACGTAAAGCAGGAGAGACGCCTCCCGATCGAGGACAAAGTATAAACAGCCTTGTTCTTGACTCTCCAGCGCCGCCCAGGGTTGGGACTGACGCCAAAAAAGAGCGGAGTGAGCGGGCAGACTAAAGGGATCGAGTTGGTCGGGAGAGGTTGCGAGGGGAGACTCCGTCCCCCAAAGGCTGGTCTGTCGGGGTTGAATCTCGGCGCGACACTGGCGCTGATAAGCGGCGACGCGAGCTTTCCAGGCTTGCAATTCCCCCGGCGAGAGAACCAGAGTCGGCGGACGCTGAACCTGATAGGACGATGGTAGATCAAACAGTTTAAGCTGTTTCACCTAGCTCTGTTGCACTAAGACGATGGTAATGTTATCGGAGCCGCCCGCTTCCTTGGCTTCGGTGATTAAATTCAGCGCCTTTTCTTCGCAGGACAGGTCGGACATCAACACCTCTTGGATAATGTCGTCGGAGACCTCTTCCGTCAGACCGTCGCTACACATGAGAAAAATATCCCCAGGCTCCGCCTCAAGGGGTTCCACGTCAATATAATTTAGATCCTGACGCCCTAGGCATTGGAATAAAACGTGGCGCCAGGGGTGAATCCGGGCTTGCTCCGGCTCAATATCCCCCATTTTCAAGGCCCGGGAGACCCAGGTATGATCCTCGGTAATCTGCTCTAAGGTCTGACCCCGCAGGCGGTAGAGGCGGGAATCTCCCACATGGGCCCGCCAGACGCCGTCTCCCCGAAAACTAATAATCACCGCCGTGGTGCCCATATCCCGGCGCTCCGGGTGTTCCGTCTGATCTTCCAGAATACCTTTGTTAGCGGCGATGAGCGCCTCCTGAAGCAGTTGAGGGGAAGGCGTTTCCGAATCCCAGTAGGCTTCCAAGTGGGCGGCGATTAACTTAGCCGCGATGGCGCTGGCCTCCTGTCCCCCGGCGTGGCCCCCCATACCGTCCGCCACAATAAAAAAACGGGCCTCGGGGTCGAGGTAAAAACTATCCTGATTGACCGAACGAACTAGCCCTGGATCGGTCTGGCCAGTGTACTGGCGGTTGAGGGGGGGGGAGTTTACGTCTAACACAGGGATTCGAGGCGAAGGGTGGGAATAGGGGTCTAGCTTAAAACATTTGGTCTTGACGCTCAATCCGCTTCAGAAGCTTCCAGAGCGCGAAGAGGGGCCCTACTGCTATTAATAACACAATCCCCGCTAGGGCCCAATAATTGTTTACAAAGAGTAGGGTGGCGGCCAGCAACAACGCGCAACCCCAAAGGGTATAGGTGGTGGTCATCTGAGTGAAGCTCAGGCGCCGGAGAAGCCGGTCCGATTCGCTGGAGCGCACCCGTAGGCGCACGTCCCCCCGGTCCAGTTTGTCGAGGGTTTCCTCCAGGCGCCGGGGCAGGGTTAAGGCGCGGCCGCCCATCTGGGCCGCCTGCTTGCCCAGTTCGTCGATAAAGCTATTGCCAAGGGAGCCGTTCATAGAGTCGTTCATCAGTTGGAGGGCGAAGGGTTGAGCCGCGGCCATAAAGTTAAACTCCGGGTCTAGCCCTTTCCCCACCCCCTCTAGGGTCGAGAAAGCCCGCATCACGAAGGTGAAGGTGGCCGGAAACCGGAAGGGCTGGTCGTAGGCGATTTCGTAGAGATCGTCGCTGATTTTGCTAATGGACTGCTCCTCAAAGGGTTTGTCCATGAAGTTGTCCAGCAAAAATTGAATCGAGCGCCGGATGGGGCCGGGGTCGTCGACTTCCTTGAGGGCGCCGAGCGCCACCAGGGAGGCGACAATGCGGTCGGCGTTTTTTTCCGCCACGCCGAAGAGGGTGTCCAACAGTTTATCTTTAGTTTCCGGGGTAATTTCCCCCATCATGCCGAAGTCGTAGAAAATCAAGGCGCCGTCGGCCGGGTTAACCGCTAAATTGCCGGGGTGGGGGTCGGCGTGGAAAAAGCCGTGGTTGAGGAGTTGATAGAGATAGGCTTTAGCGCCCAGTTGGGCGAGGGTCGGACGCTCTAAACCCGCGGCCTCTAGGGCTTCGTAATGACTAATTTTAATGCCGGGCAAATATTCGAGGGTTAAAATGCGCGGCGCCGTATAGCGCCAATAAACTCGGGGAACCCTCACCCAATCTTCCTGGCGAAAATTGCGGCGGAAGGCGTCGGCGTTGCGCCCTTCCCGCAGATAGTCGGTCTCCTGCCAGAGAATCCGACAACATTCCTCGTAAATGCCTACCCAGTCCCGACCGTTGCGGCCCCATTTGGGGTGGTTCTGGAAATACTGAGCGATTTTTTTGAGAATGGCCAGATCGATGGTGAAGAGTTTTTGGAGTCCGGGGCGCTGGACTTTAACCACCACCTCTTCTCCCGTGTGCAGTTGGGCCCGGTGAACCTGTCCTAAACTCGCGGCGGCTAGGGGCAGGGGATCAAAACTGCGAAAGAGTTTATCCAGGGGTTTTCCCAATTCCTGTTCAACAATGCGTCGGGTCTGCTCGTAGCTAAAGGCCGGCACTTCGTCCTGAAGTTTGGAGAGTTCGGCCACGTACTCGGCGGGGAATAAATCGGCCCGGGTGGAAAAGAGTTGTCCCACCTTAATAAAGGTGGGGCCCAAATTGAGCAAGTTGTGACGAATCCAGCGGGCCTGCTGTTGGCGCCGGGCCTGACGTTTCTCCTCGCTCGCGCCGCCGGGGTAGCTCCAGGGTTTACCGTTGAGCCAGAGTTGGAACAGTAGGGCGAGGACAAAACCCCAGATATCTAGCCGGCGCCGGGAGACGGAATAGTTTTCCTGACTCCAACGGTACTTTTTTTCGCTTTCTAAGGGAGGCGGAGTCCCTGGGGCTAACCCTAGGGGGCGGTAGGCGGGGGGGGGATCAAGTCGGGGGGATAGGGCAGACACGCAAGTTGCACAAGAAGAAAAAGGGACACAGACGCCGGAGTCGAGACCTAGGCTGGATTAGATTCGCGGTAGGTTTTAAGCTCGGCTTTAAGGCTAGCCATTTCCGCCCGCAGTTGGTCGAGGGTTTCCTGGAGATCGTCCATCTGCGCTGTCCCTGGGGTCGAACCGACGCCTTGGGCCCCTTGCTCCGCGCCTTGGGCGGCCCGGCGCTCCACGTCCGTTAACAACTGACGCAAATTTTCCCGTTGCTCGGCCTCGAATTTGCCGAATTCGCTCAAGGCGTTCGTTAAAGTGTCCTCAACTTTTTCCGTTAGGACTTCCGCTAGGGCGCGGCCCAAAAAAAAAGCGCGGAGGGCGGGATTTTGCATAATCCAGGTACCGAAAGTAGATTTTGTAAAGAATTATAACGTTTCTACTCGGGTTTCTCCTCCTCCGCCAGGGAAGAAGGGGGCGCGACGGGCCAATCGCCTTGAGGGGGGAAGCTTTGCTCCGAGCGCAGGGGCCCCCGCTCGAAATCGGCGCTAGAGCGGAGGGCCAACCCCAGTCCCGCCCCCGTCGCCAGCGCCAGGGCGCCGCTGAGACCTAAAACTTCGAGCCAGTGAAGGCGCTGAGGAAAGAGTGACATGGCGAAAGGATTCTCAAGATCTGTGCCTCCGCACTGTAAAGACGGCGCCGGCGGTCTGTCAAGGCGACTATGGGGTCACAAAAATAGTCATCTCATTTCCGCCGGCGGACGGCGGGGCGCCTTTAACCCGGAAAAGAAAAGCTCTTTTCGCCTCTGTCCGAGTCTCCATAAAAAAAATCCCCAAAAGCTGAGGATTTTAAAAGAGTCGATCGGGAGAGAGAGAAAGCGGGAGGTTTAAGGGGGCGAGACCTTTAGCTATGCTCAGAACGGAGCCTAG
This sequence comes from Cyanobacteria bacterium RI_101, assembly GCA_016471375.1. Taxonomy (GTDB): domain Bacteria; phylum Cyanobacteriota; class Cyanobacteriia; order Cyanobacteriales; family Microcystaceae; genus Synechocystis. The sequence continues at coordinate 50,318 of WGLZ01000074.1, forward strand.
CGGGGGACAATTTTTAGCGGTCTCCTCGTTCCGGCCCTAATCTTCTTCGTCTTCGCTCCCGACCTGCTTGAGATGGATATGTTTGTAGCCCAGCTTGATGATAAACTCATCGCCGGACTTTAAGCCCATTTGCTCCGTGTAGGTGGAGCCAATGACGATTTGGCCGTTTTTGTGGACGCTGACCCGGAAGGTCGGCTCCCGGCCCCGGCCGTCTTTAATACCCCCTGGATCGAGGGGAACCCCTTTGGCCGCAAGCACCGCGTCGTAGAAGTCCGTTAAATTGACCCGGACTTGGCCGTCTTTTGTGGTGGAGTAATAGCCGCAGGCTTTGGCGGTTTCGCGGCGGGGCAAATGGGAGAGTTCCCTGACTTTTTGCAGGAGAGCTTTACCCGTTAACGGAATAGCAGTTTCTATCATAAGGCTTTAATTTTCCTCAATCGCGAGAGAGGGAGTCGTGTTAGCGGATGAAATTGATCACACTTAAAATATAGCGCTTAATCCTAGCTAAACCGCGCCCCGGCTTAAAAAATCTTAAGGTTATGAATTTTCAAGAAAACAGACTAAATTCCCCTACAGTCCGTCTTTTCGGCGCTGAGTGGGGGCAAGCTTTTCCGTAAATTTACATGGAGTCGCGGTTCGATTGCGGCCCGGGTTTTCGCTAAATTCTCGTATTTTTACCGGCAAAGATCCTATTTTCTAGGCGGCGCTTTTGATTTGTCCCCATTTTCCAACCTCTGCCCCGGTTCCCGAGCCTAAAGCAAGGCGGAGGAAGAGCGAGTGGAGAAAGCCCCCTGGCCCCTTCTCCAGAGCGGCGTACACAGATCTCGGTTAAAGACTCAGTTTTGGGCTTTATCCCCCTAAATCCCCCTTTACAAGGGGGACTTTGAAGGCCGGTTCCCCCCTTTCCAAGGCTACTGTGTACACATCACTAAAATAATTGCTGAAATTCTATCAAGAACCCCTCCCTAGCCCTCCCCTTGCCAAGGGGAGGGAAAACAAAGAGGGAGAGGGACTTTAACCCCCCTTCTCCCGCTCTGGGAGAAGGGGCTGGGGGATGAGGGCAAACGGATCACCTGACAAATCTGACCATAAAAAAGCCCGCGGGAGGCGGGCACAGTTTACTCAGACAGTCAAAGAAAATTACACGCTGGTTTTGACCACCGGCTTAAAGCTGGGGACGACCAATTCGCTGTCCTGTTTGGTGAGCTTGTTGTAAAGGCGCTCGGTGTTGGGGAAATTCGCCGCCGGTAGGGTGGGAAAGCGCCGGTAGGGGACGGTGTCTTCGCCGAAGAGTTGCAGGTATTCCATGCTGTTGACCATGGCGCCGATAAAGGCCCGGAGACCTTGGTTGGCCAGAATTTGGTTATATTTCTGGATTTCCTTCTGATTCAGGGGCGCGCGACCGAGGAAGTGTTTCGTGCCCATCTCAATCACCTTGGTGTTGGGGTAGGGGGCGTAAAATTCCTTGAGGTAGAGGTCGGAACAACCCAGCCCTTCGATGAACTCCTTAACGGTGATTTCGGCGTTGCTGAGTTTGCTCTCCAGCGCCGTAAATTCCGCCTGGATGATGTAGGGATCGAGGTCCCGCTCGAAGATCTGGCGATAGGCCGCCCGGATGGTGGTTTGCACCGCCACCTTATCGGCGTTGGAGAGCAGTTTGAAGATTTTGCTCTGCTGGCGCTGGGCGCTAACGCCCTGTTGAACGCGGAATTGGATTTCCGGCTCGGTGCGGATTTGGGAAACTTGCCCCAGTTCCACAAAACGGGGGGTGACTTCTTTGTCCACCCGTTGCCCGACGTCGGCCCGGATGCTTCCAGGACGGGCGGAGCGCAGTTGCAGACCGGCGGGGGTCAGGTAGCGCTCGTAGGGCACCGTGTCTTCCCCGAAGGCTTCTTCGTACTCCTTGCTGTCCAGCATCGCTTCCACGACGGCGTAGAACCCTTTCTTGGAGGCGATGTCGAAGTACTGGTTCATCTCCTGACGGCCGTAGGTGGGACGACCCAGTAAGCGCCGGTGGATAAACTCGATGGCTTTACAGACGTAGTAGGGCGTCCAGTAAAGTTTCAGGAACAGTTCCGATTTCGCTAAGCGTTTAATAAACTCCCGGACGGTGATGTCGCCGTTTTCCAGTTGGATTTCCGCCACGCTCATCCGCTGGCCTTCATAGACATCCCGCCCGAAGACCTGACGATAGGCGGCCCGGATCACCGCCTGGGTGGAATTTTCCCCAAACTTGACCCCCGCCCCATTACTGGCGCCGGGCAGTTCGTTGTTGAGGCGGAAGACTTTGGGCCCCAAGGAGCCGGGAAACTCGCCCCGAGCGCCGGGGTTGCCGATTTGGTTGTTGATGCCGGGACCGCGATGGATGAGAATCCGTTTCGTGTCCTTGCCGAAGGGCGCCGGACTCTTGCTGGGATTGCGGGTTTCCTTGGGAAAGATGGCGCCGAATTGGATTTCCAGAGGATCGTTGCCCGAGCCGTACACGTGCTGATCCGGTAGGGGCCGGTCGTACTTGGCGAAGGTGGTGATGAATTGGGGCACCTTGCGGAAGGGGGCGCTGTAGTTGAATAAATCCTGTTGCATCCCCCAGTTGCGGCACTCCTGGGCTTCCACCCCCAGACCCCGCAGGTAGGGCGCCGTTTCTTCTCCAAAGTAGTCGCTGTATTCCTGGGAGTCCACCAGAGCGTCGATGAGGGCGTTGAGGCCGCCGCTGGAGACGATGGCGAAATAGTTCTGCACCTCTTCCCGGGAACTAGGGCCCCGACCGAGGACGTGGCGGAAGGCCAGTTCTAAAGCCCGACTATTAATAAAGGGTTCAAAGAACTGTTTGCGGTAGAGGGGCGATTTCCCTAGGCGCCGGATAAATTCCTTCATGGAAATATCGCCGTTGCGAACCTGGGACTCTAGGTAGGAAATGGATTGCCCGTAGGCCCGGGTAATATCCCGCTCAAACATCTGCCGGTAGGCCGCTTTGACCACCGCGGTTTTTTCCGACTCCGACAGCCCCGGCTTCATCACGAATTTCTGCCGTTGCTCGGCGCCGTTGAAGTAGCTCTGGGGCAGTTCTAGCCCTTGAATATCCCCGGAGGGCGCCTGGCGAACCTTATTAGCCGGAGTCGGCGCTTTAAATTCCGTCAGCAGAATATCGAAGTAGTCGAGGACAATCTGGCGGGCGTCGCCGTTGTTGCGGAAATTATCGGCGCTGGCGGCCCGCATTTCCTGAATGGCGACAATGGTGGCGTCGATCGAGCAGGCGTTCTCAATGACCTCCTTTAGACCCCGGGTATTGACCACAATAATATTGGGGTCGCCGGCCACAATGGCGTAGGTCACATAGCGCAGAAACCAGGACATATCCCGGAGAGATTTCTGCATATTGCTCGGCCCGTAGCGGGCAATGTTGATGGGGCGGAAACCCGGCGGGGTGGGGCCGGTACTGCTAAAGACGGTTCGCAGACCCCCCAGAAAACCGCTCCCGCCGCCGCCTTCGGCATAGGTCACGGTGCCGAGGGTCATGCCTTCTTGCAGGCTTTTACCGGCGCCGATGGCTCCGGTCATGGCCGCGGATTCGGCGGGCTTTTCCAAATAGGCCAAGGGGGAGCCGCCCGTAAAAATACGGTTAGCCGCCCGGGACACGATCAGATCGGCGTTTTTGGTCAGAACTTCCGCAATCTCTAGACGCAGAGCGCCGGATTGGAAATAAGTCGTTAGCTCGTTGAGTTCTGAGCGTTCCAGAAAACGATCCTGTTGCTCCGCCTGGACAATGGCGGAGACGGGAACGGTGCGATAGAGTTGGGGGCGGGCTAATGAGCTTCCACCACTTGCCTTAACACTCATTGGATTTGAATATCTCCCATTAACAAAGTGACCTAGACGGAGGATTCCCTGACCTTCCCTGGGACGCAGGGGGAGTGTAGAGGAACTCCGACACAGCGAATAAAAGTAGATCTTTTTAAAATTAATCCGCCTCTAGATTAGACCGTTTCGGGGATCAACAGGGCAATTGTTAAGAATTGTTTCAAGATTGTTGCAATTCTCGCGATTAGAAGTCGGCTTCGCCCCCCACCACCGCCTCGCGAATCCGCAAACTGGGGCCGCCGCATCCCACGGCCAGGCCGCTTTGGCCGCCCTTGCCGCAACCGCCGGACTCGTCCCAATAGAAATCGTCGCCGATGGCTTCGATATTGGCCAGGGTTTTAAACACATTCCCCGAGAGCGTCACGTCCCGCACCGGCTCCGCCAATTCCCCGTCCCGGATCATCCAGGCCTCCCCGGCGCTGAAGGTAAACATTTCGCCGTTGGTCATGCCCCCCAGCCAGTTGCGGGCGTAAACCCCTTCTTTGATCCCCGCCATTAAATCCTGAACCGGCGTGGTTCCCCGACCAATCCAGGTGTTGGTCATCCGCACAATAGGAGGGTAATGGTAATTCAAACACCGGGCGTTGCCCGTGGGTTTTTCCCCCAATTTTCCCGCCGTTTCCCGAGAATGTAAGCGCCCCGCTAAGACGCCGTCCTCAATCAGTTGGGTCGCGGCGGCCGGCGCTCCTTCGTCGTCAAAGGCGTAACTACCTCGGTGTCCCTCCGGCGCCGCGCCGTCAAAAATTTGCAACTCCGGGGGGCCAAAGCGTTTCCCCAGGCTCATCACCTCCAGTAAATCGGGGTTTTCGTAGAGGGTGTCCGCCTCGGACAGATGCCCAAAGGCTTCGTGGACAAACAGCCCCGTTAAAATCGGGTCGATCACCACCGGGTAACTTTTACCTTTAACTGTCGGTAAATCCAGCGCCGTCACGGCCCGTTGAGCGGCGCCGATTACCGTCTGGTCTAAATCCAGTAAATCTTCGTAACCCCGACGAGAACCCATCGTTTCCCGTCCCGTCTGCACCCGGTCGCCGTCCCTGGCGGTGGCGCTGAAGCGCAGTTCCCAGTCCCACCAAGTTTGTTCTAACCAAGTTCCTTCGGAGGTGGCGAGAAGAATAGTTTGCTCGCTGTCGCCGTAACGTACCGTAGTGCTGGCAATTTTAGAATTGTAAGTTCTTAAAATCTCGTTGTAATGCCGACACAGCGCCGTTTTTTCCGCCAGATCCACATCCCGGGGACGGCGCCCCTGGAGGGGATTTTGGAACTGTCCCCGCACAATTTCAATCGGCGCTAGAACCGTTTCCTCTTCCCCCAGCCAACGGGCGCCGGCCACGGCTCCTTGGATTTGCGCTTCCAACGAGTCCAAATCGTTAAAAGTGGCGAAGCCCCAACCGCCCCGATAACAGGCCCGCACCTGCCCGCCGATGGCCAGCCCCTCGCTCAGGGTTTCTAGTCGCTCGCCCCGGTAGAGAATATGGGCGCCCTGGGAGCGCTCCAGACGAATGGCCAAGTAATCCGCCTGGGCGCGGTAGCGCTGGAGGAGTTCCTGAATTTGGGTTTTAAAGTCGTCAAAGGTCGGGGTTTTCATCAAAATTGAGGAATGAGGGATTCTAACTAGCCTAGACCAGGGGACAGTCCTTCGGTAGGGTTAGGAAATGGCAAACCCTGTATAGGGGCGAACTTCAGGTTCATGAAATCCAAGAACAATATGTTCTTTCGGAATGCCGGCTTTAAGAAGTTCATCGGTAATACCATCCTCAGTGCCATCATATTGAACCCAGACTTTACCATTAATAATTTCTAGATGTAGTAAAATACTGTGCAGATGGCGCTGGCGATCCCAACCTTCAGAGAGAATAAGATACTGGTCGTTTTCAGGGTCAAAGGCGGCGCGATTTTTGACATTGACGTTAGCATAGGTGATGTCAGCATAGGGTTTAAGGATATTGCGGATAATTTGACGATAACTGTCTAGTCGATCCATCGAGTGATAATCTCCAGGCTAGGGTTGAATGTAAAGAGTTTCAAAACTTGGTTTTCCAAGAGAATCTGTCCAACTTCTTGATCGAATATCTTTAAGAAACTGGCATCTCGAATAGCTAGATAGAGAATACGTTCGGGGTCAATTCGATTTAAAACGTTTTGATATAAGATATATTGACCCAGGGCTACCTCCAGGTCGCGAATCTCAGATGGACTGACGAAGCTTTTGATTTCAACGGCAATTTTTTGAGTCCCCTTTTCAGCGGTGATCAGTTTTTCACCTGCTAGATCAATAAAAAGGTCTTTTTTCCCAATCTTGAGGTTGTAAGGATCGTGGCTGATATGCCATCCGTCTTTAATCAGGGCTTGTTTACAACTATCATGATAAATATCTTTAGCTGGCATAGATTTAAAGTTTCTCCTCCGCTATCTCGACCATTTTATATTTTATGTCATAGTTGATGAGGTCGTCGAGGTCTCCAGCGCCGGAGTTGTCATCTTAAGCGAGGCGCATAGGTTTAAATATCTTCAAGAGCGATGAGTGGTTCAATATAATTGAGCAAATCAGGCAGATTTTCATTAACCACTGTCCAGACCTCCTGGAGATCTACTTCATTGTAATCATGAGTGATGATGTCGCGCATTCCAGCAATTTCTTTCCAAGGAATAGTAGGGTGTTGTGCTCTAAAGTCTTTAGAGAGACGTTTAGTGGCTTCACCGATAATAGTAATGCGGCGTAAAATGGCGTCTTGTTTCTCGATGTTTGCGGCTAGACGCTCAAAGTCAACTCCTTCAATATAGTGAAGAATAAGTTTTATGGCTTCTACGATATCGATTAGAGTTGCTCGATCACGCGACATAAATCACCTCAGCAGAATCTAGGATATTTTTACGTCTCAGCCAGTTATGACTTTTTTCAATGGCTTTTTTACTAACTAAATCAACGTCGCGATGCAACAGAGATGCAAGTTCTTCTTGCATCCTAATTTTTTCAAACAGTCCTCGTTTGGCATTGGGGCGGTAGGAGACCAACACGTCAATATCGCTATCAGGGGAGAAATTATCGCATAGAATAGACCCAAAAAGGGCGAGTTCAGAAACTTGCCATCGCTGACAGAATGCAACAAGTTGTTCTGGGGTAATCCCCAGTCGGGATTGAAGTCTGGAGTTTAGTTTTAGTGTATTCATAGGTTATTTCTTTCTAGGCGGTAGTTGATAAGATCGTCGAGGTCTCCGGCGCCGAAACGGTAGTGGCGGATCAGAAGATTTATGCTGGAACTTCAACTAAACCAACTTTGGTTGTCGGGTTTGGAATAATTTCTCCTTGCTCTTGTAAAACTTCAAGATAGAGGTCGATTGCCTCTTTAATGTTTTCCTGAACCTCTTCAAAGGTATCTCCAATACTCACGCAACCCGGTAAGTCGGGAACCATTGCGCCCCAGTTGGTTTCGCCTCGTTCATAGATAACTGCATACTCTTTCATGGTCAATCCTCCAATTGAGCTTGTTTCCAAATCGATGCCAATGTTCCTTTGGGGATGTCGTCTCCAGGTTTGCCCGGAACAACGACGATTCCTGATTTTATATCATGGGTAAGAATTCGATGGCTACCCCGCATTCGGATTTGATACCAACCATCAGCTTCTAACCGTTTAAGTATATCGCGAACTTTCATCAGTCATCTTCTCCCGGATGATACTTTATGTCATAGTTGATGAGGTCGTCGAGGTTTTCGGCGCCGAAGTCCTAGCGGCGGTCAGTAAATCCCGGCTAATCCTCCTATCTCAACGCTGACGGCGTCCAAGCGGTTATCCCTGGGGCGGTAAGATAAGAGTTCCATGCCAATCGGTTCTCCTGTTGTTTCATCTTTAATTAAAATCACGCCGTTGCCTAACTCTGTGGCAATTTGATTTTTGCGGGGGGGTTGCCAAAAGACGGTTAAGAGTTCCGTTTCTGGTTCATAGTAGATTTTTATTTGTGCCATAGGGTTTCTCCTTCTTTAATTGCGTCAGTTTGATAGGCTGTGATTAAAAATCCATCACCGTTTAATCGACGAGCAACGGCAACCGCACAGGGTTTTTCTTTGAGGATAAGATAGAAGAGCAGGACGTTGGGATCGCGGCACTAGGGTTTTGCCCAACCCCACCACATCGCTAATAATGACCCCATTGCGCTTACTGACATGATGCGCAGCAATCTGCGCCGCCGCTTCCTGAAAGGGCAACAGTCCAAAACTGGCGGGGGCGCGATATTGGCTTAACCCGTCCCGCGCTTCCTGGGACAGGTGATAGGCCATTTTTAGGTAAATAAAATAGGGTTTGAGGGAGCGGCCCGCCCAGCTTTCATCGATAATTTCCGCTAACGGCTCAGAAACATCCAAGCAAAAGCGATCTTCCCAGCGATCTTCAAACCAATCCGTTAATTTTTGCGTATCATCTCTGTCCACCACTTCCACATTTAGCTCGCCCTGGCATCTCAACGTAATCGCGAGAGTCCCCACCCTCAGCGCAAGCGGGGTGGGGATGGATAGCGCGGCAATCGAGGGGGTCAACCCCCCGAAGATTGCCAATTAAACTGCGAGACATAGCCGAGAACTCCTAGATAGTAGCCGAATATTCTTAGGATTGAATTGCCCAATGCGAGACCAATTATGGTCATAAACTGAGATGCTTTTGGTTTTTTGGGAGTCGGTGAAACCACCAATCCATCCCCTGATAGATTGTCCCTTGCGGGTGGTTTCTAGATAGTCCCCAGAGCGGAAGCCAAAAGGGGTAATGGTTCCGCCTTGACGCTTTAATATTCCTCCTTTTGAGTATTGTTCCTGATGCAATTTACGACGGAATAACTTAGGTCGAGTAACCACGATAAATGGGGCAGGCGTGACTTGACAAACTCCCCTCAGTTCGTGTCCGTGGTTTTTCCCACGACAGAAAGGAACATAGGCAAGAAAAGCGGTTGAGGAGATAGCGATAGCGTCATTTCCGTGGGTTTGAATGGTTTGCTTTGATTTGTCTTCAGAGTGTTTTTCTAATTTGAGATACATTCTGTATGTCCAAGTTTTAAAAGATTCTAGAAGAGAAACTGGAGCGATACGATTGGCTTGGGAGCGAAACCATTCTTGCCCAACGGTTACGGGGGAAATTCCCCGTCCATTGCGGGCGGTATTACCCCCACAATCTTCATCACAAATCTTTGCGATAGGGAGAATAAGGGACATTTCATTGAGAACCCTTAACTCCATTTGTCGATTGGAGAGAACGCTAGGGGGGATCTTGTTTTGACGACGATTGTTAAAACGCTTTTCTCGATGGTTTCTTTCGGCAAAGGGTTTAGTCCTGTCGATTCGCCGGGCGCGACGGGAACGCCGAAGTTCCGCCCGTTTTGCCATTTTTCCGGTTACGGATTGGCGGTTTTTCGTTGTCTTTTTGGATTTGTAAAAACCCGGCAGACACAGATGGAAGACGGCGATGGTCGCTAGTTTGGATTGAAAAGCGATGCCAGTAAACGCCTTCCCTCGATCCACTCCCGCCGCTATCGGTTGAGTTTCCCGTCCCGATGGGTCTTGGGTTAGCTGAACGTAAAACACGCCCAGTTTATTGCGCTTGGGAATAGCTTTTCCGCTTTCGATCCACTTCCTCGCCCTCAGCCGTTAGGCGGGTCGAGGTAGTTGACCCCAGAGAAGGTCAGGTTACTACTCCCCGCATAGCCAATGATGGGCGTAGCCCGGTCTTGCCGATAGAGTAAATACAACTTGGCATGAAGAGGATGACGTAAAAATAACTTCACCTGAAGTTTGCGCTCAAGGAGTTGCGAGCGTAAGCGCCGTAAACTCTCCTCGTCGGCGGCGCTGGGAGCGCCGTAGGTCAACTGTTGCCGAAATTCTTGGGCCATCAGGGTTTGGAGCCGAATCGCCCGCCCCTGATCCATCCGCTCTGGCTCAACCCCAATGGCTAAGGTTTGCCGTAGCTCCTCCTGGGGTAAACGGTGCATTCCCACCAGCAATCGACAAGCCCGTCCCTCGCCGCCCTCAAATCGCTCAACCTCGGCGTCAATTTGTCGCCATCCCCGCAAATTAAAATAGCCCACACAAAAATCGGCGCGGTAGGCTTGCTTTAGGTAATGTTGCAACTCCGGCAGGATGGGTTGCTCGATATTGTCGTAAATACTGGACATAGAGTTTACAGAGGGATTTCTCTAATTTCAGCGCCGAAGTTGAGATGCGCCCCCCTCCAAGATCCACGTTAACGAGACCGGCCCTGGCCGATGTAGAGGGTTTCCGCTTGCGCCACCTTCAAGCGAATGGCGCGGCCAGACAAGAGATTGCGGGAGCGTTCTTCCAGCGGATCCAGCGCCGGTAAGTCGCCGTTACCCAGAATCAGGAGGTTCACGGTTCCGTCCGCGGTTTCGGCGTCGACGGAGAGAAGTCGATAGCCCGAGCCTTTGAGCCATTCTTTCCCGAGGGCGTAGGTCTGGGCGGAGAGCCGCTGGGTGGAGATTAAGTTATAGCTGGTCAGGGAAAGGGGAATGAGGATGAGCGCCAACGCCGCCAAGGCGACCGTCACCGCTCGGCGCCGGGCTTTTGGGTCAAATCGAGACGTCGCGGCCCGCCGGAACCCCATGAGGGAAAAGACGAGGGAGCCGGTGAGGAGGATCGCCACGTAGTTGGTGACAAACAAGAGAAGACTGCCCGCCGCCAGCTTCGGTTCGCCTAGGGCTAAGAGAATCCCCACATTGGCCAAGGGCGGCACCAAAGACACGGCGATGGCCACCCCGGGCAAGGTGTCGGAAACATCCCGGCGGGAGAGGGCGAAAGCGCCGGCTAAGCCCGTGGCCAGCGCCGCCATCAGATCTAATAGATGGGGCGCGGTGCGAACCATGATCTGTTGAATCGCCTCTGGGTGGGTGACCCCGGCGATGGGCAGGGTGAGGAGAAATCCCACGGCCACGGCCATGAAGATACCGGCGAAGCTGACCAGAAGGGTGCTAATAATTTTACGCTGGTCGCCGATACTGACGCTAAAGGCCAAGCCCATGATAGGGAGCATCAACGGAGCGACAATCATGGCGCCGATAATGACGGCCATGGAATCCCCCAGAAGGCCGTAGGTGGCGATGCTGGCGGCCAAAATCAACAAAGTCGCAAACTTTAAAAACTTGGCCCATAGGTTCGGTTGTTCGAATACTAAAGTCTCGTTAACTCTCCTGACTTCTTCCATGTCCACGGGGCCGCCGTGCAACATCTCAGCGAGTGTTCTGGCCATAGCTAATGGTTTTTAGTATTAATGTTTGACAAAAGACAATCTCAATCTGTGTCGGCGCCATTAGCCGGGGAAGCGGCGCAATCGACTCTAGCCTAATTTACTGAAAGGCGACGGGGATGTCAAACTAGGAAAGCGACGTTAAATCAAGGATAGAAGGCAATTATGGGGACAGCGCCGAACTACGACGCGATTGTGATTGGCTCCGGCATCGGGGGACTGGTAACGGCCACCCAACTCAGCGCCAAAGGCGCCAAAGTTTTGGTTCTGGAGCGTTATCTGATTCCGGGGGGCAGCGCCGGTTATTTTGAGCGGGAAGGCTATCGCTTTGACGTCGGCGCTTCGATGATTTTTGGTTTTGGACAAAAGGGAACGACCAATCTCCTGACTCGGGCGCTGGCCGCCGTGGGGCAAGAACTGGAAACCTTCCCCGACCCGACCCAAATTCATTATCATCTTCCCGGTGGTTTGGATTTAAAGGTTCACCGGGATTACGAACAATTTTTAGGGGAATTAGAGCGCCGTTTCCCCCAGGAAAAGGCTGGAATCCGGCGCTTTTATGACGAGTGCTGGCGGGTCTTTAACTGCCTCAACAGTATTGAACTCCTGTCCTTAGAAGATCCTCAATATCTCTTGCGGGTCTTTTTCCAGAATCCCGGCGCTTGTCTGGGGCTAGCCCGCTATCTGCCCTTCAATGTCGGCCCCCTAGCTCGTAAATACATCCGAGACCCCGACCTGCTGAAATTTATCGACATGGAATGTTACTGCTGGTCCGTGGCGCCGGCGGAGCGAACCCCTTTAATTAACGCCGGGATGGTCTTTTCCGACCGTCACTACGGCGGCATTAATTATCCCAAGGGCGGCGTGGGGCAAATCGCCCAGAAGCTCGTCCAAGGGTTGGAGAAAACCGGCGGGGAAATTTGCTATCAAGCGAGGGTGACTCAGATTTTGACCGAAGGGGGCCGGGCCGTGGGGGTTAAATTAGCGGACGGGACGGAATACCGCGCTCAACGGGTCGTCTCCAACGCCACCCGCTGGGACACCTTTGGCAATCTCTTAAAAGACCAGCCCCTACCTCCGAGGGAAGCCCGGTGGCAACGGCGCTATCAAAAATCCCCCAGTTTTCTGAGTTTACACCTAGGGGTTAAGGCGGATGTTCTCTCCGTAGGTACGGAGTGCCACCATATTCTGCTAGAGGATTGGCAAAACCTAGAAGCGGAGCAGGGCACGCTTTTTGTCTCCATTCCCACCCTCCTCGACCCCAGTTTGGCGCCAGCGGGGCATCATATCATTCACGCCTTTACCCCCAGTTGGTTGGAGTATTGGCAGGGATTAAACCCCAAGGAATACCAAGCCAAGAAGGAAGACTGCGCCCAGCGCCTGATTCAACGTCTAGAGGCCCTTTTCCCCGGACTCGAAGCCGCCCTGGACTATCAAGAAGTGGGCACCCCCCGCACCCACCGGCGCTTTTTGGGTCGGGTTGACGGCACCTATGGCCCCGTTCCCCGCCGGGTTCTGCCGGGATTGTTGACCATGCCCTTTAACCGCACCGCCGTTCCCGGACTCTATTGCGTCGGCGACAGCGCCTTTCCGGGTCAAGGCTTAAACGCCGTGGCCTTTTCCGGGTTTGCCTGCGGGCACCGGATCGCCCGGGATTTGGGCTACTAGAGACGGTTGGGCAAGCCCCACACACCGTAGTCGGCTACGCTCAGGCAGGGCCGTCAGTGGCAATCAAAAAAGAGAACACCGAAGGCTTACGATCCTCATTTTCCGGGGCTAGATAGGAAAATCTCCGATTCTTGCGGATCTAGTTATCGCGCTTTTGTGAGGATGTTCATCATGAGTTACTCGCCAACGCCCAGGGTTTCGGCGCTCCAGCGTCTAATTTTTGTCGCCTTCGCCACTCTCCTTTCCTTCTATTCCCTGCCCCCCTCCCAGGCCCAGACTCCCCTTAATTTCAACTTTCTCCCAGAGGAGGCTCCGACCTCGGCGACGGACGCAAGTCACTGAAAACAAAACCTTGGCTCCGGTCTATGATGAAAAGATGCAAACCCTGACCCTTACCCGACCGGACGACTGGCACCTGCATCTGCGGGACGGCGCGGCGCTGAAGGCGGTTCTCCCCCACACGGCCCGCCAGTTTGCCCGGGCCGTTGTCATGCCCAATCTAAAGCCCCCCGTCCGCTCGGTGGCCGACGCCGCGGCCTATCGAGAGCGCATCTTGGCGGCGCTTCCCGCGGGGAGCCAGTTCGAGCCGCTGATGACCCTCTATCTGACGGAAAACACCCGTCCTGAAGAAATCGTCGCGGCGAAAGCTTCCTCCTTTGTGAAGGCGGTGAAGTACTACCCCGCCGGCGCCACTACTAACTCGGATTTGGGGGTCGCGGATCTGCGTCGTTGCGACCCTATTTTTGAGACCATGGAACGGTTAGACTTACCCCTATTGCTCCACGGAGAAGTCACCGACGGTTGCGTTGATATTTTCGATAGGGAAAAAGTATTTATTGAAAAGTATTTAATCCCGCTAATTTCCAAATTTCCTCGACTGCGGGTGGTTCTAGAGCACGTTACCACCGCCGACGCCGTCCAGTTTGTCCTCTCCGCCCCGGCAACGGTAGCCGCCACAATTACGCCCCAACATTTATTGTTTAACCGCAACGCGCTCTTTCAAGGCGGTCTGCGTCCCCATTTTTATTGCCTGCCGGTTTTGAAACGGGAGGAGCATCGCGCGGCGCTCCTGCAAGCGGCCACCTCTGGTAATCCCAAATTTTTCCTCGGCACCGACAGCGCCCCCCATCCCCGCGGCAGTAAGGAAAGCGCCTGCGGTTGCGCGGGGTGTTATTCGGCGCTGCACGCCCTGGAGTTATACGCGGAAGCCTTTGAAAGCGCCGACGCCCTGGATAAACTGGAAGGGTTTGCCAGCTTCCACGGCCCGGATTTTTATCGACTGCCCCGCAATACCGAGCAGATTACCTTAAACAAAACCACCTGGCGGATTCCCGAGGAATTGCCCTTTCCCGAATCGGGCCTCGCGCCGTTGCGGGCGGGAGAAGAAATCACTTGGCAAATGGCATGAACGAATCTTCCTCTATCCGAATTCGCGGCGCTCGCCAGCACAATCTCAAAAATATCGACCTCGATCTACCCAGGGGAAGCTTGATTGTCTTTACCGGCGTCTCGGGGTCGGGTAAGTCCTCCTTGGCCTTTGACACCATTTTCGCCGAGGGCCAGCGCCGCTATGTGGAATCCCTGAGCGCCTACGCCCGCCAGTTTTTGGGACAGTTGGACAAGCCCGACGTGGACGCCATCGAAGGCTTGAGTCCCGCCATCGCCATCGATCAGAAATCCGCCTCCCACAATCCCCGCTCCACCGTGGGCACTGTCACGGAAATTTACGACTATCTGCGTCTCCTCTTTGGGCGGGCCGGCGCTCCCCATTGTCCCCACTGCGACCGCAATATCGCCCCCCAGACCCTAGACGAGATGGTGGACCGGCTTTTAACCTTACCCCTGGGAACCAAGTTTCAACTCTTAGCGCCGGCGGTGAGGGGTAAAAAGGGAACCCATCAACAACTCCTGTCTAGCTTGGCGGCCCAGGGCTTTGTCCGGGCCCGGATTAACGGCGAGGTGCGGGAGTTGGCTGATAATATTGAACTGCCGAAAAATCAGAGTCACACCATCGAGGTGGTCATCGACCGCTTGATCCAAAAACCCGGTTTGCAGGAGCGCCTGACGGATTCCTTGGCCACCTGTTTAAAGCAAGGGCAAGGCACGGCGCTGGCGGAAATTTTAGCGGCGCCGGAGGGGGAGGATTTGCCCCCAGAAATCGTCTTTTCCGAAAATTTCGCCTGTCCCGACCACGGCGCCGTCCTGGCGGAACTTTCCCCCCGTTTGTTTTCCTTTAATTCCCCCCAGGGCGCCTGTCCCCATTGCCACGGTTTAGGCTTTTTGCGGCGCTTTGCTGAAGATCTCGTCATTCCCGACCCCGCTCAACCCTTGGCCGGCGCCGTGGTTCCTTGGGCCGATAAAGAGATGGGCTATTACTGGGCGCTGATCCAAGGTTTAGGGGAAAAACTGGGCTTTAGCCTCCAAACCCCCTGGCGGGATTTGACCCCGGCCCAAAAACAGGTCTTGCTCTACGGGAGCGAGGAGAAAGTTAGTCTTGGCGCCGGTTTTGCCTATGAACCGCGCTCGGTGAGCGTAGTCGAACCCCGGCGTTTTATCGGCATTTTAAACATTCTAGAGCGCCAATATCAGGAAACCCATTCCGAGTTAGTCAAACAAAAACTAGAGGCCTATATCCGCGGTCAACCCTGCGAAGTTTGCCAGGGTCGGCGCTTGAAACCCGAGGCGCTGGCGGTGCGTTTGGGGCAATTTAGCCTGCAAGATTTAGTTCAAGTTCCCATTCAGGAAACCCTAACCCGGATGGAAAGCTTAGACCTAAGTCCCCGCCAGCGCCAGATTGGGGAATTGGCCCTGCGGGAAATTCAAGCCCGTCTGCGCTTTTTACTGGATGTGGGGCTGGATTACCTGACCCTAGACCGGGCCGCCATGACCCTTTCCGGGGGGGAAAGCCAACGCATTCGTCTGGCCACCCAAATCGGCGCCGGTTTAACGGGAGTCCTCTACGTCCTCGACGAACCCAGCATCGGCCTGCACCAGCGGGACAACGACCGTTTACTGGCGACTCTGAGAAAATTGCGGGATCTGGGCAACACCCTGATTGTGGTGGAGCACGACGAAGACACCATCCGCAGCGCCGATTATTTGGTGGATATCGGCCCCCAGGCGGGGATTCACGGCGGCGAAATTGTTTGTCAGGGGGATTTAAGCGCGTTGCTCGAAGCCGAAAATTCCCTCACCGGCGCTTATTTATCCGGCCGCAAAACCATCCCCACCCCAACGGAGCGACGGCCCGGTAATGGGCGCCGGTTAATTTTAAAGGACTGTCGGTTAAATAACCTCAAAAACCTAGAGGTTGCCATTCCCCTCGGGCAACTCGTGGCCGTCACCGGCGTCTCCGGCTCCGGCAAATCCACCCTCGTTAACGAACTCCTTTACCCGGCGCTCCGCCATTCTTTAAGCAAACAGGTTCCCTTTCCCCAGGGTTTAGGGGCCATCGAAGGCCTCGACGCCGTGGATAAGGTGATTGTCATCGACCAGTCCCCCATCGGTCGCACCCCCCGCTCCAATCCCGCCACCTACACCGGCGTCTTTGACCCGATCCGGGAGGTCTTTTCCCAAACCGTGGAAGCCAAAGCGCGGGGCTATAAGGCCGGGCAGTTTTCCTTCAACGTCAAGGGCGGTCGTTGCGAAGCCTGCGGCGGTCAGGGGGTGAATGTGATTGAAATGAATTTTTTGCCGGACGTCTATGTGCAGTGCGAAGTCTGTCGCGGCGCCCGCTATAGTCGGGAAACCCTGCAAGTCAAATATAAGGGGTTGTCCATCGCCGAGGTTTTAGACCTAACCACTGCGGAAGCCCTAGAAGTTTTTAATCCTATTCCCCGGGCCGGCGCTCGTCTGCAAACCCTTGTGGATGTGGGCTTGGGCTATCTCAAACTGGGGCAATCGGCGCCGACTTTATCGGGGGGGGAGGCCCAACGGCTGAAATTAGCCACAGAATTAGGGCGCCGGGCTACGGGCAAAACCCTCTACTTGATCGACGAACCTACAACCGGCCTCTCCTTCTACGACGTCCATCAGCTGCTTAACGTCCTCCAGCGCCTCGTGGATAAGGGCAATTCAGTGGTGGTGATTGAGCACAACTTAGACGTGATTCGCGCTAGCGATTGGATTATCGACCTGGGGCCCGAGGGCGGCCACCGGGGCGGACAGATTATCGCCCAGGGAACGCCGGAGACCGTGGCCCAGAACCCCGACTCCCACACGGGGCGCTATTTAAGAGGCTGTTTAAAAAGGGTCAGCGCTCCGGTTTGATCCTCCCTTGGGAAAGGGGGAAAATATCTTTAATAGAGTTTAATTTTCAAAGAAACAATCCTCTCCCACTTCCGCCAGCGCCTGGGCTGTTTTCGGGTCCGTTTTTGATTTTTGCACCAGCGCCTGAAAACGAGGCAGAGAATAGCGCCGTTTAAATTCGGCAATAGTGCACTGACAAATGTCTTGGGCTAAGGCCGGCGCGAGACCCTGCTTTTTGACCCGTTGCAGACACTCTTGATAATAGGCGTCAAAGGAATTTTGGGATTTCTGGGCCAGCGCCGGGGGGAGCGTTAGGCCAAGGGACGCCAATAGGATTAAGCCAGAAACCGCCGGGGCGCGTCGCATTGCAATGATTTTCTCAAGGGCAAAAATATGAATCGATTAAAAATTATAGCCAGTCGGCCTTCCTCTTTCCCCCTCAGGGCGCCAGTTAGCCAAGCTCCACAGTAAACGCCGAAGACTGACCCCGCGAGCAAAATCGGTTCCCCTCCCCAAGCCAGGCGCTATCATAAAAGCGCCGGTTAGCTAGGAAAAGTTTATGTGTTTAGCGGTGCCAGGGCAGGTGACCAGCGTCCGCGGAGAAGGCCTCGCTCGCTCCGGGAAAGTCAAATTTGGCGGCGTGCTCCGGGAAGTGAGCTTAGCCTACGTGCCGGAAGCCACCGTGGGAGATTACGTCATTGTTCATGTGGGTTTCGCCCTCAGCAAAGTGGACGAGGCGGAAGCCCAACAGACCCTGCGGGATCTGGCGGAAATTTTTCCGTTATCCGAATCGCCGATAACTGATAGCTGACTACTGATAACTGTTTTATGAAACTCAATCTCCAAGCCCAACTCAGCGACGAGCGCCTGCCGGCCCAAAGCGTTCCCCTCCAGCGCCAACTGCGCCTTTCCCTGCGGGCCGAAGCGGATTCCGCGGAGCGCTCCGCGTCGTTAAATCTCTGCCTAGTCTTAGACCAAAGCGGCTCCATGAAGGGACAGCCCCTAGACACTGTTAAAGCGGCGGCGCTGAGTCTGTTGGATGAGCTAGAGCCGACGGACCGGCTGACGGTGGTGGCCTTTGACCATCAGGCCAAGGTGATTATTCCCTGCCAAGCGCCGGAGGAGGGAGGGCGATTAGCCCGGCAAATCGAAGCGCTGAGGGCGGCGGGGGGCACCGCCATTGACGAAGGCGTAAAACTAGGGATTCAAGAAGCGGCGCCGGGACGGCAGGAACGGGTTTCTCAGATGTTGGTGTTGACGGACGGAGAAAACGAGCACGGCGATAATGAACGCTGTTTAAAACTAGCTCAGGTGGCCGCGGACTACGGCATGACCATCCATACCCTCGGCTTCGGCGCCCACTGGAACCAGGATGTTCTAGAAGCCATCGCCGACGGGGCCCAGGGGAGCTTAAACTACATTGAACAACCGGAAGACGCCCTTGGAGTTTTCCATCAACTCCTGCGCCGGGCCCAGAGCGTGGGGTTAACCAACGCCCAACTTTTGCTGAAGTTGAGCCAATCGGCCCGCTTAGCGGAACTCAAACCCGCGGCCCAGGTGGAGCCGGAAACCGCGGATCTGACCCTTCAGGAAGACGGCGCCGGGGAGTATCGCCTTAAATTGGGGGACATTATGACCGAGACGCCCCGGACATTATTGATTAACCTTTACATTGATCCTTTGCCGCCGGGACGACATCAAATTGGCAAAGTTCAAGTTATCTACGACGATCCGGCCCTCGGCGCCGCTGGGGCGACATCGGAACTGATTCCTCTAACGGTAGAGGTTATTGCCGACCGAGACTACCAGCCCCAGCTCCAGCCAGAGGTGCAGACCGCTATTCTGACCCTGGCTAAATACCGCCAGACCCAAATCGCCGAAACGAAGCTGAAACAGGGCGACCGGGCCGGCGCCGCGACCCTATTGCAAACCGCGGCCAAAACCGCCCTGCAATTGGGCGATCAAACCGGCGCCACGGTTCTCCAAAGCAACGCCACCCGCCTCCAGTCCGGGGAAGACCTGTCGGAAGCGGATCGCAAGAAAACTCGTATAGTTAGCAAAACAACGTTACAAAGTCCCGACTAAAAGGGGTTTTCCTGGGGGATTGAACTGGTTAAACTGGAAGAAGAGTCGCTTAACTTGATCTCGCTGAAAATCCGACGTTTCCAGTTTTCCACCCCCGGAGAGGGCGCCAAACCGCCGCGCTCTATCCTTAGCTCTTCGGCGCCGAATCCTTACTCTGCCACAACAACTATGACTAAGATTTTAATTATTGAAGACGACCCGATGGTGCGAGAAAATCTAGAAGAAATTCTAGAGCTAGCGGAGTTTGATTTTCTTTCGGCGGTGAACGGCGCCGAAGGGCTGGCGCAGGCCAAAGAAGCCCGGCCCGACCTAATTCTCTGCGATGTGATGATGCCGGAGATGAACGGCTTTGAAGTTCTAGAAAACCTACGTAAAGACCCCCATACCCTCAATATTCCCCTGATTTTTTTAACCGCTAAGGTGGATGTGGCTTCTCTGCGGGAAGGCATGAATTTGGGCGCCGACGACTATATTATGAAGCCCTTCGATATTAATTCTCTTCTAGAAGCCATTCAAGCCCGTTTAGCCAAACAAGCCAATCTGGTGGAGTCGGTGCAATCGGAAATGAGCGACTTTCGCAACCGGATGACCCGGGCCCTGCCCCAAAAATTCCACGGTCTGCTCAGTCAACTCACAAATTCAGCCCATAATCTGAAAGAATTTCACGAACATTTAACGGAACAGGAAATCGAGGATATCGCTGATAAAATTGAGTTAACATCCGCGGAAATTCACCATCTTTTTATCAATTTTGCGCTCTATTCCCAATTGGAACTGATCGCCCTTAACCCCAAAGCTAGACAGGCCTACGAAAATAAGCGGGGAAGTTGTTTAGCCAGCGTTGTTTTAACCCAAGTCTCCCAGTCCAAAGGGAGCTTTTATCGCCGCTCCAAGGATTTAAAGCTAGTCTTAACCGACACCCGTATCGCCATCGCCGAAAGTAATTTCCGCAAGATTGCCGAAGAATTAATCGATAACGCCTTTAAATTTTCAGCGCCGGGAACTCAGGTGGAAATTCGAGAAAAAATAGACGATCATAACTGGAGCGTCTTTATTATTGACGGCGGAGACGGTATTGAACCGGCGCTGTTGGCGGCGCTGTTTCCCGAACAATCTTCCGACAACTTAGAAAAATTTGTGATTCCCAGTTTCGGCTTACCCATCGCGAAGTCTCTTACGGAGTTAAACGGCGGAACCTTTTATATCGAAAGCCTGCCGGGAAAACAAACCATTATTCACCTAACCTTTCCTATCGCCAGGTAGAAACCAAACGCAATGGTTCGGGAATTGGCTCCTCGACAGAGAACTCTAACAGGGTTTCCGAGACTCCTAGGTAACCCGATTCGGTAAAAAACATCAGCATTCGTCCGAGGGCGACCCAAACCTCCGGGTCAAACTCCCAGTCCTGTTCCCGCCGCGCGTAGCAGGCGATGGATTTCAGCGCCCAATAATAATTATTACGGACAACGGAACCTCCCTTCTTGTATTGGGGTAGATCCGCCTGCTCAATTTTGAGGATTTCGTCGATAATTCGCGCTCTCAAGATTTGTTTTTGGCTCAATGACGAGGCATTCAGGGAATTAATGAGGATCTTTGCCAACCAACATAGACAGGGGTTGGCTCATTAAAAACATTGTGTCAGAACGAGGGACAGCGCCATAGAGCGGGTAGCGGGGATTGGCGCCGCCCTAGAGTTAATTGGAAAAAGCTATAACGGCGCCGTTAGAAAATCAGAAGTTCCAGCGCGGCGGCGGAGGTGGCGGAAATAGCGGCGATTTTCAGCAGTTTAAAGCCCTGTTGACTTAGCCAGTTGCCCTGGCGGTGCAGAAAAACATAGACGTTCATCGCGCCCATCAGGAAAAAAAGCAGAGAAAGCCAGTTGGTTTGCAGTTGCGGGCGGTTGTCCGTGGCAGACATCTCCCAGGTGGGTTGGGATTCCATGTTCGATTTCTCCAAAGACGATTGACTGAACTTAACCCCACTATAGAGGATGACCCGGGAAATGTAAAGCTTTGTTACAGAGATCTTGACAAAAGTCGCTTTTTAACTTTTTTTTAAGCTCCTTTTGTCTGCTCAAGACGGTAGGGCTGGCGACGACCTTAACCCAACTGAACCTGATTTCTCGATTTTTGGCGGGACGGGAAAGCGCCGGTCTTTATCTCTCCGCTAAAATCAAGCCAACCCCAGCGCCGTGTCCCCTATGCTGATTACCGATCTGCGCTCCTTACCTAACGCCGACGAGCGCCCCGACGCCGACGATACCCCCGTGGATAACGAAGACCAAAACTTTTTGCCCAATCTGCTCCTCGCCACCCTTTATCGGATC
>WGLZ01000033.1 GCA_016471375.1 Cyanobacteria bacterium RI_101
TACCCGGAGCACAGTGGAAAGTAGAGAACGTATCTCAAGTGTTGCGGCATCGTTGCGCTTATCTAAACGGACAGCTATCCGCCCGCCCCTAGTACGAAGTCCATCGTTCAAAATAACTCCATGCAAAAGTGAGATGCTCCCCCTGACCCAGAGCATTCCTATGGCGAGGAGCGTTATGTTATTATTGGATTATCCAGTGCTAATCGTATCCTAATAGTCTCACACACAGATCTAATAGATCGAGTTCGGATTATCAGCGCAAGAGAGGCAACCCGAAATGAACGGAGGTTTTATGAAAATGGAGAGTGACCACGAGCTAGAAGACGACTTAAGACCTGAATATGACTTTACCAAGATGCAGGGCGGTGTTAGAGGAAAATATGTCGAGCGCTACAGGGCAGAAACGAATGTAGTGTTACTTGATCCTGATGTTGCTCAAGCTTTTCCAACAAGTAGCGCGGTTAATGAGGCGCTTCGACTACTCATGCAAATCGCCGAAAGGCAGAAATTTAACACTGCGTTAGAGCCGACTTCTCAAGAGTGATCTTTCGGCGATTTCTTCTATAAAACGGCGCTGGTCGGCGCTTTTGGGATGATTCCGGCGCTGGGGTCTCTTCTGAACAATAACGGCGCCGGTAGTTTTGACAAAGATGGATTATCCTTCTATGGCCGCGCTGGACAATCGGCGCTATCCTCTATAAAACGGCGCTGGACGCCTCATTAAATACACACAAAACACTTATCACTTTCGACCCATCTATCTGACATTCCGCAGGTTGGAAACTCTGCTGGGGTATTTTATCAATGACCTTAAAATCCTTATGCTGTCAGTGTTACAAGTGGATAGCAAACGGCGCCGAGGCTGAATCGTGAGACTGCGAGCGGCCCAAGCATGACAGATAGAGGGAAAAATCAGTCCAAGCCATATCTAGCTTAATTCCCAAAACCCTCGTCCAGACTTGCTTTTAAAATACTCAACATTCTCATGGCAACCTGCGGAATGTAGGTTAACACCCCCCAAGGCAATCAGCGGCTATAGCAAATTTAAATGAATCATGAACAGACTCTGACTAGTGCCCCCCTTGCCAAGGAGGGTTGGGGGGGATCATCATGGGATTGCGTTCACGACTCATCCGTAAATGCTATATTGCAGGTGAAGTCCGCTTACTGGGCTTAATTGTTACAGAGAAGGTTTTCTGAATCTGTGCCCAAAGGGTTCTACAACCACAAATGCGCCAGCCAATTCTTTCTCAGAGTAGCCCTGTATAACTCTTGCAAGTTCATCATGGACTGAGTTTACGGTGGATGGTAAAACTCGGAGATAGAGCACACCGTAGCCGATTGCTCGGACAAAAACAAGGTTTCCATAATCTCTATCCCTAGTTACAAGAATTCGATTCTGCTCCTGAGCCGTCCTAAGAATCTCCTCATCACTGGCTTGTGATAAGCCAATTTGAGAAACTAGAACTACATCGTGCCCAGCATCGGACAGAAATCTTGCAGTGATAGCGTAAACATCTTGGTCAAGCAAGAATCTCATAATTAAGCCGATATGAGGCGAATGTCTTCAGAAGCTATCAGCGCGATAGCGTATCGTAGACATGCGCGAATATCTCCAATTTGCAGGTCAGGATAGTAGTCACGGATAATTTCAGCGAAAGAAAGCCCCTCATCTAGCAACTCAAGGATGCTTTGTACCGTGATGCGCGTACCAGTAATGCAAGGCTTGCCGAAGTGAATTTGAGGATCAACTGTAATTTTTTCCATGTTGTTAGAATCAATAAAATGCGTTTCTTTAATTCTAGGGTATGGTTGCGAAAAGTGGCTAACACTGTTTTAGCTAGGACGGAACGGAGGTTATCGGTTCGTGTTCGAGTTTTTCTGCAACCGCACAACTCTGCCGTTAAGCTGACAGCAAGCGCCGATTTTATAGAGTGTGTTACTTAACGAGTCTTTCTTATTGATTAGGATAATTCTTAAAATGATAACGGCGGTAGTTCTAGTAAAGAATTGGTTATCGTCACTATGGCGGCGCTGGTCGCTTACCACCCGGCGGTTAAATATTTCAGCGCCGAGGGCGGGAGAGCGCCGCTAAAGGCGCTCCAGTTTCCCATGAGGGTTTGGGCTAAACCCATAGATTAGACGCGGTTGGCTAGAGCGCCGGGGGCATGACCCGGTCCTTTAGATTCCACAGCCCTCCGGCCCGCAGAAACTTTGCCCGTACAGAACCTCGGCGTCACAGAGATAGATCATGCCCGCAAAATCGGTAAAAAATTTCTCCGCAACTTGATTGGCAATAGTCTGGGCCATGATTCGATCGGGGGTGAGCACCTCAAACTTGATATTGGCCGTAGTGTCGGAAACGTTGGGTTGCCCCGACGAGCGCACGTTGCGACTTCCTTTACCGCCGGTTTCCAGCACCGTATAACCGCTGGCCCCGGATTCTTCGATGATATGGGCGATCTTTTTCAGCAGAATCTTTTCCGTGATAATGACGAGCTTTTTGGCGGGTTTAGCCATGTTAATGACCTCTTTACGTGTTTACATTGATCGGAAATGATCTGTCGGCACAATAAAATCCAGACAGATCATAAAGCATTCGAGACTAGGGATTGCCGATGGCCTGAGCCAGACCGACGAAGAACGGAATACAGAGGCCGATGGCGATAGGCGTGCCGACGGCTGTAGAAGCGCCGATGTAGGCGGAGGGATTGGCTGAAGGGATCCCGGCCCGTAAGGTGGGGGGCCCTGAGATATCCGAACTAGAGGAAGCGATAACCGCTAGGATCACGACGCCGCCGAGGCTGAAGCCCGTGGCGTAGTGGGCGATCATGCCGAGACCGAAGGCGATTAAGCCGTGCACAAAGGGAGCCACCACGCTATAGACGACGTACCATTGGGCGACTTTGCGGAGTTCGCCAATCCTTGACCAAGCTTCCATACCCATGACTAGCATCAGAATCGAAAGCAAGCCGCGAAAGAGGGGATCGTAGAAGCTTTTATAAACGCTTTCAGGCTGGGTAAAGATGCCAAGGGCGAGACCTAACAACATGGCCGACAAGGCCGGGCCCCGGAGGCTTTCCTCGATGATCGGCCAGATCTTGACCCGACTATCTTCCGGCTCTTGCTCACTGCGATACTCTTGCCGGGTGCTGGGATAATCCCCGGAGGCGACGGGCTGTTTACTCAGAGACTCCTCCAGAAGGGCTTTGGCCGCTTGTTTACGCTTCCTGTTGTTGAGATAAATGTTAGCCACCACAATCGCTGTTACCAGCGCCGGAATATCCATGAAGGGATAGAGGGCGCCGGCCCAGGCCTCGTAGGGAATTTTTTGCTCTTCCAGCACCGTCAGCCCGGCGGCCATGGTGGAGCCGCTCACGGCGCCGAATAATCCCCCGGTCGCCAGCGCGTCAACCACTTTAACCTTGGGCAGTTTAGCTAAAGTATAGCGGGCGATAAAGACAACAACAATCCCGACGATGACGGCAAAGATCATGGGCAACACCATCTCCGTCAAGTTGGAATTACGAATGGCAATGCCGCCGGTCAGTCCGATTTTGGTGAGTAGCATGAAGACAATGATCGTGCAAATCGACTCTGGAATAACCAATTCGCTCCCCAGGGCGGCAATGACCATCCCGCCAATCAAAAAAGCCAGTGTGGGGGACTGCAACTGCTTCACGAAATCCGTTAAAAATAAGGACAAGAAATCCATTAAAGCCTCCTCTTTTGAAACATAAATTCAA
Source organism: Cyanobacteria bacterium RI_101 (assembly GCA_016471375.1). GTDB lineage: Bacteria > Cyanobacteriota > Cyanobacteriia > Cyanobacteriales > Microcystaceae > Synechocystis. Next base: position 3,747 of record WGLZ01000033.1, read on the forward strand.
TCAAGCTAAATAAATTAAAGGTAGTAAGAGCGAAGTTTATTCCCTATTGAATAGTTAGGACGTAAAACCTAGTTTTTCATGGAAAAACCGGCGATTGACGCCGTTTCCCCCATGTCAAGATAGCCTTGAATCTATCTATCTCTAGGTCTGTATATTGCCAAGTCTATCTTAAGATCTGGGATTTGTGGCGGTTTTTACATCAAGCGAGCTACACAATCTTAAATTTAAGCCATAAGTTTTTCTTGTTATTTTGGAGAAGGAGAGGGGATAATTTAAATCGCCTGATCTCCGGCAGACAGATGAGTCAGATAACAGTCTTAATCCACTTGCAGGGGAGGCGACTTCACGGTAGCCGGCGCCGGGGGAGAGGCGCTCTGACGATCCAAATTGACGAAGAGGACGGCAAACAATAAACCCGCCGCGCAACCCATTAAGAACATCCAGCCGTGGGAGGGGTCTAATACGCAGAGTAGGCGGCGCTGAGCGCCGTAGATCTGCACAAGCCAACCCTCATCCTTCTTCGACAGTGGCAACGAAGATTTTGGTTCAAATCTATTCATGGTTTTCACTCCATGGGGATAATGGGGATAGCGACGCAAGAATGGGGATCGGGGCTTTGAGTCAAGCCTGTTGACTCAATAGACTTAAGACTATGCTTAAGGGATCGATCATCTTTTTAAGTATATGTATTGTGGGGCTGGCAAGTCGCGTTTTGGCGGAAATTGGCCATCGAATCTGTCAAATATTTTGATAATTTAAACTTATGAAAAATGGGCCGCGACGAGAGGGGGTTTCCGACCACTGCAATAGGTTTCGACCGGTTGAGTGGGTCGGCGGGCCAAACAGGGCGCTGACTATCGGTCAAAACAGTTCTCCTAACGGAGCCTAAGGGCTAAGCTAAGCGAGGGCTTCGGCTACGCTCAGCCCTCGATTCATATTCTGGGAGTGTGTTTTGTCCGTTTTTAGTCTTTCCGATCTTCTGTCTTGGCTCTGTATCCCGCCCATTCTTGGGGGACTCGTTTTTTCCTTCCTGCTTCCGATTGCGGTAGCCCGCTTTCTGGCCCGTCCCCTACCCGCGCCGGGGGAACAGCCGCCAGTGACGGTTTTGAAACCGGCCCGGGGACTGGAAAAAGACTTGCAGGAAAATCTGCTGACCTTAACTCGCCAGACCTACCCCGAGTATCAAGTCATCTATTCCGTTCAAGACCCCGAGGATCCCGCCCTGCCTGTTTTAGAAGCGATCCAAAGGGAAGTCGGCGCCGAAAGGGCGCAGGTGGTGGTAGCGGATATTCAGGCCGGCGCCAACGGCAAAGTCAATAATCTTTTGGGGGGATTAACCCGAGCCAGTCACGATTTGTTGGTGATCAGCGACAGCGACACCGTCGTTCAACCGGATTATCTCTCCGCCATTACGGCTCCCTTCGCCGATCCCGAGGTGGGCTGTGTTTGCGCGCCCTTCAAACTGATTCGGGCCCAAACCTGGTACGAAAAACTGGAGTTACTGGCCATTAACACGGATTTTATCCCCAGCGTTATCTTCGCCGAAGTTACCGGCGCGTCTAAGGCTTGTCTTGGCCCGTCCCTCGCCATCCGGCGCTCCAATTTAGACCGTCTGGGGGGGCTGGAAAGTCTAGCGGATTATCTGGTGGAAGATTTTGAAATCGGGCGCCGGGTCTGGACAAACAGACAAAAAATGGTTTTATTGCCCTACTTTATCGAAGCGGTGGTGGATCTCGCGGATCCGAGGGACTGGTGGCGCCATCAAGTTTATTGGGAGCAAAATACGTATTTAGCCCGACCGGCGCCGTTTATCGCCACGATTTTGATTAAAGCCATTCCCTTCGCTTTACTGTTAGTCCTACTCAGAAGCGCCGATGCTTTCAGCCTAGGGATTTTGGCGCTGACGGTCTGCGTCCGCCTCCTCAGCGCCGCTCTCGTGGCTTGGCAGTTACAAGACAGGGAAAGTTTGCGGGCCCTCTACCTCCTGCCTTTGCGGGAGGCGCTGGCCCTCGTCTTTTGGGTTCTGGCCTTTACCCAACGGACGGTAACCTGGCGGGGCGTTCAATTTCGCCTCACGGAGAATGGGAAAATGGAGCCGCTAAACACCCCTCAATCGCCCTCAGAGCGCGGGAATTCTCCATAAACCAGCCGTGAACCGGCGCCGGAATCACAATTTCTTCCCCCAAGCCTAAACGGGAACTGTGGGCCGGCAAAATCATTAAATCGAAGGGCGTCCACATCACCGTCACTTGCAACGGCGCCAGAATTTGCCGATGGTCTCGGTTTAAGTCCGTGAGAAAGGCGCTACCGGGACGCATTTGGCGAATGCCCGCTAGGGGGAGGGTCTGGGCTAACCACGTGCCGTTATTCGGCGCCGCGATACTCAGGTAGCGTTGCACCCGCCCGGCGCCGCCCAGACGTTGCAGATAGTAGCGGGTCACCAATCCCCCCATGCTGAAACCGAGAAGATCGAAGGGCCGATCCGCGGGTAAACGCTCCTCGGCGTACTCCGCCACCTGACCCGCCAGAACTTCCAGGGGCGCCCGGCCGTCGTTAGGGCGCAGATCTAGGGCGTGAACCCTCCAGCCCCGTTCCCGCAGATGGGCGCCGAGGGTCTGAAATTTAGCCTGGGTATCCTGAAGACCGTGAACCAAGAGCACAGGGTTGCGTTCAGAGGCGGCGCCGGATTCTGGGGCAAAAGAGGGCATGATTCGAGCTGGGGTTTAAAACCGACCCCTTGATCCTAACGGACTTAGCCCTCAGCCAAGGAACCTTCTGGTCGTTTTCTCAACCGGGAAACCAGATCCTAGCCAGACGGCGCCGGAAACATTACAATCAGGATTGCCTTTAACGCTCGCCCTTGAGTCGGAAATTATCTTTTCCCTCGGCGCTGTCATCCATGGTTATTTTTTAAGCCGCCCCCAAATTTAAGGAGAATTAACATGAAACTATTGACCCGTCTAGTTCTCGTCCTCGTTTTAGCGCTCAGCTTATTGGGCGGTTTCTTGGCCCAGCCCGCCCAGGCGGAACTCAACGCCGTCGACGCCAAGCTCGCCACGGAATACGGTCAAAAAATCGACCTGAACAACAGCGATATTCGGGATTTTCGGGCCCTGCGGGGGTTTTATCCCAACCTAGCCAGCAAAATTATTAAAAACGCCCCCTACGAGTCCGTGGAAGAGGTCCTCTCTATCCCCGGCCTGAGCGAAGGGCAAAAGTCCCGCCTGCAAGCCAATTTAGATAATTTCGTGGTGACGGAAGTCAGTAGCGAACTGACGGAAGGCGACGACCGTATTAACCCGGGCGTTTACTAAAGAGAGTCGTCATTTTCAGAAATCTTTAACCCGAATTTACCCGCCTCGACGAGGATAACCTTGCCGGGGCGGGTCGCTTTTTGGGGCAAGACTATTCAGGGTTTTCGGAATGGGACGTTACTTACCGCAAAGATTAGTCATCGCTCTGGCGACTCTACTGGGCGTTAGCTTAACGATTTTTTTACTCCTGGCGCTAGCGCCGGGGGATCCCCTGGGGGAGTTGGCCACCAATCCCTCTCTTTCCGACGCCGCGCGAGAAAATCTGCGGCGCAGTTTCGGCTTAGATCAACCTCTGCCGATCCGTTACGCCAAATGGTTAAGCGCCGCTCTCCGGGGGGATTTCGGCTATTCCTTCACCAGTCGAGCGCCAGTGTTGGACCTGCTCCGGCAACGTTTGCCCGCGACCCTATGGCTGGTGGGGAGCGCCTATACCTTGAGCGCCGCCTTGATGATCCCTTTAGGGGTCTGGTCCGCCAGTCGTCTCCATAGCTTCGGCGATAAACTGGTCAACGCCCTCGGCTTGTTGGGGTACTCCCTCCCCACCTTTTTAACGGGGTTAATGGTAATTTTGATTTTTTCCGTCGGATTGCGCTGGTTTCCCTTCATCTACGACAGCGGTTTGGATTTGAGGGATTGGCATAATTGGGGCGCGCAAATTCGACAGTTAGTCTTGCCAGTGGCGGTCTTAGTTTTTTACCAAGGGGCGGCGCTGTTGCGGTTTACTCGCTCCGCCGTCCGGGAAGAATTGCCCCAGGACTATATCCGCACCGCCTACGCTAAAGGCCTTTCTCCGGGTCGAGTGATTTGGGCGCATCTGGCCCGTAACGCCCTTCTGCCCCTGGTTACTTTAGTTTCTTTAGACTTGCCGGCGCTGTTTACCGGCGCTTTGGTGACGGAGCAAATTTTTCGGGTGCCGGGCATGGGAGCTTTGATGGTGGAGTCTATTTACCGGAGCGACACGCCGGTGGTGATGGCGATAACGTGTATTTACGGATTTTTAATTGTCGTTTTTTCCACCTTGGCGGATCTCCTCTACGCTTGGCTGGATCCCCGGATTCGCTATTAGCGTCAGAGTCCGGACTGGATTACTTTTTCTCAAACGTCCTCTAAAGGAGTTCTAGCTCGCCTGAAGTCGCTCTTCGATTAAAGCTAAGGGAACCTGAGCGAAATAGCGCCGTTGGAAGTCTTCTTCCAACAGCAGGGCTTCGATTTCCGTCGGCAGAAGAGTTTGAGGTTCCAAGGAACTCAGGATATCCAGAATGCGCTCCGCGGTGGGAGGTTTAATATCTAAGTTTCTTTGCAGAGTCCCGGAGTCTAGGGCGCCTTGGCGCCAGAGTCGCCCTAGGGTTTCTAAACGGACGGGTAGGGGCGCCGGGTTAAATCGGTAAGCTAAGATCAAGGGTTGACAAGCTTTCTGGGCCTGTTGGTAAGCCTGACGGAGTTCCCCCCAACTGAGGGGGCAGGTTGCTAAGGGGTGGCCGGAGAGTGCGGGGTTCTGTTGACGGCGCCGATCGATAATCGCGGCGGGAAGGGAGGGGAGGATCTCGCTCTCAACCCGGAGGGATTGGAAGTCGATTAAGTTGGCTTCGTAGCGATTTGAGTGGGTATTGTAGGTCAATTCAACCAATGCTCGACAGAGAGTGTTTCGAGGCAACTCCCAGTCTTCATGACCCCACCAAATCCCTGGAAATTCAGCGCCGCTTTGGGGGTCCTGAAGATGGAAACGAGTCAATTTATAGTTAACTTTTTGGCGTTTAAAATCCCGATAATTCTCCCAACGACTCCCTTGAAAATAACACTTTTCCACTAATAATTTAGGCGTCGGATTGCCCATGCCGCAGGGTTCCAGCAGTTTTAACTCCTGAAAGAGATCCCGTCCCAGATCCGCGACGGCAACGACGAGATCCGCGATGAGTTCCCGCTCCAAAGGGCGCCCGCCGTAGTCTTGCCAAAAACGTTGATTGATAGCTTCTCGGAAAAATGGCAAATGGGCGAGGGGCAAACTTAAACCCGCCGCCAAGGGATGACCGCCAAAACCGGTTAACCAACGGGCTTGGGAGCGCAAGAGTTCGTAGAGGTTAACGCCCTGGGCGGAACGGGCGGAGCCTCTGGCTTGGCGCTCTCCCGTTTCTCCCTCTAGGGGCTGACTGCTCAATACAATAGCCGGGCGGCCGTAGGTTTCCGCTAGACGACCGGCCACCAACCCCAAAATTCCCCCCGGCCATTGGGGATTTTCAAGGATAATGACCCCCGCGGTCGATAAATCGAGGCTTTCGAGTTGTTTTTCGGCTTGGGCCACTAGGGTTTTCTGTAATTCCTTGCGGCGGCTGTTGGCCAACTCGGTTTCCTCGGCCAAGACTCGACACCGGGCTTCGTCCCGGCTGGTGAGTAGCTCCACCCCAAAACGGGCGTCGCCTTGAATGCGGCTAATGGCGTTAAGGCGAGGCCCGACGCCAAAGGAAATATCCGTGGGACGGTCGCCGCTCCGGTTGCAATACTCTAAAAGCAGGGCCACTCCCGGGCGTCGTCGCTCCTGTCGTTGCTCCCGTAGGCGCTGGATGCCCCGTTGAGCGAGGTAACGACAATCGCCCTTCAGTTCCACTAAGTCGGCGATTAAACCAATGGCTACAAGATCGAGTAAATCCTCCAAGGGGCGCTGGGGAATTTGCGGCGCCGCTTGGTAAAGCCCCTCCACTAATTTGTAGGCCACCGCCACCCCGGAGAGATGAGCGAGGGGATGCTCCGGGGCGAAGTAGCGGGAATTCAGAATGGCCGCCACATCGGGGCGCTCTGGAGGTAGGGTATGGTGGTCGGTGATAATCAGGTCTATTCCTAACTCTTTTGCCCTAGCGATTTCCGCAAGGTTCGTACTGCCGGTGTCGCAGGTGACAATCAGCGCCGTTCCCGCTTCCGCCAACCTTTCCAGTTGAGTCAGGTTCAAGCCGTGGGACTCCCGCAGGCGATGGGGGATATAGTAATTAAGACGCGTTTGGGGATCGATAAATTGTCCTAAGCCTTCCCAGAGGACGCTAGTGGCCGTAATGCCGTCGGCGTCGAAGTCGCCCCAGATCGTTACGCGTTCGCGATTTTGCCGGGCCGCTAACAGTCGAGTCACAGCCAGATCCATCTCCGGGCCAAAGGCCGAGGGCGGCGCCGGCTCGTAGGCGTCGGGGTCTAAAAACGGTCGCAACTGTTCCGGCTCCCGGATTCCCCTCTGCCACAACAGTTGGGCCCCAAAGCGCCCCGCCGTCGGAACGAGGGTTCGCAGAGCCTTTAAAAACTCGGCGGGAATTTCCGCGGGAGGGCTAATCTGCCACTGGGCCGGAGGCATAGGAGGGAAAAATAAACCGCTTCTAGTATCCTAGCCCAGTCTTTATCCTTGGGAGGAGCAAAATAAAATTAGCTAGCACAGTACCAAAAGAATACTCTCAAACAAAGTCCACCAAAAATCTTGATTAATGTTACCTTTTTTTGGGCAAAACCAATGTTCTGCCCGGTCAAGCTCTTATGGCTCAGGACGCAGGATGGAAAGACATTGAAGTCGATTTTTCCATAAGTCCCTCCCGAAGGTGCGGCGCCTATTGATTAAAGTCTAGCGGAAACGAAATAACACAGCCTCTAAAGCGCCCCAAAGCCCTTTTTCTTTTTCTTCGGTTTTTTCGCCTTGGGAGCGCCGCCATAGCCCCGAAAACCGGGACGGGCTGGGGGAGCGCCGAACATTCCCCCCATATTGGGCATTCCCATACCCGGCATACCGCCCATCATGCCCCCCATGCCCATCTGTTGCATCATGGCCCGCATCTTGGTGAAGTTGCTGATTAATTTGGACACGTCGCTTTCGCTATGACCGGAGCCTTTGGCGATGCGACGGCGCCGACTGGGGGTTTTGGCCAAGAGATCCGGGTTCCGGCGCTCTTCCTGGGTCATGGAGCTAATCATCGCTTCTGTGCGCTTCAGTTCCTTTTCGCCTTTTTCAATATCGCTACTGCTGAGCTTGCCCATACCGGGGATCATTTTCAGCAGGTTGCCCATGGAGCCGAGGTTTTTCATCAAGCGCATCTGCTTGAGAAAGTCGTCAAAATCAAAGGTGGCTTCGAGGATTTTGTTTTGTAATTCGGCGGCGTCGCCAATATCGATGGCTTCCTGGGCCTTTTCCACCAGGGTCAACACGTCCCCCATGTTGAGGATACGGCTGGCCATCCGGTCGGGATAGAAGGGTTGCAGAGCCTCCACCTTTTCCCCCACGCCGATAAATTTAATCGGTTGCCCGGAGACTTGTCGCACCGACAGCGCCGCGCCGCCCCGAGTGTCGCCGTCCAGCTTGGTTAAAATAGCGCCGGTAATGCCGATTTCCGTTTGGAAGGTATGGGTTAGATTGGCCGCCTCCTGCCCCGTCATGGCGTCCACCACCAGCAGGGTGTCGTCGGGTTTAACCGCAGCCTTGATGCGGGCCAACTCTCCCATCATCTGGGGATCAATTTGTAAGCGCCCGGCGGTGTCGATCAGCACCGCGTCCACCCCCAGTTCTTTGCCCTTCTCCACCCCCAGACGGGCGATTTCCACCGGGTCGGCGTCGGTTCCCAACTCAAAGACGGGGACGTCGATTTGAGCGCCGAGGGTTTTCAGTTGCTCAATGGCCGCCGGTCGGTAGACGTCGGTGGCCACCATCAGCGCCGAGCGGTTTTCCTTCCGTAGATAGAGCGCCAACTTAGCGGTGGCGGTGGTTTTTCCCGTCCCCTGCAACCCGGCCATCAGGATCACTGTAGGCGCTTTATCCGCCCGGGCCAGGGGGACCTGGCTTTCCCCCATCACCCGGGTCAGTTCGTCGTAGACAATTTTAATAAACTGCTGGCCCGGATTGACGCCGTTAATGACCTCGGCGCCCAGCGCCTTTTTCTCCACCTCCGTCACAAACGCCTTCACCACTTGAAGGTTGACGTCCGCCTCCAGTAAGGCTTTCCGCACGTCCTTCAAAGCGTCCTGAATATTTTTCGGAGAAATCTTATCCTGACCCCGGAGCTTTTTCCAGGCGTCTTCTAAACTCTCGGCAAGGGCGTCAAACATAGGGCGGCGATCACTTTCTTCACTAGGGTTTAACTAGCATAGCCCTGGGATTCGGCGCCGGGCAAGATTGGGGCGGAGCTAGCCCCGCCGCGGAAGCTTCTGACCGTTAATCAAGGGTAATGATCTCTCCATTCCAATATCCCGCGAGTTCCGAGTATTTTTTCTCCATCGGGCCATAGAGGGGATTCATCACTTTAATGCTCTGGGTTTCTGGATTGACCCCTACAAAAACAATGGCGTGGGGGAAGACGCGCCGGCCAATTTTTTCTCGGACATGGAGAATGGCGGGAGAGGAGAGATTGGCTAAATCCTCCGAGGTAAAATCGTTGCGGTACTGGGGCTGGAAACCCAATTTCCTCAACGTCCTGAGTTCCTCTAGGGCGCTCGTCCCGAAACGGTCGGTCTGGGCTAAAAGCGCCGCTTCTTTTTCCGTCAACTGGGGCTGTTTTCCCGTCAAACGCCCGAGGGTGGCGATGCTGGCGGGGGCGCAGGTGTAGTGGGTCGTTTGCAAGACCCATCGCCCGTCTATAATCTCCGGCTTTCCGAGGCCGGCGCCGATGGGGAGGGTTTTATGGATCAGAAAACTGGCGAAAATGGCAATGACGGCCAAACTAGCGAGTAGGTTAATTCTACTTTGGGCGTCGCTCCGACCAAAAATCTCTAGGCCGATGAGGACTCCCATCGCGCCCACAATCAGACCGACAATCAAGTCAAGCGCGTAGGCGCCGAGGTAAAGGGACGGCGCTAAGGGGAAAAAACGAGTCGCCGGATAAATCAGGTTATTTTTGTCCGCTAGAATCAGCCCGATTACCCCTAGAGGCGCGGCGGCCAGCGCCAGTAAGATCGCCCGTTGGACTTGGGGGTTGGCAATCGTCCCGTTCAGCGCGACGCCCCGACGAGCTAGGAATCGACCGGCGCCGACTCCGAGCAATGCCAGAATAAGGCTCCATAAACAGAGGAAAAGCATGGCGAGTTGCCCCCCTAAACTGAAAACTGTCTCTCGATCGGCGTTACCCGCCCTAACCATCAAGCCGAAACCCTGAAAGAATATTGAACCCGCGGGACTGTCGCAACAGTGTACTCTATTTTAGTCATATAGGATACATCATTCTCTCCTGTTTCGGCTGAAACTTAGACAGCGCCGCCAACAGAGCGCGACTCTGCAACCGTTCCGGCGCCCGACTTCCGAATCATGTCCTCGATCCCCTACCAGCCCGAACTTTTCTACGACGAACTCTTTTTTCCTTCGGGCGACCCCCGGCCGGAAGCGGCGCCGTTAGTCGAGTGGATTGCGCGCCTGCCGACGGCGGAACTGCGGCAACACCAAAACACGGCCCAGGCGGCGCTGTTTAACCTGGGGGTCACCTTCCGCGTCTATGGCGACGACGAAGAGGGGTTAGAACGGGCGCTTCCCTTCGATATCATTCCCCGGGTGATTTCCGCCCAGAATTGGCGGGCCCTGGAGGGGGGACTGAAACAACGGGTCGCGGCCCTGAATTGTTTTTTAGGGGATATCTACGGCGCTCAAAAAATTATCGAGGACGGCGCGATTCCCTGGGAAATTGTCGCCTCCGCGGGGGGCTATTTGCCGGCCTGTCAGGGCATTAAACCGCCTTTGGGGATCTGGTGCCATATCACCGGCACGGATTTGGTGCGGGATCAAACCGGCGACTGGTATGTGCTGGAGGATAACCTACGGGTGCCGTCGGGCATTTCCTACGTTTTGGAAAATCGGCGGGTGATGAAAAGCACTTTCCCGGAAATTTTTCAGACCATGGAGGTGCAGGCGGTGGACGAGTATCCCAGTTACCTGCTCGACACCCTCCTGAATCTAGCGCCGCCCCAACTGCCCCAGCCGACGGTGGCGGTGCTGACGCCGGGGATCTATAACTCCGCCTATTTCGAGCATTCTTTTCTGGCCCAACAGATGGGAGTGGAACTAGTGGAGGGGCGGGATCTGACGGTGATGGACGGTTATCTCCAAATGCGGACGACCAAGGGACTGCGACGGGTGGACGTCCTCTATCGGCGCCTAGACGACGAATTTCTAGACCCGCAGGTGTTTCGCTCCGATTCCCTGCTGGGGGTGCCGGGCTTGATGGAGGTGTATCGTCAGGGCCGGGTGGCGCTGGCCAACGCGCCGGGAACCGGCGTCGCCGACGATAAAGCGATCTACGCGTTCGTCCCGGAAATGATTCGCTACTATTTGGGAGAGGAGCCAATCCTCAACAATGTTCCCACCTATCTCTGTTGGCGGGAGGACGACCGGCGCTATGTCCTCGAACACCTCGAAAGCCTAGTGGTTAAAGCCACCAACGAAGCCGGAGGCTACGGCATGCTGATGGGGCCCAGCTCCGGCGCCCAGGAACGAGCCGAGTTTAGCGACCGGATTCGCCATAATCCCCGCAACTACATCGCCCAGCCGGTTCTCAGTTTGTCCCGAGCGCCGACGTTGGTGAATCAGGATAATTTGGAAGGGCGCCATGTGGATTTAAGACCCTACATCCTCCATCGGGGGGAGGAAATTTATGTTCACCCCGGCGGTCTGACCCGGGTGGCGCTCAAAAAGGGTTCCTTGGTGGTCAACTCCTCCCAGGGCGGCGGCAGTAAAGACACTTGGGTTCTGGCCCGTTAAACCGGCGCCGTCAAACTCGCTCTGGAGATTTTTCCCATGTCCCTTGAAATTCAGCCCTTTATGCAAGCGTTGCGCCAATTCTGCCAAGATTTAGAGACGGGTCAAGGCAAAAGCCGCTGGGTGTCCCAGGCGCTCCGGTTAACCTCCCAAGAACTGGAGGACCACGTGCGACAGGCGCAACTGAGCCAAGAATTTACCCAACAGTACCGGCATTACCGTCTCGCCTACCAAAAAGTGGAAAGAACCCTAACCTGGATCGACGTGGTGGCCAATCATCGCCTCTGGTTGGAAGACGGCGCCTTGGCGGGATTCTCCGGCTACGCCCAGAACTTGAACCGGGATCTGCTCCAGATCTTGATCGAGCTAAAGCAGTATTCCGACTATCTTTGCCCTCTCCAGTCTCCCAACGCAGTCGTCAGTCCGGCGCCGATTCGTCATAGCCTGAACTCTGATATCTGAAATCTGTCATCTGTCAAAGCCCGCCGACGGTCTGTCCCTGGGCGCCCAACAATAGGGGATCGGCGCCGGTCAAGGGTTCCCAGCCCACTTCAAAGCCCTGGCTCTGGGCCAGTCGACGAGCCTGGCGAAAAGCGCCGAAACCGTCGGGACGAACAATGAAGGCGAGATACTCTTTTTGGGGATCGAATTGAGCCAGACGGCGCCGGAAATTCGCCTCCCACTCGTCGAGGGTTTTGTCTCGTTCGTCCTCGGGGGGAAGCGCCAGATCGTAACGGAGCGCCGGCGCGGGGCCCCCTTGCAACCGCACTTGATAAAATTCCGTCGCGGCCCGGAAAGATTGCAGTTCTCGGTTTTGGTTCCTTTGACAAGCCTGAAATTCCCCTAGACGATCAAAATAGTAGCGCCGGGCCCGGAGACTACTCTCCAGACCTTTTCTTTCCGGGGGTTTACAGATCGGTAAACGTTGGCCGAAGTCCGTCAATTGGCGCTGAATAGCCGCCGTGTCCAAGTAATAAATTTGCCGGCCTCTGATTTCAAACAGTCGGGGGCGCTTATTCCGGGCGACAACGGGGGGCACGGTCAGTTGGACGACGGATTGGCTCGACAGCCAGAATCCCCCGGCGCCGACCGCGGAGCCAACCCCGAGGAGCAGGGCTAACGGCGCCAGCCAAAGCGTCGTCCCCGGAAAGGGAGCCGGCCGGTAGGTTCTCGCAGACAAGTTTCGGCGCCAAGGATTCATCAAAGCCGCTCTTTTAAGCTAATATTGATAGGCTGTACCCTCCCGGAGCGGGGGTCGTCCCTTGGTTATTTAGGACTCCTCGCCCTTCTCTACAGCCCGTCAGCCGTTATTTTGTCGCGCCCAGCATGAAAGCCCAAACCGAACCCCGCTTTGACTACGTAAAAATTGGCATCGCTTCTCCCGAACGGATTCGTCAATGGGGAGAGCGGACTTTGCCCAACGGGATCTCGGTGGGAGAAGTCACCAAGCCCGAAACTATCAATTATCGTACCCTAAAGCCGGAGATGGACGGGCTGTTCTGCGAGAAAATCTTCGGCCCCTCCAAGGATTGGGAATGTTGGTGCGGCAAGTATAAACGGGTGCGTCACCGGGGCATTGTCTGCGAGCGTTGCGGCGTGGAGGTGACGGAATCCCGGGTTCGGCGCCACCGCATGGGCTTCATTAAACTGGCGGCGCCGGTGACCCATGTCTGGTACCTCAAGGGGATTCCCAGCTACCTGAGTATTTTATTGGATATGCCCCTGCGGGACGTGGAGCAGGTGGTTTATTTTAACGCCTACGTGGTGCTCAACCCCGGCAACGCCAGCAACTTGCAATACAAACAACTGCTGACGGAAGACCAGTGGGTGGAAATTGAAGACCAAATCTACGCCGAAGACTCGGAACTCTACGGCATCGACGTCAGCATCGGCGCCGAAGCCATCCAGCGCCTATTAGAGGAGTTAAACCTAGAAGAAGAGGCGGAGCGACTGCGGGAAGAAATCCTCAACAGCAAAGGGCAAAAGCGGGCCAAGCTGATCAAGCGCCTGCGGGTGGTGGATAATTTTGTCGCCACCAACTCAAAAGCGGAATGGATGGTGCTGAGCGCCATTCCCGTCATTCCCCCGGATCTGCGCCCCATGGTGCAGTTGGACGGCGGGCGCTTCGCCACCTCGGATTTAAACGACCTCTACCGCCGGGTGATCAACCGGAATAACCGTTTGGCCCGGTTGCAGGAAATTTTGGCGCCGGAAATCATTGTCCGCAACGAAAAGCGGATGCTTCAGGAAGCCGTGGACGCCTTGATTGACAACGGCCGCCGGGGTCGCACGGTGGTCGGCGCCAATAACCGTCCCCTCAAATCCCTCTCGGACATCATCGAAGGCAAACAGGGGCGCTTCCGGCAAAACTTGTTGGGTAAACGGGTGGACTACTCCGGTCGTTCCGTGATTGTGGTGGGGCCGAATTTAAAGATTTATCAGTGCGGTTTGCCCCGGGAAATGGCCATCGAACTGTTCCAGCCCTTCGTGATCCACAGTTTGATCAAAACCAACATCGTTAACAACATCAAAGCGGCCAAAAAATTAATCCTCCGCAACGATCCCCAAATCTGGCCCGTCCTCGAAGACGTGATCACCGGGCACCCCGTCATGCTCAACCGGGCGCCCACCCTCCACCGTTTGGGGATTCAAGCCTTTGAACCGATTTTGGTGGACGGTCGCGCCATCCAACTCCATCCTTTGGTGTGTCCCGCCTTCAACGCCGACTTTGACGGCGATCAAATGGCGGTGCACGTGCCCCTCTCCATCGAATCCCAGGCCGAAGCTCGTTTACTGATGCTGGCTTGCCACAATATTCTCTCCCCCGCCACCGGCAAACCCATTGTCGCCCCCTCCCAGGATATGGTTCTGGGGTGCTATTACCTCACCGCCGAAAATCCCAAGGCGCACAAAGGCGCCGGCATGTACTTCTCGGGGATGGAAGACGCGCTGAAAGCTTACAACCAAGGACAGGTGGATCTCCACGCCTCCATCTGGATTCGCTATAACGACCTGGACGTGGTGACGGAAAAACCCGATACCGAAGTGCTTCAGGAAGAAGTGTTAGCAGACAATACCGTCTTTAAACACTACCGGGAGCGGAAAATCCGGGAAACCCAGGACGGGGAGATCCTTGTCCAGTATATTAAAACTACGCCTGGGCGGATTATCTACAACAAAACCATCCAGGAGGCGCTGGCGGGGTAAGGCAAAACGGGCTTCGGCTCTTCGGCAGGCGATACGGTGAGCCTAGCCACTGAGCTTGCCGAAGTGTGTCGAACCGCTCGGGCTATCACTACGTTAGAGTTTCTACCGGGGAGAGTTATTCTCCCCTTTTTTGTAACCCAGTCCATATTCGCCTGTGGGAAGAAGCGCCGGCGCCGTTTTTAAGCAGTCCGGGACTCTTACCCCTAGCGGTCTTGACCCAAAGTCAGAATCCGACGGAACGATTGCGGGAAGTGGCGTTAGCTCTGGATACAATAGAAAACAGAAGCGCGAAAGCCAACTTAACCACCGCTTCCGCCGTCTTTGGGCGACTGTTGGTTGAGCCAAAATTAATTAGAACTATCTTACGGAGCGACATCATGAAAGAATCCGCCATTTATCAGGAAATCTTGCAGGAAGGGGAGCAACGGGGTCTCCTTAAAGGCAAGCTGGAGGGCAAGCGGGAAGGCAAGCTGGAGGGCAAGCGGGAAGGTAAGCTAGAAGTCGCTCAAAAGCTACTTGAGAGAGGATTGCCTATTTCAGAGGTGATCAGCATAACTGGATTAAGCGCCGAAGATCTCAAGCCTATCGCAACAAAACGCCAATGACTTGATAATTAACCTCACTGGTATTTCCTACCTTTTCTTGTAACGCTAGTCCATGCTCCGAAGCGCCACCGCTAACTCAAACCTTGGAAAGCTGCGCTGGACGACTATGCGGATGTTGGACTAGCGAGCGGGGTTTCATCGGCGCCGTTTAACCCCCGGCCACGGGGGGAATAAAGACAATAACGCCCCCAGGAATGACGGCGCTGTCGAGGTCGGTAAACTCGTCGTTAACGGCCACCTTGACCGCCTCCGCCGGTAGGGTAAAGCCGTGGCGCCGGGCGAGGAAAGCGTAAAGCTCCCGATAGGTGCGACACTCGGTTTCTAGGTTTTCCGCGGTCGTTTGGGCCGCTTCGGCCAAGCTAGCGAAGTATCTGAGCGCCACTGATGTTTTCATAATCCTCGGGGGTGTTGGCGTTGGCGATGGCGCCGGGATGGGGCGCCGGAATCAGATGACAGTCCGCCAGTTGTAGGAGTTTCACCGGACAGAGAATCCCCGCTTGTCGGCCCCGCTGGAAGAGGGTCAGCGCTTGGGGCGTATAGACGGCGCAGAGCGCCTCTGGGAAGCCCCCCTCTGGGTTTTGATAGCAGGTGGCGACGGCGCCGGGTCTGACTTGATTTAATAAGTTTTCGATGATCTCGTCGTCCACGGCGGCTAAGTCGCAGGCAAGCACGAGCCAGTTCGCTTGGGGATAAGCGGACAGCGCCGTTAACAGGCCCCCTAAAGGGCCAAGGTTTTCCTCCCTGTCCGGGAGAGTGGGGAGGGATTCTAAAACCGTGCCTTGCCATTGCCGGGGGCGGGCGGAGATAAAAACTTTTTCGCAGTACTGACTTAAGAGGTCGTAAAGGTATTGGGCGTGGGGCCGGCCTCGGTAATCCATCAGCGCCTTGTCTTGCCCCATGCGACGACTCTGCCCGCCGGTGAGGACTAAACCGTAGAGGGGCGGGGCTTCAACATCGGACTTGCCGCCGCTTTTTTCCAGTAGTCGGGTTTCCCGAATTAGAATCTGTTTAGAAACGGATTTACACATATCGTAAACCGTCAGCGCCGCCACGGAAACGCCGCAGAGCGCCTCCATCTCCACCCCGGTTTTGGCGGTGGTTTTGACCTCGCACTGGAGTATGAGGGTCAAGGGGTCGGGAGTTTCTACGGTAAAGCGGCAGTCCTCCAGGGGCAAGCTATGGCAAAAGGGAATCAATTCCGCCGTTTTTTTCACCGCCATGGTGCCGGCGATGATGGCCGTTTGCAGAACCGGCCCTTTTTTGAGGATAAAATCCGCTCCCCGCCAGTAGGGGGCCAACTCCGGCGGCAGTTGGATAATGGATTGGGCGAGGGCCCGGCGCTCTGTCGGCGCTTTGGCGCTGACGTCCACCATGGCCGGTTGTTGGCGCCGGTCGAAATGGCTCAACATAGGATTAACCTCCGATTTGGTGCATGGCGTGGGGAACCTCCGGCGGTCGCAGGTAGGGTTTCAGCCCCAGCAGGGTTTGGTACAGTTCCCAGCGCCGGGCCGGGGGGATATTTTTCAAGTTGACCCCGTCTTCTTTCAGTAAACAGGCTCGTAACGTGCCATCGGCGCCGAGGCGCCAGCGGGAGCAGTGGCCGCAAAAGGGTTGGGATTCCGAGGCGATAAAGCCGACGACGGGGCCGCCGTTGAGCCGATAGCTAAAAGCGGTGGCGTCCTGGGGGGACTCCAGGGGAGTTAAGCGATAACGGCTTTCGAGGCGCTGGATCAGTTCAGCGGCGCTGATAAACCATTGGGATTGATTCTGGCAAGCGTAGCCGATGCGCATGACTTCCAGAAAGCGAATTTCCAGGTCTAAATCCCGAGCATATTCCACTAGATCGAAGAGTTCGCCATCGTTGATCGCCCGCATTATCACGGTATTCAGTTTAATCTGAAAACGGCGCTGTCTAGCTAGGGCGATGTTGTTTAAAATTTTAGTTAAATCTCGACCATAAGCGAGGGTTTGAAAAGTCTGAGGATTAAGGGTGTCTAAACTAATGTTTAAAGCCGTTACGCCGTTGACTTCTAAACAGTCGAGGTAACGGTCTAATAAAATACCGTTGGTGGTTAAACCTAATTTTTTAAAGCCTAGGGGTTTCAGCGCCGCCAGAATCTCGGCAAATTCCGCCCTCAGCAACGGTTCTCCCCCAGTTAAGCGAATTTCTTCCAGTCCGTAGGTCTGTAGTTCCGCCGCAATTTCCCCGTATTGAGCCGGGATTAAATAACGGTCTTTGTCCATAAAGGTCGCCTGGAGGGGCATACAGTAGCGACAGCGCAAATTACACTGATCCGTCACCGATATTCGCAGTTTACGAATCCGGCGCCCGTAGGCGTCAATTAAAAGTGGGTTCATCCCTTGACCCTCACCCTAAATCTCTCTCCCAAAGAGGGAGAGGAACTTTGAGAAGTTTTCCCTCCTTTCCAATGCGCCGTACTGAGCAGTTCGGCAGGCTCACTGTAACACTTGTCGAAGTAGGGGTTAGGGGGGATTCTAACAGGCGGAGCGAATAGTTTTTAAACATACCTTTGGATCTTACCAACTATAAAAAGGAAAGGCTTCCCCAGAGGAAAAATAATTCGGCGCCGGGGGCAATTCCAAGAAACCGTCGCTCCCCACCAGCGCCGTAAATTCGCCGGAATTTTTGGGAACCAGAGGATCGGCCCAAAGACTGCCATCGGGGCGGGACTCTAGTTTAACCGGTAGAAAATAGGTCAATGACGGTTTAAACTCCATCTCCTGAGCTAAACGGGCGTAAACCGGCGCCTGGGGTAACAGTTGAGGCAGGAGGTAACGGTGTAAACAAACGAGGCTGGAAATGGGATTTCCCGGCAGACCGAGAATAACGGTGTTATTTTCCCGATCCACTCCAAACCAAAGGGGTTTACCGGGGCGCTGGGCCACGCCCTGGAGATAACGGGTGACGCCGAGGTTTTGCCAAATTTGAGGCAAATAATCAAATTTTCCTTGAGAAACGGCGCCGGAGTAGAGCAGGATCTCAAAATTTGCCGCCGAAGCCCGGTAATGATCTTCAATCCTCTGGGGATCGTCCGGCAGATGGGTCAAGCTTAGCCGAGAAAAACCGTATTTTAACAAAGACGCCTGGAGCGCGTAGACATTCGAGCGCCGGAGTTGGTAGGGTTGCGGCGCCTGCTCCGGGGCTACCAGTTCATCCCCGGTGGCGATCAGGGCAATGCGGGGGCGCTGGGGCGTTCTAACGGCGACTTTACCAACGGAGGTTAAAACGCACCAAATCGGGCCGTTGAGAGGATGGTTAGGGTTAACTAATACATCTCCTCCCCGGCAGTCACTCCCTTGAAGGTGAATAAACTCATACCGGCGCCGGGAACGCCCCTCTGTGACTTCAACCTCTTCCGGGGTTAACCGCAAATCTTCGTAGGGAATAACCAGATCCCAAGCCGGGGGTAAATAAGCGCCGGTCATCACTTCCCAACACCCTTGCCCCAGGTCTTCCTGGGGAGGCGGGTTTCCTGCGGGTAGAGTTCCCAAGACCGGAAAGCGCCGTTGTCCCTCTTGGTAACGGCTCCAATCCAGGGCGACGCCGTCCATCATGGCCCGGTTTCCCGGCGGGTAGTCCCGATCCGCTTGGATCTGCTCCCCTAAAACGGCGCCGACGGACTCCTCTAGGGTCAAGGTTTCGGCGCCCCAGTCCGGCCAATATTTTTGAATGATTGCCCCGGCTTCCGCAACGCTGATCATACCCGCCGAGTCGCGCCGAATTGTTCCACCAGGATTTGGGCCAAGAGGGGCTGGAGGTCTTCGCAGGGAATCCCTTTATGGACGCATTCTCCCAAATGGGCGTCCTTGCCCACCTTGCCGCCGAGGTAAATATCCACCCCGTCCACGGTTTTGCCCTCTTTCCGAACTTTTGTTCCCATTAAGCCGATTTCCGCCACCTGGGGCTGGCCGCAGGAGTTGGGGCAACCCGTCCAATGGATCCGCACCGGCCGGGGCAGTTCCAGTTCCTTCTCCAGCGCCTGGCCCATGGCCACGGCCCGATTTTTGGTTTCAATCAGGGCGAAGTTACAGAATTGAGCGCCGGTGCAGGAGACCACGGCCCGTTGGAGCGGCGCCGGGTCGACGCCAAATTTAGTCAACAGGGGTTCCTGTAACAGCGCCGCCAGTTTGTCGTCGGGGATATTGATCAAAATGACGTTTTGCTCCACCGTTAAGCGGACTTCCCCGCTTCCATAGGTCTCCGCTAGGCGGGCCAATTCCAAAAAGTCCCCGGCGTAGAGGCGTCCCACGGGAATATGGAGACCGACGTAATTTAACCCCTCCTGTTTCTGAGGAAAGACGCCTAGATGATCCCGTTTCTCCCAATCCAGTTCGTCCTTCGGCGCCGCGCTGAGGAGAGGGAAAGGCAGTTTGGCCGCCACTTCGGCCCGGAATTTATCGATCCCCCACTCGTCAATCAGCCACATCAGGCGGGACTTTTGCCGGTTGGCCCTGGGGCCGTTATCCCGATAGACCTCCAAAATGGCCCGGCAGAGCGCCACCGCGGCGCTTTCCTCCGGGGGAATCCAAGCGTCGAGGGGAATGGCCGCCTCACAGCGCCGGGCGGAGAAAAAGCCGCCAACGACGACGTTAAAACCGAGAACCCCCTCCCGGTAGGCGGGAACAAAGGCGACATCGTTAATTTCGGCGTGGACGGAATTATCCCGACTCCCTTCGATGGCGATGTTAAATTTGCGGGGCAGGTTGCTAAATTCCGAGTTGCCTTGGCCGCGGTTGGTGATCATGTCCTGGACGGCTTGCACCAAGTTGCGGGTGTCGATCAACTCGTCCCGGTCTAACCCCGCCACCGGCGAGCCGGTAATATTGCGCACATTGTCCATACCGGACTGCACGGAGGTTAAGCCACAGGCTTCGAGGCGCTGGAAAATAGCGGGGATATCCTCGATTTTGATACCCCGAATTTGTAAATTCTGCCGGGTGGTAATATCGCCGTTACCCCGGTCGCCGTAACGGGCCGCAATCTCCCCAATGGTTCGCAACTGCTCGCTGGTGGCGACGCCGTGGGGCAGACGCAGACGCAACATAAATTCCCCCGGCGTCACCGGGCGGAAAAAAATCCCCAGCCACTTGAGGCGCAGATCCCGGTCTTCTTCGGGAATATTCTCCCAACCGATTTGGGCAAAATGCTCCAGCTCGGCGCGAACCGCCAAGCCGTCCTTGGTCGCTTTGACCGTCTCAAATTTATTAGCCACAATCTATGCCGCGGGAAAAGAAGAATACCCGCTTAGCATAAAAAAGCGGATCTGGGGATTTTGTGATTAAAGCGACATTTACCTTTAGTCTATGCGTTTAAAACATAGAGTTAATGCGATTTTAGCAATCCACTACCGGCGCCGGGGGAGATGTGGCGCATTCCCTTTCAATGGCGGCGGCTAACCCCTCCAGGGTATACTCTTGAGCCTCGATATCCACCCGCCCAAAACAGCGCCGGCACTGTTCCGAAGTTTGGGGGCCGATGGACGCCAGTTTGACCCCCGCCAAAAGAGCGCCGAGGGAGTGGTCTCCTAAATTATTCGTTAACAGACGATGAAAATTAGTTACTGTTTTACTACTGGCAAAGGTAATGACGTCGATGTCTCCCGCAGTCAGCGCCGGTATCACCCAGCCCGGTAGGCTCTCGGGACAGGCGGATTGGTAGGCCGGGACTTCCGCCACAGTTACGCCTTGGGATTGGAGGGATTGGACTAAAATCTCCCGGCCGCCGCTTTCCACCCGAGGAAATAACATTCTCTGGCCCGCTAAGGGTTGGGGGAAACTAGCCACTAAACTATCCGCCACGAATTGGGGGGGGATTAAATCCGGTTGCAGACCATAGTGGGCTAACGCGGCCGCGGTTTTTTGACCCACCACCGCAATCTTGAGACCCGCCAGCGCCCGACTATCCAAACCGCAATGGTTTAACCGGCGCCAGAAAAAGTCCGCGGCGTTGGCGGAGGTCAGAATTAACCAATCAAAGGTTTTCAGCGCCGCGATAGCTCGGTCTAACTCCGTCCATGAACTGGGGGGGACAATGACCAGCGCCGGAACCTCCAGCGCCTCGGCGCCGCGCTCTTCTAGAAGTTGGCGAAACTGGGGGGACTGGTCGGCGGAGCGGGTAATGAGAATGGTTTTTCCGGTTAAGGGGAGGGCGGGCATGGTCAAAGATGAACGACGGTGAACAACGGGGCCAATGACAATCACGCAGGGGGAACGGCGCTCTCCCTTCGTTTTCTCGGTAATGGTGGCTAGGGTTCCCAGCCAGACTTTTTGCCCAGGGCGCCCGCCGTCCCGGATCAGGGCGCAGGGGGTTTCCGGGGATTTGACCTGGGTTTGCAACGCCTGGACGATTGCTTCCAGATTCCGCCCCCCCATGAGGATGACTAGGGTGTCCAAATGACTCAGAGTAGCCCAATCCAAACCGGCGGGATCATGGCCCGTTAAAATCGTCGCCGTTTGCCCCCACTCCCGGTCTGTGAGGGGAATCCCCGCCAGCGCCGGCGCCGCCAGCGCCGAAGAGAGACCCGGCTCTAGGGTAAAGGGAATCCCGGCGGCGGCTAAAGCGGCCATTTCCGGCCAAGCCCGACCAAAAATCAAGGGATCTCCCCCCTTCAGACGGACAATTCGGCGCCGGCTTTGTCCCAATCGGACTAAGAGACGGTTAATCTCCCCCTGAGAGCAACTGGCTTGACCGCCCCGTTTCCCCACCGGGATCAATTCGCAGTCTGGGGGCGTTAAAGCCAAGAGCGTTGGCGATAAAAGGGCGTCATAGACCACTGCTTCGGCGCTTTGGAGAAGAGTTTTCGCCCCCTCCGTCAGGTGGCGCCGGGTTCCCAACCCCGCTCCGACTAAATAAACCCCCGCCGGATAGACCGCCATTAGGGTAATCTCGACTGGAGCAGGGGCAGGGCCAGGAGAACGAAATAATAGACCAACGGCGCTGTGAAGACATAACTGTCGGTGCGGTCGAGAATGCCGCCGTGGCCGGGAATTAACTGCCCAGAATCCTTCACTCCGGCGTCCCGTTTCATCATCGATTCCGTTAAATCCCCCAACAAACTAACGACCCCGATTAATAATCCCAACAGAGCGCCGGTTAAGCTCCAGTAGGGCCAGTGCAAATACCAAGCGCCGATTTCCGCAACTAAAATACTGCCCGTTATCCCCCAAACGGCGCCTTCCACGGTTTTTTTGGGACTGATATTAGAAAGACGGGTGCGCCCCAACCATTTCCCCATCAGATAAGCTCCGATATCCGCGGCCCAGATACAGCTAAAGGCCAAAATAGTCACCAGCAGACCCTGGGGAAATTGTTCCGGGTGGCTCCAGGATTGGGGCCAGTAGCCCTGAAAGGGTAAGTGAAAACCCAAATTTTCTTGACCTTCGGGAACAAACCCCAACCGCAGACGCACCCAATAGCTGGGAAGGTAGCCGCCGTAAAATAAGCCCAATAAAGAAGTGGAAATGTCGGCGATGGTGGCCAACTTGGGTTGGAACAAAAGATAAAAGCAAATTAACGCGCCGGTAAGGGGAAACATGGCGTCCGTGAGACCGGGAATCACCGTGGCGCTAAGGACTAAAGCCAAAGAAAGAACGATAGTGGTTTTCGCCGCCGGGGCGATGCCCTTAGCCCGCACCAGTTGGAAATATTCCCGCAGACCTAAAAAAATGACCAAGGCGATAGCTAGACTAAAATACCAACCCCCCAGGATCAGGAGGGAAAGCGCTAGGGCGATGGCGACAACAGCAGTCAGGGCGCGGGTCATGGGTCACAGCGGGAGGAGAAGACGGGAGCGAAAAGATAATCTTAGTTTTACGTTAACCTATTCTTAGCCTTTCCCTAGTCTTGAGCGCCCTCTAGGCGAGCTTTTCGCCGCTGAGAATAAAGGTGGGATCCACCGCGGCGAAGGTTTGGTGAATGCCTCGGGTCTCTAGGCGGTTCACCGCCCCCTGCACCACTTCAATATTGCGGACTTGCAGTTGGGCGAAGCCCTCCGAGAGGATGTAAAGGGTTTCTAGCGCGCTGGCGGTGGCCACCAGCCGTCCGCCAGGAGTGAGATAGCGCCAGGTTTGGGTCAGAATTTCCTGCATCGGCCGCCCCCCCTCGATGCAAATTCGATCCGGCGCCGGGGTTAACTGGGCCAGACACTCCGGGGCGCTGCCTTCAACAACAGAAACATTGGCGACCCCAAAACGCTCGCAGTTGCGGCGAATTAAGGCGGCCACCTCCTCGTCCCGCTCCACGGCGATAATCCGACTTTGGGGACAGAGCAGACCCAACTCCACGGGAATGGTGCCCGTGCCAGCGCCGATATCCCAGACCACGGAATCGGCCTTCAGGCGCAGGGCCGAGAGAATGAGCAAGCGGACTTCCCGTTTACTGAGGGGAATCCCCGGCAGGCGCTCGAAGAGGTCGTCGCTAATGCCGGGAGTTCTGTAGGGCCAAGCTAGCGTCGTTTGTTGGTTCAAGATCAATCAGCCCCCTAGACCGCGGGCGTCCGAAGTGAATTGGCTCCAAATCCTATTCTAGACAAGGGAGCGGGCAAAAACCCTAAGCGCCAGAACTCGACTGAGTCTAGCGGCGCGTCTTTGGCGAAGGGAAATAAATAATAATTTTTGTAACAAGTGAGTTTCTGTCCTAGCTCGGCTATAGTAACTTAAGCTGAACCAGGTTTTCTTAACTACGCATTCTGTTCCCCTAGGAGATATCCCCCATGAGCTTATTCGCCGGTCAAGTTTGGCAAGACCTCAACGCTGACGGCGTTCAAGACCCCGGCGAGTTGGGTTTAGGGGGAATAACAGTTTACCTCGACCTCAACGGTAATCAACTCCTAGACGCCGACGAGCCGCAGCGCCTCACCGACGCCGCCGGCGCCTATAGTTTCGACAATTTAGATAACGGGCTGTATTCGATTCGCCTTCTTGCGCCCTCGAATACGACCCTGATCCTTCCCCAAGTTCAAACTCCGGCTATTTCCCTGAGGGGACTAGACGCCGATGGTCGGGGCGTCGCCCTCTGGGACGCCTTAGCCGGAGCGCCGGAGCCGGAAAGAACCGGGCACGACATCGTTTTTAACGGCGCCGTTATTGATTCCGCCTACTATTACTTGGCGTCCCGCGATTACCTGAACCCGACGGCGCCGGCGGGGATTCAAGGCCAGGGGGAGATTATTGGGTTTTCTAACCTAACGGCGGCGCTAAGCGCCGGGGGTTATACGGCGGCGGATTTAACGGTGCAGTTTGGGTTGGCTTCCCTGGGAGCAGATTTGGAAGGAGAGGATTGGTTTGCGGAGGGGACTCGAGAAACGCGCCTTTATCAGGGGGGAGAGTTAACCCTACAACTGGCGGGGGAGGATTTCCTCCGGGCCGCTTTCCCGACCCTAACAACGCTGATCAATTACAACGATCCTTTGAATGTAGACGATGACCGGCTTTCCGCTTGGTCGGCGGGCTTTACCCTGGAAGACAATTCCCTCGGCAGTTCCCTGGAAATTCAGTCCATCGCCCAGGCTTTTTTAAGCGACGCAGCGAGTCAGGGGGAGCTAAGGTTGGTTTTTGACTCTTTCCAATCGGCGGATCAGGTGGAGTTTAACGAAAACGGACGAGAGGGAGCGGTTTTTGACGCCCAGTTTGGGCGGTTGGGCTTTGTGGAGGATGTGGGCGTTCAGGAAGACGGTTACTTGATCGTCCTCGACGGCAGTAAGACCCTAGATGCCCTCGATTTTGGTCTAGCGCCGTTAGCGACTACGACTTACGAAGGATATTTCTTTACCTATAATTACGGAAACGGGGATAGTTACACCGGCGTTGTCTATGAATTGGCGGGCACCTACAGCGCCGGGGAGGTCATCGACGGCTTTTCGAACAGTACTGGGAATGAAGGCTTTTACACCATTGATTCCGTCTTTGAGGTTGACTCCGCTATCGAGGGAGAAGTTTTTATTGATGGTTATATTGATGGCGATATTGGCTACGGCGCCGTTAATTCCTTCTTTGGAGGAGGCGATTTTGGTTTAGGTTCAGAATCGGGGACGGTTAACGATTTCCTCGGCTTTGATTTTAGTCCCCTAGTGGAAGGGGACGCGCTTGAGCCGTTATCGATTAGCGGCAACGTTTCTGAAGACACAACCAATGATGGCGTCGGCGATGTTAATCTCTCCGGGGTGACGATTGAACTCCTCAGCGCCGGCGCCGTCCTGACAAGCGCTTTGACGGATTTTGACGGTAATTACGTCTTCCCCAATCTAGCGCCGGGAACTTATACTGTTCGCCAGACTAATTTACCGAATTATCAAGACATCAGCGATAGCGACGGCGGCGATCCCAATGAAATTACCGCGACCCTAGCGCCGGGGCAGATTAACTCTGGCAATAACTTTATCGACGAACAGCCCTTTTCGGCGTTAGATTTGGCTCAGGCGATTCTTGGCGCCGGGGTTGACTTAATTTCCGCAACCTATGTCGGGGATAATCGCGGCGCGACGGTTTTTGATAACCCAGGATTAGGGATTGAAATTCCCTCGGGGATTGTGTTAAGCACTGGCAATGTGGCGAATATCGTCGGGCCTAATCAAAGCGATTCTATCGGAACCAATTTTCCAACTAGCGGCGACGCCGATTTAGATAATCTAGTCAGTCCGAATACAACAAACGACGCCGCCGTTTTAGAATTTAGCTTTGTGCCGACGGAGGAGTTTCTCAGCTTTAACTATATCTTCGCTTCGGAAGAATATAATGAATTTGTTGATAGTAATTTTAATGATGTTTTTGGTTTCTTTTTAATTGATTCCTTAGGGAACCAACGAAACCTAGCGGTTTTACCCGACACAGATATTCCCATCACGGTTAATAACATTAATGGCTCTGTCAACTCCAGCTTCTACCGTAATAATGATCCCAGCGATTTTGGCGTTGGCTTAACTCCCTTTAACACCGAGTTTGACGGACTGACTACGGCGCTGACCGCTGTCGCGAATGTCACCCCCGGTCAAACTTACACCCTCAAGTTAGCCATTGCCGATACCTCGGATAGCGGTTATGACTCGGCAGTCTTCCTCAGCAATGGCTCCTTTAGCTCGACGTCTTTAGTCGCTGTCAATGACGCCGCGACCCTTATTGCGGCCTCCTCTACCGTCATTAATGTCCTAGTCAACGATTTAGTTCCCACGAGCGGCAGTCCCCAGATTTTGAGTTTCCAGACCCTCAGCGATCAAGGCGGAATTATTGCTTTAGATGATAACGGCACGACTGAAACGTCCTCGGATGATCAGTTAGTCTATACAGCGCCGGCGGGTTTTGTGGGAACCGACACTTTCACTTATACCCTTGGGGATGGTAGCGGCGCTAGCGATACCGCCCAAGTTTCCTTACAAGTGGAGGCGGCGCCAGGCGCCACCCTTAGCGGCGCCGTTTTGAAGGATCTCGACGGCGACGGTTTAGGAGATTTGGGGATCGGCGCTGTTCAAGTAGAGTTATTTGACGCCTTGGGTAGCGGCCCCCTGGCCGTAACCTTTACCGACGCGGTGGGGAACTATAGCTTCTTCCTCCCCAGCGGTCAGGATTCGGGAACTTATATCGTGCGGCAAACGAATCTAGCGGGTTACGAAGATGTCAGCGATAGCGACGGCGGCGATCCCAATGAAATTACGATTGTCGTCGAACCCAACGGCGCTTATGGCGGCAATGATTTTATCGATCAGCTGATTCCCAGTTCTCTGCAAATTCAACTGAATTTGTTAACCGATAACGGCGGAGCGCCGGGGGAACTGATCAGCGCCAATCAACTTACTGTCGGTCAGACTTTCTTTGTGGAGATCCTAGCGGCGGATCTGCGGGACAACGCCCAGGGGATTATCGGTTTAGAGTTGGATCTCGTCTGGGACGGGTTGCTGTTAGAGGCGATTAATTTTGATCCGACAACGGCCGTTACTCCGAACTTTACCGTTATTCAAGGGGGAACCTTAGATAATGGCTTAGGAACCCTGAGCGGCCTAGTCGGCGCTTCCGCGCCGGCCTTTGGAGAAGGCGCCGCCATTGGGGTCAATCAACTAGAGCGCTTCGCCCTGTTGCGATTCCAAGCGGAAGCGGTTTCTGGCGGCGCTCAGAATTTAACCACCACCCTAGTCAGCGCCGCTTTGGCGGACGATGGAACCTTTACTCCTGAAGTGGAAACGGAGCAACCCTTTGAGGTTCTCCCCCCGCCCACGGGAAGTATTAGCGGCGCTGTGTTGGAGGATATTGATAACGACGGGATTGGGGATTCAGGTATCGCCGGAGTCACGGTGGGTTTGTTGTTTAACGGCGCTATTATCGCCACCCAAGCCACGGACGAGTTGGGCAATTATCTGTTTGCCGATTTTGATCCCGGCGTTTATGTTGTCCAACAGATTAACCTTCCCGGTTACTCCGACGTCAGCGATAGCGACGGGGGAGATCTTAATGAAATTACCGTGACGTTGGCGCCGGGGCAGATTAACTCTGGCAATGACTTTATCGACGAGCAATTGGGGGAAATTAGCGGTCAAGTCTTCGAGGATATTGACGGGGATGGCTTTGGTGATTTGGGATTAGCTGGCGTGACGGTTACTCTTCTGCAAAATGGAGGGATTGTCGCCAGCGCCGTGACGGATACTAACGGGGCTTATGTCTTTAGCGGCTTAGCCACGGGAATCTACGCGGTACAGCAAACCAATCTCTCGGGTTACTCTGACGTCAGCGATAGCGACGGGGGCGATCTTAATGTAATTACCGTGACGTTGGCGCCGGGGGGAAACTCTGAAGCCAACGACTTTATCGATGCGCTCACTCCTGTTTATGATCAGTATGCTTTCACCTACGCTTATCCTAGCGGCGATAGCTATACCGGCTCTGTCTACGCGTTGGAAGGAACCTATACCCCCGGTCAAGTCCTGACCCTGTCGGGCGTTCCCGGAACCTATACCATCGGTGAAATTCTTTCGACCACCCCCGATAGCGCTCTAGAGGGAACCGTGATTTTAACCGCCTACACCGACGCCAGCACGGGTTTTGGAACCACCGCCAACGTTACCGGCGTCAGTTTCGGGGGACTTGGCTCCGAGTCGGGCCAAGCTATCGCGACGCCCTTCAACCCTTTTCAGGAGGCCGATCTCGGTTTCGGCGCTATTACCATCACCGATAACTTCGGGGACAGCGCCGACCAGATTATTCGCTTTACCACTCCTCTTTCCCAGTTCCGTGGCAACTACGCCGACAGCGACCTGGTGCGTCCCAACGCGCCCGATACCGGTAAATACTTTGATATTCTCAACAGCGGCGACGGAATTTTACGAGTGAGCGACATTACCGTCAACGCGCCGGGAGTCAGTGTTGACCTTGACTTTTCCGGGGGGGATATTCTGCTCAATCCCGGCGCTAGTCAACGAGTCAATTTAACCTATGACCCCGGCGCCGCCGGAGAAAGCTTGAGCGGCGCCGTCACGGTCTTTAGCGACGCCCAGAACAACCCGGCCATTGGCGTTATCCTCGCCGGGCGCTCCACCTTTAACGCCGATATTAATTACGACGGCGTTGTCAACATCGCCGACCTCGGCGCGTTAAATCAGGCCAAGTTTCAGGAAATCCTAGGCAACTTCGACCCCACCGCCGACATTAACGGCGACGGGGCGCTGACCACCCAGGACATTTTCAGTTGGCTGGCGGAGTTGTAGAGAACTAACGGCGCCGTTTTTTCCGGCCCCGGGCGAAGGGATCAAAGAAATCGTTAGAGCCGGAGGAAGATCGTTCCTCCGGTTCTTCCTCGTCTTCTTCCTGACCCATTTCCTCTAGGAAGATATTCATCAACTCCGGCAAGCGTCGCTCAATCTCCTCCTCGGGAACTTCGTCCCCCAGTATCCGGGCAATCATCTCTTTCATGAACGCTTCCGTTAGTTCCGGCTCGTCTTCGTTCAGTCGGCCGGCCCGGAGCATTAAGTCTTGAGTCCGACGATGGCGCTGGAGATACTCTTCCTGGCGACAGGCCGCCAGCGCCTCGGAGTCCTGTAGGCGCCGGGCCAGCTCAAAGCTTTCTTCTCGCAACTGAGCGTAGACGTCAAGGGCGGGAGCGTAGGACGTCGCCAAGGCTAGCAGAAGCAGGGGATTCTGGGGTTCCCTCTGGCGGGTTTCCTCCAAGAGAGAACGAAAGAGATCCAGATGGTTTTCCTCGGCGTAGAGCCGGTAGCGCAGTTGCAGGCGGGCGAGGGCATTAGCCCGCTGGGGTTGACTATCTAGGTAGGCTTTAACGGCGCCGATCACCTTGGGCAATTTTTTCTCTTTCAGGGCCAGTAACGCCAAATAGCGGTTCTGGGCGAAGGGAACTTGAGCGCCAAGGGCATTCAACTGGTCTAAATATTCTTTTGTCAAGGCGGCGACGCCTTTTTCCCGTTTGGCGAAGAGAGAGAGGCAAGCCAGAATCGCTTCGAGGCAAAGAGCCTGTTCCGTCGGCTCTAGGACGGAGAGATAGCTCTGCCAATATTTCTTGACTCTCGCTTGATCGAAAGAAACCTTGCCGTTGGCGTTGGCTTCCCCTTTAACAGATAGTTCAAATATTCGACACATCCGCAGGGGTTGGGTGACTTCTTCCTCCATTTCGAGGCTAAAACTGAAAAAGTCATAGGAAAGACTCGCCAGCGCCAGCTCCCAGGGTTCAAAGGGCGGCGCTTCCGGCGCCGCTTCCCCAAAACGGGGCCCAAAGCGAGTTCTCATGTCCGCTAATTCCGGCTCCCGCTTTAATTCCTCCAGCAGTCCTTCTAGACAGGAGTAAATAGGATAACTTTCCGTGCCCGCCTCCAGCGCCGCGGTCAGGAGGGAAATCGCTTTTTCATACTCGTCCTCTAGGTAGGCAAAAATACCTCGATAACCGATCACTTCCGGGGACTGGGGACAATGGCGCTCGGCCCGTTGCAGTTCATCGATAAACAACCGATGGCGCCCAGATCTGAGGGCGTTGTCAGCCAGCCAACAATGGACATGGGCTAAGGTATAGTTGAGCAAGTCGGGGGGCCAATCCCGGGGATTCTGCTTTCCTTCCGCCTCTAGCCACTTAACTAAACGAGTCAAAACCCGTTGGCGCTCGGGCCAGGCCTCGTTAAATTTAAGGATTTTGGCCAAATTCACAGCCAACTGAAGATTAAAGGTCTTGTCGTTCCACGCCTCTAGCCAATACTTCTGCGCCATTTTATCCGCGTCCATTCCCTTGGCCTCTTCCCCCGCCAGCAGGAACAGAGATTCCCGAATTTCCTGAAGCTCCGGCAAGCGCCGGAGGGAATTGTCCAACTGCAAAAAATACTGGGCCGCCAAAGCGTAGCGCCGATATTGGAGACCGTTAAAGACGCAGAGCGCGTCCCAGAGTTCGTCCACCAGGGGATAGCCTTCCACCACCAGCAAGTCGTTTAAGGGCCTTTCTCCCTGACGGAGCCAATGAAAAAGGGCAAAACACTGTAAACACTCGTGCTCGCCGTAGGTCAGCGCCCGCCGTTGCGGTTGTCCCGGCTCGGGACTCGGCTCTAATTCCATTTCCATCCGGGCCGCTTCGTCGTAGCGCCCCAATTGATGCAACCCAAAAATTTGCCAAACATAGGAATGATCGCCTGGAGTCAGATCCCGAGCGACCGCGGCGAAATGGGTCAGGGCCTCCTCCTTCCGACCGTCCAAAAACGCCAAGGAGCCTTCTAACCAATGACGCGCGTCGGCGTCGAATCGTTGGGGGTATCGCTCTAGTAACTCCGCCACCGCGGCGCCGTCTTCCTTCATCAGGAGGAGTTTGGGATAGCAAAGGTCAAACTCCTTGGTGAGTTTATCCGCCTCAAAGGCCTCTTTTAGCAGAGCGACGGCGCTGTCAAGACGATTGAGACCTAGAAGGGCTTGGGCCGCGAAGTAATAACAATCGCTCTCGCCGCCTAGTTTGATAGCTTGACGAAAGGAATTCTCCGCCGCCCGCCACTGATGTTGGTCTAATTCCTGCCATCCCCGGTAACGCCAAATATCCGCTTCCGACGTCGGCGGCTGAAAGCCGGGGTCGGCGCGCCGGATTTTATCCAGTTCCACCAGCGCCGCGGGAAATTTCCCCTCTTGAAGCAGGTCATTGAGGCGGTCGGGACTACCGGAGACGGTTTTGGCTTTAGGGGGACGGGATTTAGCCATAGCGGATAATGGGGAATCGAACGTGCGCAATCTTGGGCGGAGAAACCTAAAAGCCTTATTCTATCGCCTTCAGGGGTTCAAAACGTTGAGAAAAGGACTAGAGTGGACAAAACTGTTTTGCGGAAACTAGCTTATGCTAAATGTCCTACCACTCTCCTTCCCTAACCGTCCCAGTTCCCCGGAGACGACTTTTTCCTTTGAATTAACCGTCCCCTTAATGTCCAGTTCCCTGGTTTCCAGCCCCGGAGTGAAGACTACCGTTAACCCTAACGGAATCATTGCCACCCGAGGCACTAAGGGCGACGACCTTATCATTGGTCTAGACGAACATCCCCGTATCGAAGTTCTTTATGGTTTAGAGGGCAACGATCAATTGTTTGGCGGCGGCGGCGCTCGCAATGATCTGATCGGCGGACTGGGAAATGACTTTATGGACGGGGGCAGCGCCAGTCAACGAGTCATTTATGAATCCGTGAGCGGAAATACCAACCTGACTCTTACTCAAACCGGCCCCAACGCTGGAACCATGGTCGGTCAAGGAAACGATACCTTTGTCAATATCGACCGAGTGGAACTGGCGGGCAAGGAGAATGGAGGCGATAATACCTTTGACGGTCGCGACTTAATCGATATTCCGGTCTATTTTTCCGGCTGGGGGGGAAACGACACGCTCCTAGGGGGTCAGGCGGACGACTTCCTCAGCGGCGGCGTTGGGGATGATGTGATCAACGGCGGCGCCGGTTTTAACCGCATACAAGAGCAACTCCCCTATACGAATTTAGACAACACCGTTATTACGCTAGTGGAGACCAGTCCCTTTGCGGGAACCATGACGGGCTTGGGGAATGATGTTTTTCAAAAGATCCATCTGATCAAACTGTCGACGGGGAACGGCGCCACGGTCTGGGACGGCTCCCAATTGGTCAATATTCGGGTCGAGTTTACGGGCGGCTCGGGCAATAACCGACTGCTCGGCGGCGCCGCCAATGACAGCCTTAACGGCGGCTCGGGGAATGATAAGCTAACAGGCGGCGCCGGTAAGGACCGGCTAGTGGGGGGCCCCGGCGCCGACGCCTTTATTTATGCTGAGTTGACAGACTCGCTTCTAGGCGGCCACGACCAAATTGTGGATTTCAACCCCAATCAAGACAAGATTGGAGTAAGCGCTCTACCAACAGTCTTTTTAAATCTCGGCGCGGCGAATAGCCTAACCTCAACCGCGATTAGCCAACTGCTGACCTCAGAGCTTTTTGTCGCCGGCGCCGCGGCTAAATTTACCTTTAAAAATCGACCCTTTATCGCCCTGAATAACGGCGTCAACGGTTTTCAAGCCGCCGAAGACGCCATTATTGCCGCGACGGGTCTCGCGGGCAACCTCAGCGCCGCCAACTTTGTAATCGCTTGATTTAGAAACACGACCCAGCGCCTGAGTCGACGTCCCTACCTCTCTCCACCGCGCGCCGCTCTAAGCGGACTGTCGACCAGGGCGCTTGACCTTTGCTCAATTCTAGGTTATGGTGAGAAATTGTGAGTTTTTCCCCAACCATCCATGAACGCCCAAGCTATTATCCAGTCCATTGAGGCGGAATTCCTAAAAACGGATCTGCCCACGATCCACGTCGGCGACACCGTTAAAGTCAGCGTCAAGATCGTCGAAGGCGGCAAAGAGCGCATTCAGCCCTATGAAGGCACAGTGATCGCCATGCGCAATGGCGGCGTCAGCGAAACCATCACCGTTAGGAAGGTTTTCCAAGGGGTGGGGGTAGAGCGGGTTTTTCTGCTCCATTCCCCCCGTATCGCCGGCATTAAGATCCTCCGTCGGGGTAAAGTCCGCCGGGCCAAACTCTACTACCTCCGGGATCGGGTCGGTAAAGCCACCCGTATTCAGCAACGCTTTGACCGGGCGCTTTAAGATTGGGGCGAGGAACGCCAAAAACCCTAACAGCGGGAGCCAAAATAGGTTATGATTGCCTAAAGGTCGGGAGACATTCCCCAACCCAGACTGCTTAGACTATGCGTCCTTAGTTCAGTTGGTAGAACGCAGGTCTCCAAAACCTGATGTCGGGGGTTCAAGTCCTCCAGGGCGCGTTGCTTACCCATCCTCCAGCTTGGCTTTAAGTGTCTTTTAGTTTAAAGTCGGGCTGGTTTGGTCTCGGCAGATCCTCGGATACGTATCCAGTCCATCCAGTTCTTGACAGCGGGAGCAAGCGTAGCGTGGCTAAAAAAGAAATGACCCCCCTCGGGCCGGCGGACGCCCAAGCGACCCGGGGAAGTCTAACTCGCAACAATTTTATCAACGACACCAAGGAAGAGTTAAGCAAGGTGGTTTGGCCCAGCCGCCAACAATTGATTAGCGAGTCCGTCGCGGTAATCCTGATGGTGACCCTAGTGGCCACAGTGATCTATCTGGTGGACAACCTCTTCAGTTGGATCGCTCAACAACCTTTCCTCTTCGGTTGACGCGTTTAATGGCGCTTAGTGACATGACTTTTGCCGACGACTATTCCTCCAGTTCCGCTTCCGTTCAATCCGCGGCGCCCTTGGCGCCCGGCGCTCGCTGGTACGCGGTGCAGGTGGCTTCGGGGTGCGAGAAACGGGTCAAAGCCAATCTCGAACAACGAATTCACACCCTGGACGTGGCGGATCGGATTTTAAAAATCGAAATTCCTAAATCCGCGACGGTGAAAATCCGCAAGGACGGCTCCCGCCA
This sequence comes from Cyanobacteria bacterium RI_101, assembly GCA_016471375.1. Taxonomy (GTDB): domain Bacteria; phylum Cyanobacteriota; class Cyanobacteriia; order Cyanobacteriales; family Microcystaceae; genus Synechocystis. The sequence continues at coordinate 37,455 of WGLZ01000033.1, forward strand.
ACACGGCGAGGAGAAAGTCTTCCCCGGTTATGTCCTGATTCAAATGATCATGGACGACAACGCCTGGCAGGTGGTGAAAAACACGCCCCACGTCATCAATTTCGTGGGGTCGGAGCAAAAGCGCCACTATGGCCGGGGGCGGGGCCACGTGGAGCCGGTGCCCCTCAGCGCCGGGGAAGTGGAGCGGATCTTCCGTCAGGCGGAGGAGCAGGAGCCGATCCTCAAGGCTTCCATGCAAATCGGCGACCACATCACCGTCCTCTCCGGGCCCTTCAAGGAGTTTGAAGGGGAGGTGATCGAAGTCAGCCCCGAAAGAAGTAAGCTCAAAGCCTTACTCTCCATTTTCGGCCGGGACACCCCGGTGGAATTGGAGTTTACCCAAGTGGAAAAACACGGTTAAACGGCGCCGAGTTTGAAATCCGACGTTTCCGGTTCCCCTCCCTCGGAGGGGTTAGGGGTGGGTCAACCTTTTGATTCGAGGTCAAACCCACCCCCCAACCCCCTCCCAAGAGGGGGATTAAACTGAAGTTTTCACTATCAATGGGGCTTAACCGACTCTAACCTTTTATCCACCATTAATCCTTACCTTTTTATTTAGCAATGGCAAAAAAAGTCGTCGCCCTGATTAAACTCGCCCTCCCGGCGGGGAAAGCCAACCCGGCCCCTCCCGTGGGCCCGGCGCTGGGTCAACACGGGGTCAATATTATGGCGTTCTGCAAAGAATACAACGCCAAGACCGCCGACCAACCGGGGATGATCATTCCCGTGGAAATCTCGGTTTACGAAGACCGCAGTTTCACCTTTGTCCTCAAAACCCCTCCGGCCTCGGTTTTAATCCGTAAAGCCGCGGGCATTGAAAAAGGGTCTAACGAACCCAACAAAAAGCAAGCCGGCACTTTAACCCAGGCGCAACTGCGGGAAATCGCTCAAACCAAAATGCCGGATCTCAACGCCAACGACATCGAAGCGGCCATGAAAATTGTGGCCGGCACCGCCCGCAATATGGGCGTCGCTATCCAGGACTAGAGGTTCGCCCTCGCCTAGCTATTATCCCTATTTACGCCTAACCTTTTTTGACAACCGGGGAGAAGCGCCGCTTCGTTCGCACCCAAGGAGTAACCATGACCAAAAAACTATCCAAGCGCCGTCAGGCCATTGCCGATAAGGTGGATAAAAAGACCGCCTACGAGCCGTTAGCCGCCATGGCTCTGCTTAAGGAAACCGCCACCGCCAAATTTGACGAATCGGTGGAAGCCCATATCCGGCTGGGCATCGACCCTAAATACACCGATCAACAAATTCGCACCACCGTTTCTCTACCCAAAGGCACCGGTCAAACCGTGCGGGTGGCCGTCATCGCCCGGGGGGAGAAAGTGCAGGAAGCCAACTCTGCCGGCGCCGATCTTTGCGGATCGGAGGAGTTGATCGACGAAATTCAGGGGGGCATGATGGACTTCGACGTCCTGGTGGCCACCCCGGACATGATGCCCAAGATCGCCAAATTGGGTAAACTGCTCGGGCCCCGGGGTCTCATGCCCTCTCCCAAGGGCGGCACCGTCACCACCGACGTCGCCGCGGCCATCGCCGAATTTAAAGCCGGAAAATTAGAGTTCCGGGCCGACCGCACGGGCATCGTTCATGTTATGTTTGGAAAGGCGTCTTTTTCCGCCGAAGATTTGCTCGCCAATCTCAAAGCCCTCCAGGAAACCATCGACCGCAATCGCCCCTCCGGCGCTAAAGGTCGGTTCTGGCGCACGGTCTTCGTGGCCGCTTCCATGGGCCCCTCTATCCAAGTTGACGTTAACGCCTTAAGGGATCTCAAACTCGCCGAAGCTTAACTTTTCTGTCAGCCTAAATTCATCATTGGCATACCAATGACCGCAGGAGCGGTTTCCGCTTAATCGCCTGCCGAGGTTAAAGCCTAAATTTCAGGATTCGCCCCGTTAATCGGGTCGGATCTGGACTTTAGCCCCGGCTCTGGCTCCGGGGCTTTGTTGTCGGCGCTTATTTCTCTCACCCCAAGGAGGTGAAACCCGTATGGGAAGAACCAAAGAAGATAAAACCGCCATCATTGCGGAAGTCAAGGAACTTTTCCAAGACGCCCAGATGGCCATGGTCATTGACTACCAGGGGTTAACGGTCGCGGAAATTAGCGATCTCCGCTCCCGTCTCCGTCCCCTAGGGGGAACTTGCAAAATCGCCAAGAACACCCTCGTTAAAATCGCCCTGGCCGAAGAAAGCCAATGGCAACCCCTCGAAACCTACCTCAAGGGAACTTCCGCCCTACTCCTCCTCAAGGACGACCTGGGCGGCGCGATTAAGGCCTACAAAAAATTCCAAAAGGACGTCAAAAAAACCGAACTCCGGGGCGGCGTCCTAGAGGGAAAAGTCCTCAGTCAGAGCGACGTGGAAGCCATTGGCGACCTCCCGTCTAAGGAGCAACTGATGGGGCAGATCGCCGGTTGCCTCAACTCTTTGGCCACCAAGATCGCCGTGGGCGTCAAGGAAGTTCCTTCCTCCATCGCCCGGGGCCTCCAAGCCTACGCCGACAAAGAAGCGGGTTAAGGACATCCCGAGGGCTGAGCGTAGTCGAAGCCCGGTTCCCTTAAACCTGAATCTTCTCTCTCACTTTTTCTTTACTTAACCTTTAGGAGTCATTTCCATGTCCGCCGCTACCGACACCATTCTCGAACAGTTGAAAACCCTCACCCTGCTAGAGGCCGCCGAGCTGGTTAAACAGATCGAAGAAGCCTTTGGGGTCAGCGCCGCCGCTCCTGTGGGCGGAGTGATGATGGCCGCTCCCGGCGCCGCCGCCGCGGCCGAGCCGGTGGAGGAGAAAACCGAATTTGACGTGGTTCTCGAAGAAGTGCCCGCCGATAAGAAAATCGCCGTCCTCAAAGTGGTCCGCACCATCACCGGTCTGGGTCTCAAAGAAGCCAAAGACTTGGTGGAATCCGCGCCCAAACCCATTAAAGAAGGCACCAACAAAGACGACGCCGAAGCCGTCAAGAAACAATTGGAAGAAGCCGGCGCTAAAGTTAGCGTTAAATAAGCGCTTTTTCTTCCATTTTAATTTTCTCTTTCCCCCGGTCGCCGAACTGGGGGATTTTTTTGTTGGGTCGGCGGCGAGTCGCGGCGCCCAACCAGAGACTATTTCTATATCTCCAGAGGAGAGACTATACTCTTGTGATATCGAATAGACGGAGTTTGCCATGACTAGACGGGAAAGTTGGCAAGTGTTTCTCCAGTGGGTCGGCGCCACCACGGTCAGCGTTACTCTGGCGAGGGGCGGAATAGGTTTTTTAGTTTCTCTCTTAGAAAAAGCGGTTTTATACAGCGTATCCGGCAGTCCCCAGGGGCGTATTTTGCTCGTTTTGTTCCAATCTTTCCAGCAGGGCTTCCTTGGCGCCGTTATCCTGGGGGCCGCCTTGGGTTGGGGACAATGGCTAGTCCTGCGGCGGCGCTTGTCCCTCTCTCCCCGCTTCATTCTGGCTACGGCGCTGGGGTTGGGGTTTAGCGGCTTTTTGGTTAACTATCAGTTCTTTGGTTTCGTCGGGGGGCTTTGCCTAGGACTGGCCCAGTGGTTCGTTCTCAGACGGCGCCTGCCCTGGGCGGGTTGGTGGCCAGGGGTCAACGCCATCGCTTGGGGGTTGGCCAGCGCCGGCTTGTCCTGGAGTTTTATCAGCGTCAATCCCTATGAAGGTCTCTGGCGCTGGATTCCCGACGCAACCTTAGTTTTGATCGCTCTGACAACCCTAGGAAGCGCCCTGCTCACTGGCGGAGTCCTCGTCTTATTGCTTCGTCAGCGTTCTTCCGGCGCCGGAGGGACGATGAATGGAACCTAGGCGATTAAACTAGTATTAAATAACGCTACCAGCGCCGAAAACTAGAAGAGGCAAAACTAATGGCCATTGAGATTGAACGCAAATTCTTAGTCAAGGGCGACGCCTGGCGGGAGCTAGGAACCCCCATCCTCTACCGCCAGGGCTATCTTCCCACCCAGGACGGCGTCACCGCGCGGGCGAGGATCGCTGGCGAAAAAGCTTATTTAACCCTCAAGGGCAAAAGCCAAGGTTATAGTCGAGCCGAGTACGAGTATCCGATTCCCCTCAAAGACGCCGAGGAGATTTTAGCAACCCTCTGCGCTCAACCCTTGATCGAAAAATACCGCTACGCTATTCCCCAGGGAGATCTGGTCTGGGAAGTGGACGAGTTTTTGGGGGAAAACCAGGGGTTAATCCTGGCGGAGGCGGAACTAGAACGGGAAGATCAGCCCTTAATTCTGCCTCCCTGGATCGGCGCCGAAGTCACCGGCGACCGGCGCTACGACAACGCTAGCTTGGCCCGTCATCCCTATCGGCGCTGGTAGGTTGAAAGGAGAGACTACAACTACAGGCGGCGCCGGCGTTGGGGTTGCTGAAGCGGAAGCCGCCCCCCATCAGATCCTCGGCGTAATCCACCTTCAGACCCCGCAACCACTGGGCGCCGCGGGAATCGATCAAGATAACGACGCCGTCCTGCTCATACTCCTGATCCCCTTCGGCGTAATCCGGCTCCAAGCTCAGGTTGTAGTAATAGTCCAAACAGCCCCCCGGCAGAACCTCTAGGCGAAAATAGCGCCGCTCTTGATGGCGACTGCGTTGGAGGCGCTTAATTTCCTGAAGGGCGGCGGGGGTGAGGTGGATCATGGCGGAGACTAGTCGATGCTAATGTTTTGAGGGCGAGTTTCGGCGCCGGTAAAGTCAGTGGCGGTATATTGACTCAAACCCTGCTGGGAGAGCCAAGCTCGCAGGGGATCTTCCCCTAACTTGAGACGCAGAGCGCCGGAAACAAAGCCCCCCGCAAAGGCCAGGGGTTGTCGGCAGAGTTCCTGGGTCAAGGGTTTCAGTTCGCTTAAAAACATAACCGGCGGTTCCTAGCAAAATGTAGAGGCTTGCGCTCTAGGGTAGCGCCTTTTCCGGGTCTGGGGGGAGGAGCGCCGAGAGGGGTTGTCCGCTCAGGCAAAACCAGTGATAAGCGAAGAGATCCGGGGCGGCCTTATTTAAAGACGCCAGGGCCGGCGCCGCGGGGAAGGGCCAAAGTCGGTCGAAAATAACCTGTTCCCGCCGTAGGGCGAATTGGAGGAGGTAAACGGAAGGCGGCGCTTCTAGATTTTCCAAGAGAAAACGGGCTAGAGTTTGCAACTCTTCCCTTAAAACCGGCGCCAGGGGGTAGGGGTGTTGGTAAGCGTTGGGCATGGCCCCCTCCGTAATCGCGGCGCCGAATTGGGGTTCCCCGGCGCTCCAGATAATAGGCAACCAACAGTCTCCTAGGGTTTGGGAAGTTTCCAAAACCGGCGCTCCCAGCTGATCCCGAACCCACCGGCGCCGAGTCTGAACCGCTTCGCAGGCCCGATAAACCGCCTGTTGGGGAAAGACGAGCCAAGGGGGCAGTTGAATGGTTAAAGGACAGTAAATCTTGCCCCCCAGTTCCGTTTGCTGTTGGGCGCCCTGGGACCAGAGACTAGCCACCGCGAGGGTTTCAATCGCCGTCTCCGGGGAATAACGAGCGATAGCCCGCTTCAGCGCCCAGACCATCCGCTCCGTCACCGGGGAGGTGGCGATTAAGCGCCCTTCCTGTTTAACCTTGGCGTTGATGATAATCGCGACCCGACCGCTCCGGTTGGGGGCTTTGAGTTCCCGATAAGGCGCGGCGCCGGGATTGACAGAGGCGGAGGACATTATTCCCATGGAGCTTTTTCCCGTTTTTAACGATGGACAGGGAGGGTAAAGTGAAAGGCGCTGCCTTGACCCGGCACGCTATCCACCCAAATTTGCCCGTAGTGGGCTTGGATAATCTTGCGGCAGAGGGAAAGACCGAGACCGTAGCCGTCTTTGCCTTCGTCCCGTTGCAGACGAAAATGCCCCTCGAAGATGGTCTCTTGTTTCGATTCGGGGATGCCCGGGCCGGTGTCCGCCACGCTCACCTGCACTTTTTGGGTGGTGCGATGGAGAAGAGAGACCGTCACGACGCCGCCCTCCGGGGTGTATTTAATGGCGTTGTCCAGTAAATTGACCATCACTTGACGAATTAACTCTTCGTCCGCAAAGACCGGGGGCGCGTCCTGGGGTAGATCCGCCGCGAGAGTTAAGCGTTTCTCTTGAAACTGCTCCTGATAAAGAGCGAGGACTTCCCGAAAGGATTCCTGGAGAAGCAAGGGTTCGCAGTTGACCTGAAAATGAGCGTTCATATTTCTGGAGGCCTGCAAAATATCGGTAATGAGGCGGTTCATGACCTGAAATTGCTTGCGGGTCTGGGCCATCAACTGCTCCCGCAGGCGGGGAGACTTGGGCGGGAGGGGCTTTTGTTCAATCAACTCTAGAGTGTCCACGGCGATGGAGGCGGCGGTGAGGGGACTGCGTAGATCATGGGCCAACATGGCGAGGATCTGGTCTTTAAAGCGCAATTGCTCCAACAGCGCCGTCCGCTCCTGTTTCAGTTGAAAAATCTCGTCCGCCATTTTCATCAACTCCCCCGAATAACCCACCTCGGAAATTTCTAGCGAACAGGACGGCGCGGGGAGGGTTTCCGGCGGCGGCGCCGCCAGTTCCTGTAATTCCTTTTCCCACCGGGGCCACCATTTCCGCAATTGCTGAACAATATTACTCCCCGCCAGAGTCTGTTTCGGTTCGGGAAAGACCTTCACCAGGGAGGGGGTCGCCACTAGGCGAAAGTGCTCTACCAGGTGGGGGTGTTCTTGAATCTCTAAAATTTGCAGTTCAAAAGCTAAGGCTGGCGCGGCTTCCTTGAGGTAGGCGCAAATGGTCTTGACGTTGTCCTGGGAGTGGGGGCGCTCGTCCACAAACAGCAAAAACTGGAGGCTGGTCGGGGAGGAGAAACCAAGTCGAGAGGGGGTTAACATGCAACCGGGGAACCCAGGACAGGGGACGACGGAATGTGGTCAAAGAAGGCTCTAGTTTTCATTATCGGGGATCGGGGAACCCCTGGGGGTCTCCTGCCCAAGTGTTAAGTTTTGTGACAATTGGCGATTCTGTAAAAATTTATACCGTTTGCGTGCTAAATTAAGAGTGTCGAGGAAAAAGCCTTGACCTAGCAATCCACACTTTAGTCCCACAGACCCCCAAGGAAGACTGTTATGAATACCCAACAACAAGCCCGCGCCCTGATGAACCGTCGTCAACACGACCAAAAGCACCGTCAACAATCCATGTTGGAACGGGCCGCCAAAGAAATCGGTTTGGACAACAATACCCAGAAGTAAGTCGCCGCTCTCGGGAAACGCGTCCCGCAATACGGTTTAAAATTGACAGAGGAGTTCGACTCCTCTTTTTTATTGCCCCCGGCGCCGCTAGCCTATGTTCTCCCCCCGTCGTTTCCTCTTGCTCCTGCTCCCCCTGTTCCTTTGCCTGAGCCTGGGAGGTTGCGTTCGCTACGATGTCGGCGTTCAATTCCCCGAGCAACATTGGGGGCAGATTCGCCAACACATTCAACTGGGGCAACAATTGACCACTCTCAGTCAAACGGAGGCGGATCGTTGGTTGGATAGCCTCTCCGCCCGGGCCAAAAGTCTGGGGGGACAAATCCAGCGCCGCTCCGGGGACGAACTGCTCCTGACCATTCCCTTTGGGAGCGGCCGGGAGTTAACGGAGAAATTCAATCAATTTTTCAATCCCCCGGCGCCGAAGGGAGCCAAACCCGCCGCCAGTCAATTAGATCTTCTACAACTGGAGGCCCGCCTCGACCTTCAACAACGCAATTGGCTGTTGGCGGATCAAAACCGTCTCCGCTTGACGGCGGATCTGCGGGCCCTGGGGGTGCTCTCGGAACAGGGCAAAATTCTTCTCAGTCCCGGCTCGCTCCTAGATCTCAATTTTGGCCTGCAAACGGCGCTTTGGACTCGGAATTTGACCCCGGCGCCCGGAGAAGAGACTCCTGTCCTCACCCGGCGGACTGAATGGCGACTCCAACCCGGCGAAATCAATACCCTAGAAGCGGTCTTTTGGACGCCGAGCTATCTGGGCTTGGGAACCCTAGGCATCGCGGCGCTCTGTTTCGGGGGGTTTTATCTCAAATATCGGCGCTGGCCGGGAACGAAACCGGCGCTTTAACAAGAAGCAATTAGTCCCCTATGCTTCGACCGGCTCAGCGGGATAATCCCCCAAATTTGGGGGACATTTTCGGCGCCGGACGGGGTGGTGAAACTTCGGCGAGTATGGCTAGCGCCGTATAATTCTAGGGACGCTAAGGTTCAACAGGGTAGGGCATTATGGCTACAGCGCCGGCGTTGACTGTCGCCGATTATCAAAAACTAATCGAGGAGATTGCCTGGGGAACGGGGGAAACCGAGCCGGTTTACGTTCTTTCCGGGGTGAGTTGGCCCGATTATGAGGCGCTGTTAGCGCGATGGGGGGACGAAGCGCCTGTGTTATTGAAGTTTGCAGAGGGAAGATTAGAGATTATGGCGCCCAGTATTCGTCATGAATTTTATAAAGAAAACTTAGGTATTTTATTAGAGGCCTATTTTCAGGAAAAGAAAATTCGCTTCTATTCCCTTGGCTCAACCACCTTCCGTTCCGTTTCTAGCCAAAAAGGGATTGAACCGGACAAATCCTATTGTCTGCATACTCGTAAACCGATGCCTGATTTAGCCATCGAGGGGGTAGTGACTAGCCGCGGCGTTGATTCCCTGAAGATTTATCAAGATTTAGGAGTTCAGGAGGTCTGGTTCTGGCAAGCTGAGCGCCTAACCGTCTATGTCCTCGGGCCGGAGGGTTATGTTCAATCCCCCCAAAGCGGACTCCTGCCGGACTTAGATTTGGAAACCCTAGCCCATTACGGCGCTTGGGAGGAACCCTTTGACGCGGTGTTAGCTTTTCGGGAACAGATCCGGCGCTTGTCGGGTGGTGAAACTTTTGACTTCGCTCAGTAGCGCTTTAGACTTGGTCGGCGCAAATAACGCGATTTTTGCCCCCCGTCTTAGCTTGGTAAAGACACCGATCCGCCAGCGCCACTAGGTCTTCAGGGTTCTGTTCCGGTTGGGGAATCAGCACCGCCACCCCAAAGCTCATAGTAACCCAGTCCCCCAGGGGAGAGAGGTGGTGGGGAATGGCCAGCAGTTCTAGGGTGGCCTGCATCCGTCGGGCCGTCTGATAAGCGCCGGTTTGGTCGGTGTTGGGCAAAATAGCGATAAATTCTTCCCCGCCGTAGCGGGCAAAGAGATCAAAGGGGTTCCGCAAACAGGCGCTCAGCGCCTTGGCGAGGCGCCGCAAACAGTCGTCGCCGCTGAGGTGGCCATAGAAATCGTTAAATTCCTTGAAATAATCCACATCGGCGAAAATCAGCGCCAGAGGTTCTCCCGTTTCCGCCAATTTTTGCCACTGTGTCTCTAGATGTTGGTCAAAATGGCGCCGATTAGCCACCTGGGTGAGGCCGTCGAGGTTAATCAATTCGTTGGCTTCGCAGAATTTTTGGCGCCACTGGGCGTCCACCACGTCCCCGTGCTCCATGATGGTTTGAACAATGATCTCTAGGTCTTCCTTTTGGCGGGAAATGAGATGGAGGAGATTGTGGAGTTTGGCCTCCGCCCGTTGGCGCTCGGCGATTTCCGCCTTGAGTTTGACGTTGGTTTCATTGAGGAGGGATTCAACCATGTCGCCGTGCTCGGCGATGGTGGTCAGGGCGATGTGGAGATCCTCGTTTTCCCGCCGGAGGCGCTGATTCTCCCCCCGTAATTGTTCCAGTTCTAAACCGGGGCCAGTGTCCCGGGAAGCGTCGGCGTAGGAAGAGAGAGAAGCCATAACCACGGAAATCGGAACCAAAGGTGGGATTTCTAGTAAAGCACAGAGTTTGGAGAATTATTGTTGCTTAAGGATCACTAAAGTGATGTCGTCAAAAACTTTTTGGGTTTTAATCCAGTCCCTCACGTCCCGAATCACCGCCTGGCGAATGTCTTCCGCCGTTAGGTGGCGGTTCTGGGCTAGAACCTTTTGCAGACGTTCGAGGCCGTATTGTTCCTTTTGGGGGTTCATGGCCTCGGTAATACCGTCGGTGTACAGCGCCGCCAGGTCGCCGGATTTCAACTGGAGGGTGGTTTCCGAGACTAGATGGGTAATGTCGGACTCTAAGCCCAAGGGAAATCCAAGCTCAAAAGTGTCGATATTTTCCACCTGACCGCTCCGGCGGACAATGATTAACTCTTCGTGTTGTCCGCTCAGACGCAGGATTCCCGCTTCGTACTCCAGCAACATTAAGGTCATATTTTTATAGGATCCCATGCGGCGGATATTGTCGTAGAGGGTGCGATTGACGGCGTTTAAGAGGCGGGCCGGGTCAGTTTCTCCGTTTTCTAACAGGGTGCGCACCGCGGTTTGGGCCATAATCATCACTAAATTGCTCTCCAAACCGTGGCCGGTGACGTCGCCGATACTAATGCGGGTTTTGCCGTTGGCCTGTTGGATGTCGTAGTAGTCGCCCCCCACTTCGTCCGCCGGTTCCATAAACCCGGCGATATCCAGCCCCGCCACGGATTCTAATTCCCGCTCCGAGGGCATCAGTAGTTGTTGCAAGCGCCGGGTGACGGCCAATTCGGCGCCGAGGCGGAGGTTATCGTCCTGAAGGCTCCGGGTGAGGCGCTCGATCTCCAGTTCGTCGGCTTTGCGCTGACTAATATCCATCACCGTCCCCTCAAAGCCCGTTAATTCGCCTCGATCGTCGTAAAGACAGCGGGCCGACTCGGAAATCCAGATCGCGGAGCCGTCCCGCCGATAGACCTGGGACTCGAAATTCCGTAGGGAGCCGTTTTCCCGAAGACTTTCGATAAATTCCTGACGGCGCCGGGGTTGGACGTACAATTGCCCCTGAATATCTTGAAGAGAGGTCATTAAGGCCTGGGGCGAGTCGTAACCGTAGATTTGGGCGAGGCGAGTGTTCACCGTCAGATATTGACCCCCCAGACTGGTTTGATAAATGCCCACCACGGCGTTTTCCACAATGCCCCGATATTTAGCCTCCGCCACTCTCAGGGCGTCCGCCAAGGTTTGGAAGGATTGCACCACCTCCCCCATTTCGTCCCGAGTATCCAGCGCCCAATTCTGGGATTGATTTCCCGCCACTAACCGTAGAGACGCTTGACGCAGTTGCTCTAAGGTGATCATCAGACTTTCATAAAAACCGATAAACAGGTAGGCCGCCAGCGCCAAAGCGGCCAAGACCAGCACACTTAACAATTGTTGGCGTCGTCGCAAGCGGTCGATTCGGCGCTGAAGCAGGGTCTCCAAATTTTCGGCGCCGCTTTGCCAGAGAGCGGCGCTAGCCTCTAACGCGGCTTGATTGCCGGCGAATAAAACTTCCGTCTGGGGGGCGCTTTGGGCATTAAGCAGTGTTTCCAGCGCCCGGATTAACTGTCGATTGGCTTGAACTTGAGCCGCCAGTTGGGGTTTAAGGCTCCCGGAAAGAACCTGGGACGGCGCGCGTTGAAAAACGACCTGAAAACCATTCTCTAGAGTCTGGGTCAGTTGGATTAAATTTTCCCGTCGGGCGAGGAGTTGGGCCCGGCGCCAGATGTTGAGTTCCGAGGCGGTATCCGCGGCTAGTATCCGTTGTATTTTCCCTAAATTGCTTTGGATTTGAGGCAGAGTCAGCAGTGTCGCTTCCATCAAGTAGTAGCTATCTAAATCCGGGTCGAGGATTAAGTTGGACTGGTCTCCCACCCGGCGCCGGAGGCGCTGGAGCGGCGCTTCCATTAATTCCCAAGGGTTCAGCTTTTGGGGTTGGGATTGCCAGGCTTGCCATTCCTGGGTCAGGGTTCTCAAGGGCAAAGCGGTTTCTAGGGTCGCTCCCGTTTCTGCGTCGGCGCTTTGCAGTCGGCGCCAAGCCTCCTCCAGGGCGGCGCGATCCCCCGGAGGGCTAAAGTTTAATAGGGCGTTGTTCAAGTCTTGCAGGGAGCGAAGATAGCGAAGACCCTCAATTTCTCGCCGGGCAAAATCGACGCGGTTCTGGATCTCGGAAAGCAGTAGATAGAAAGCCAACCCCAAGGGAACCAGAAAGACGCCGCTAAGGAGAGCGAACTTTTGGGGATATTTGAGGCGATTAAGCAGGTAGATAGCCGGACGACTGAGAAAACGCAGGCTCATGGCGGGGGCAAAGACAAGATAAGTCTTTCTCTAGTGTGGGAGTAGGTCTATTGTAGAGATTGCTCGTCGCGCTTCCGAGATTAGGGCCGCGTTCTCTCTCCCTTTCTCCATAGGGTAATACTTGGCCCGCGGATCTAAATTCGCGGCCTTGAGTCAATATAGTAGAGTGTTAAAAACGCCCCTCAAAAACAGCTTCGGTAACAACGCCCTTCCCTTTCCCTTAGCGCCGATGGATATTACTCTAAGCAACCATAACGAGATTCGCATTGCCACCCTAGCGGGAGACATCGACGCCAACACGGCGCCGGGGGTCGCGGACAAAATCCTTCCCCTGGTGGAGCCGGGGGGGAAAATTCTCCTAGACTTAAGCGCCGTGCCCTACATGTCCAGCGCCGGTCTGCGCATGCTCCTCTCTCTCTATCGTCAGGGCACGGCCCAGGAGGGAAAACTGGCGCTGGTGGGTCTGTCGGAGGAGATTCGAGACACCATGTCCGTGACCGGATTTCTGGAATTTTTTATTACCTGCGACACCCTAGAAGAGGGAATTGAGCAATTAGGGTAAATAATCATTATTTATCAGATATCAGTCGCCAATTATTCAGTTATTGAGATTACTTGGTCTAACGCCATGACTCCAGAGCGGATTGACGCCCATCCCACCCATCGTCACGGAGAATTTAAACTCCGTCCCGGTAAGCCCTTTCCCTTCGGCGCGACTCCGGCGCCGGGCGGAGGGATCAATTTCTCCATTTTCTCCAGCCATGCGACTTCCTGTTCTTTAGTCCTTTTTGATAAAGGAGCGCCGGCGCCGAAAGCGGAAATTCCCTTCCCGGACGAGTTTCGCATCGGCAATGTCTATTCGATGGTGGTTTTTGATCTGGATTACGAAAATCTGGAGTATGGCTACCGTATGGACGGCCCCCATAACTTCCAGCAGGGGCATTGGTTTGACAAAACTAAAATTCTCCTCGATCCCTACGCCAAAGTCATTGGCGGGCGAGACGTCTGGGGCGCCGAGCCGGATTGGAACAATATTTACCAACACCGGGGCCGAGTGGCCTTCGACGATTTTGACTGGGAGGGGGATCGTCCCCTGGAAATTCCGCCGGAGGATCAAATTATTTACGAACTCCATGTGCGCAGTTTCACCCGAGACCCCTCCTCCGGGATCAAGGAGAGTCACCGGGGCACCTTCGCCGGTTTGCGGGATAAAATTCCCTACCTCAAGGCGCTGGGGATTAACGCGGTGGAGTTGATGCCCATTTACGAGTTTGACGAGTTTGAAAATAGCCGCCCCAATCCAGAAACAGGGGAACTGCTTTTAAATTACTGGGGCTATAGCACCGTGGGCTTCTTCGCGCCCAAAGCCGGTTACGCGGCCACCGGCAAACTGGGCATGCAGGTGGACGAACTCAAGGCGCTGGTGAAAGAACTCCACAAAAACGGCATTGAAGTGATTCTCGACGTGGTCTTTAACCACACCGCCGAGGGCAATGAGCGGGGCCCCACCATTTCCTTCCGGGGCGTCGATAATAAAACCTACTATATGCTCACCCCGGAGGGCTATTACTTCAACTTTAGCGGCACGGGCAACACCTTAAATTGCAACAATCCCATCGTCCGGGGCATGGTGCTGGACTGTCTGCGTTACTGGGCGGCGGAGTACCACATCGACGGTTTTCGCTTTGACCTGGCGGCGATTCTCGGGCGAGACCCCTGGGGCGCGCCTTTGGCTAATCCCCCCCTCTTGGAAAGTTTAGCCTTTGATCCCATTTTGGCAAAATGCAAACTGATCGCCGAAGCCTGGGACGCGGGGGGTCTCTATCAGGTCGGCTCCTTCCCGGCCTTTGGGCGCTGGGCGGAGTGGAACGGCAAATACCGAGACAGTCTGCGGAAATTCCTGAAGGGGGACGGCTCGGCGGGGGACGCGGCCCAGCGCCTCCAGGGTTCCCCCGACCTCTACGCGGCCTCGGGACGGGCGCCGGCCACCTCCATTAATTTCATCACCTGCCACGACGGTTTTACCTTGATGGATCTGGTTTCCTACAACGGCAAACACAACGAAGCCAACGGGGAGAACAATAACGACGGCAGTAACGACAACGACAGTTGGAACTGCGGCTGGGAAGGCCCCACCGACAATCCGGCCATTCAATCTCTCCGGCGCCGGCAAATTAAAAACGCGGCGGCTCTGTTATTGGTCAGCCAAGGGGTGCCGATGATTCTCATGGGAGACGAAATGGGCCGCACCCAGCAGGGCAACAACAACACCTACTGTCACGACAACGCCCTCAACTGGTTGGATTGGACGCTGGCGGAGCGGGAATCAGGATTACTAGAATTTTTCCGCCACTGTATCGCCTTCCGACGGGCCCACCCTGTTCTGCGAAATCCCTACCATTTCCAAAATCGGGACTACGTCGGGAGCGGCTACCCCGATATTAGTTGGCACGGGGTCAAGGCCTGGGACGCGGACTGGTCTTCCGGCCATCTGTTGGCCTTCCTCCTCTGCGGCGCCCACGCTAAGGGAGGAACCGTTCGGGACGACTTTATCTACGTCGCCATGAATCTCCATTGGCAGGCCCACTGGTTCGAGTTGCCCCAACTCCCCCCGGAAAAGAGCTGGTTCGTCTTCGCCAATACCGGCGCCGATCCCAGTAGTTGGGATCCGGGGTCGGAGCCGCGGCTGGAAAATCAACAGGGTATTCTTTTAGGGGAACGATCCGTGGTTATCCTGGTTGGCCGATAACGGTTCAGCCCCGGCGGGCCTAGGGCAACCCCGCCAACAAGCCCAATTTGCGCGGATGGGGAAATCGGCCGGGGGGCGGCGCTTTACCCGTTGTGACCGGGGTAGAACTGACCCTGACGGCGACCCAGATTTTCGCCTGGCTCAAGATTGTCAGTTAAGGGGATTTGACGTTCTCCTTTAGCGATTGCGGGGATAGCCTAGAATAAAAAGTCATTTCTCTTTCCCCGACTCCATGCTCAGATTGATCACCGACTTTGACGGCCCGATTATGGACGTCTCTGAACGCTACTATCGGGTCTATCTCTACTGTCTAGACCAGGTTAAAGCCGCCGATCAGCCTGTGAAGACCCTCGACAAGGGGGAGTTTTGGCGCCTGAAACGGGCCCGGGTGCCGGAGCGGGATATCGGTCTCAAATCGGGCTTGGACGACCGTCAATCCCAAGACTTTGCCCAACTGCGCCGGGACACCGTTCACACTTTGCCCTATCTGCCCTACGACCAGCCCTGGCCGACGGCGCTGGCCACTCTGGAACGGATTCAGGGCTTAGGCGTTGAGCTGGTGGTGATGACCATGCGCCGGGTCTGCGAACTGGAGGAGGCGCTGGAGCGGGTCAATTTGGGGGGCTTTTTTCCTCCAGAGCGCCGTTATTGTTTAGCCGACGATTACGTCAAGACCACGGATATTGAAGATAAACCCCGCCTCATGGCCCGGGCGGTGGCCCAACTCCCCCCGGCGCCGTCCGTGTGGATGGTGGGGGACACAGAAGCGGATATCGCCGCGGCCCAGAGCCAAAATATTCCGGTGGTGGCGGTGCTCTCCGGGATTCGGGATAAAGAACAACTCGCTCAGTACAATCCGAACCATATCGCCGAGGATTTGACCGCGGCGCTGGACTGGATTTTGCCCCAGGTCAACGCCCCATTGCAATCCCCCCTAGCCCCGCTTTGAAAGGGGGGAAAACTTCTCAAAGTCCCCCTTACAAAGGGGGATTTAGGGGGATCAAACCCAAAACTGAGTCTTTAACCGAGATTTGTGTACACCGTAGCCTTGGACAGGGGGCAATTGCCCGCAAATTGAGGGATTGATCCAACCATTCTCCTAAACCCGGGCCGCCAGCGCCTCCCGGGCCGTAGCGGCCACCTGCTCCGCTTCATCCTGGCTCAGGCGCTCCAGCGCCGCCAGACCCTCCGGGGCGGGCAGTTGTCCGAGGGTTAACGCTAAGCGGTAGCGCACCTGCCAGTCTTCGTCCTCCGCTAGGGGTAAGAGAAGGGGCACAATACTCGCGTCGCCTAAATCTCCCAAGGCGCCGATGGCCGCGGTGCGGATTAAACTCTGGGGGGAAGACAGCGCCGTTTTCAGCAGTTCGGCGCCTCTCGGGTCGCCCATTTCTCCTAGGGTGGCCACGATACTCATTTGCAAGAGCCAGTCCTGGGTGTTGCGATAGGCCTGTTCGAGGTCGGGGTAGGCTTCCGTGAGTTTGAGACCGCCGATAGCGTCCGCCGCCGCCGATTGCACGTCGATTTCCGAGTCGTTAAACAGGCGCTCCCGCAGAAGTTCGAGGCTTTCCCGGGGATTGACGGCGCCGATGGGGTCCAGTTGACTGACGGCGGCGTAGCGGATGCGGGGATTGGGGTCGTTGAGGAGAGGTTTGAGGAGGGGAAAGGCGAGGGCCGGGTCGAGGTTCCGTAGGTGGTTGAGGCCGCGGATTTGGTCGCTAAAGTTGTCGGAGGTTAGGAGGGTTTGGATCTCTTGGGGGGTCATGGGGGGAGCGGGGGGAAGGGGAGGAGGCGCCCTTCGGCTCTTCGACGTTGCTCAGGGGCCGCTACGCTTAGGGCGCAAAGTAGAGCGTAATCGAAATTGAGGGACTTTGTTCAAGACGCGAAATATAACGTAATCGAAATCGAAGGCTGAGCGGAGCGCCGTCCTGAGCTTGCCCAAGGACGCCGAAGGGCCGTAGCCCGACCGCCGCTGACAACTGATATCTGTCATCGGATATCTATCGTCTGAAAAAAGGAGAGGAAGGTTTTGCCGTAGCGTTTCTGGTCTCGTTGGCGTAACCCTTCAATTTCCAACGGCGCCGTAAAGTTCCGGTCATGCTCAATAGCCAGTTCTCCGGTCGGAGCTAGGATTCGCGTCTCGCTAATCGCTTCTAAAACGGGAGAGTAGAGTGCGCTGGCGTAGGGCGGGTCGAAGTAAATCAGGTCGAATTGTCGGGGAGGAAAGCGGGGCAGGAGTTTTAAGACGTCCCCCCGGAGAATTTCCGCGGTTTGCTCGGGAGAGGCCAGGGAACGCCAATTAGCCTGCAACAGCCGACAAACAGCGCCGGAGGAATCGACCCCGGTAACGGCTTGAGCGCCGCGGCAGAGGGCTTCGGCTCCGAGGGAGCCACTGCCGGCGCAGAGATCCAACCAGCGACTCCCCTCGACGCGACTTTGCCAAATGTTAAACAGCGCCTGTCGCACTTTAGCGGCGGTGGGACGGGTTTCGAGACCCGGCAGGGTTTTCAAAGAGCGGTTGCCGTAAATGCGGAGGGTCATGACTCCCTTAGTCGAGGGGATCTCGCTCCGAAGTTTGGACTTCTTCCTTAAAGCCCCGGAGGGTTTTACCCAAAGCGGCGCCGATTTCCGGGATTTTTTTGGGGCCAAAGATCAACACCACAACCCCGAGAATAATCAACACTTCCGGCCAACCGAGTCCAAACATTAACAACGCCCCTAAAAGAAAAACCAAAGGGTTTACCGGCTTAGTATAACAAGGAGACGGGATTTTCTCCCCGTCTTTAGGAATCGACCCTTCCCGCTTCAGCCGCCAAAACCTGTCGCCAGGGTTCCGGCAGATCCCGTCTTTGGCGAGAGACGGGACAAATACAGACGTGACGGAGAGCGGCGCCGGCCAGGAGAACGGGAGGGGTTTCAGTGTTGAATATTTGATAATGGGTCTCAAACCTCCGGCGCTCCAGATTAACCACTGTCATCTGAATTTCTAGGCGCTGGCCCCAGCCGAGGGGGCGTCGATAGTCCATTTCACTGCGGACAATGGGCAAGGCTAAACCGGTTTCCGGCAAAAACGCGCCGAGGTTTAGGCCTTGGGATTCCCAAAAAGCCTCGTAAACATCGTGGCAGAGCGCCAGCAGAGACGCGAAGTAGACCGCCCCCGCGGCGTCGGAGTCCCGTAACCGTAAAGTCAGCGTTTGGCTAAACATTAGGGCCTAGTTTCGAGAAGAGGGGGGACGAAGAGAAGCCAGCTTGCGAGTGGAAGCCAATTTCCGTTTCGGTTTAACCTCCCGCGGCGCCGCGACTTGACCCCAAAGGGCGAAATAAACCGTCCCAAAAATCAGCATATTGATCAGGCTAAAGAGAGTCGACCCTTCCCCTTCGTGCCAGTAGAGAAAACTGTCGGGGTTAGCGGGACTCAGGAGCGCCAAGAGGGCGATGCGGAGAACATTCATTACCAGAGCCAGCGCTAGGGCAAAGGGGGGAATGACCCAGGCGTAAAACTTTTGAGGGAAGGGGAAGAGCAGTAGAAAAATAACGGCGACTTTGAGCAAATAAGTCAAATTACTCACCCCGGAACAAGCTTCGGAGACTACCACCGCCCCCGCCGGAAAATTGAGAGCGTTGCCGACCACCGTTACCTCGGCGCCGAAATACCAGAGCAGAAAGCCGGAGAGTTTGGCGGTAAGTAAGGACAGGGGTTGGGAGAGATTGAAAATGCCGTGGCCCAGTTCCTTGGGAATGACCAGCAAGGAAAGAATAACCAGTTCTTTCCCGTAGGTCTTCGGCGCTCGCGACCCGCCGGCCAGCAACGCCAACCCCAGTCCCCCTAGCAGAGGCAGAATGGTTAATCCCGGATTCAGCGCCGAGTTAAAACTTCTTAAGAGAAAGACCGCGACGAGTAAGCTCCCCGCCCCGGATGCCAGCGGCTCCGAAGCCCAGGCAAAGTTGTCTCCTCGGCGCCGGAGCAGGGTAATCACCGCAAACCAGACAATGAGACTTAAACCGAGAAAATCCGGGTCGTTTTGCCGTAAACAGAGGGTCAGGTGAATGGCGACCAAACCGGCGCCGAGGCACCCGAACCAAAAGGGGCGCCAGCGATTTTCATCCGTGGCCAAACGGAGCAACGGGGTAAAGGACGTCTGTAAAAAACGGGTCATGGAAATCCACCAGCTCAGAAGGACAAGCCCCCAATCGCGGGGGTCTTAAAACGAACGCAAGCCCGCCTTGATAGACTTTCAAGCGCCGCTATTAGGACGCAGACGACGAATTAACCCCACTGCCTCCAACGGCGTTTCGGCGCTGTCAACTGGGGCAAATTGGCGCCAAAACTCTAGAGCCTGAGGCGGCCAACCCAGTAAGATTACCGGCTTACCGCACTTCAGCGCTAAGGCGATCTCGGAAACGGTTCCCGCTCCCCCGACGCCGCAGGCCACCACGACTTGACTAGTCAAAACATTTATAT
Organism: Cyanobacteria bacterium RI_101; assembly: GCA_016471375.1. Taxonomy (GTDB): domain Bacteria; phylum Cyanobacteriota; class Cyanobacteriia; order Cyanobacteriales; family Microcystaceae; genus Synechocystis. The sequence goes on from WGLZ01000033.1 coordinate 56,794, forward strand.
TGTTTCGTCCGTTGCCCAAATCGGTGACGATAACCAGATCGACATCGGGGCTAGGCTCGGCGCCGGGGTGGGGCAGGATACCCAAAGTTAAACTCTGGGGAATTTCCTTGGCGCCTTGGTTGGCCGCGGCCATCACCCCGCAGTTCCGCCCGCCGGTTAGGAGCGCCCAACCGGCCTCGGCAATGAGGCGCCCCAGTTCTCGGCCCCAAATCAGGGCCTGGGGAGAGGCGTTTTCCCCAGCGCCCATCACGCCGACGATAAAACGAGCCATAGCGGGGAGATCCTAACGGCGCCGACCGCCGCCCCGGCTATAACTGCGGCCGGAGGGGCGGGAACTGCCAAAACTGCGGCTACTGGGTCGGGCTTGGCTGGGACGACTGGCGCCGGAGGAGCGCAGACGACTGGAACTGGCGCCGGCTCCGGTGGATTTAGTGTTGGTTTGGCTCGGGCGCCGGGTGGCGGTATTGGAGGGGCTGGGTTTCCGCAGATTGCCGGTGGCCCGGACGGTTTGTCGGTTCTTGACCGCGGGCGGCGCCGTCTGGTTGCGGGAGCGGTAACTGTCTACGGCTTGGTTATAGCTAGAGCCGTAGCCGCCAAAGCCCGTTAACGGCGCGCCGCTATAGACCGGGGGAAAATAGTATTGGGGACGGAAAAGGAGACTGCCGAGGGCCTGCCCCGCCAAAGCTCCGGCGAAGGGAGACCAAAAATTGGATTCCCGACGCACCACCACCGTTTCCGGCTGTCCCGTGGCGGGATTGGTTTGGGTCTCGGTCACCGAATGAACATACTCAATTTTAAAATCTTCCGTCAGGTAGAGTTCTGCGTCCGCGCCCTGAATTTCCACAAAGGTTTTTTCGCCTTGGTCAATTTGCTCCTGAGTGAGGCGAGCCATGCGCAGATTTTCGGTTTGGAAGGAGGCGGGCTGGCCCGGGGGCGTATTCAGGAGCAGGAGCGTGTAAAGTCCCGTCCCGTCGTCGTAGGTGGCTTGTTGGACGGGGTAACGCCCAGAACTGACGGCCGCCGGTCGGGGTTGGGTGTTAACAGCGGTCGCTCTCGGCGCCGAGGCTTCGGGCTTTGGACTACAGGCCCCGGCGCTGAAGCTCAGCAGGAGAATTAAAATCAGGCTCAAAAAACGACGCATAAGAAAAGTACTAAAGAATGTAAATAACCAGTCTTCAAAGGGTTTATTCCCCGATTATACTGCCTCCCCTCGGGACTCCCCGGCGCCGGGGTTAGAGTGACGGATGTTGTAACCCTTCCGGCTCAAGGCCCCTATCCCCTCCTGAAATCTGATATCTGATATCTGGCCTCTGAACTGCTAGACTAAAAGGCGATTTACCCCGCCCTACCCCCAGAGAAGTTTGTCATGGCCTCCAAACCTATCGTCGTCGCGCCCTCTATCCTCTCCGCAGACTTTAGCCGCCTCGGCGCCGAAATTGAGGCGATTGACAAAGCCGGCGCCGATTGGGTTCACGTCGACGTCATGGACGGGCGCTTTGTCCCCAATATCACCATTGGCCCCCTGATCGTTAAAGCGATTCGCCCCTACACCCAAAAGCCCCTGGACGTCCACTTAATGATCGTGGAGCCGGAAAAATACGTGGAGGACTTCGCCAAAGCCGGCGCCGATATTATCTCCGTCCACGCCGAGCACAACGCCTCCCCCCACCTGCACCGCACCCTCTGCCAAATCCGGGAGCTAGGGAAACAGTCCGGGGTGGTCTTGAATCCCTCCACGCCCTTGGAATTAATCGAATACGTTTTGCCGGTTTGCGATTTGGTCTTGATCATGAGCGTCAACCCCGGCTTTGGCGGCCAGAGCTTTATCCCGGAAGTTTTACCGAAAATTCAACGTCTGCGGCGCCTCTGCGACGAAAAAGGGCTAGATCCCTGGATTGAAGTGGACGGCGGCCTCAAACCCGCTAACACCTGGCAAGTGCTAGAGGCCGGCGCTAACGCCATCGTGGCCGGCTCCGCCGTCTTTAACGCCCCGGATTACGCCGAAGCCATCGCCGGAGTCCGCAACAGTCGGCGCCCGGAACCCCAACTCGCCGCGGTTTAGCGCTTTCGCCCCCTAAATCCCCCAACTTTGGGGGACTTGGAGTCCGGTTCCCCTCCGAGGGAGGGGCGGCAGTTTCGCCACCCATCTGCTTCAAAACGGCTACGACATCCGCACGGTGCAAGAACTCCTCGGACACAAGGACGTGAGAACGACGATGATCTACACCCACGTTTTAGCCAGAGGGGGTAGAGGGGTTAGAAGTCCCTTAGATGATTAGCGTCAGAATGAGGGCATTTAATTCAACAAACCCCGGCGCCGATTGGGGCCGGCGCCGTATAACTCCGCTAGCAGATCCGCCCAAAGTCTGACTGGGTAAGGGTTTAGAACGTAGCCGTTACCTTAGGCGCTGAAATATTTGGCCGCCGGGTGGTAAGCGACCAGCGCCGTGGTGGATTGCTCCGGGTAAACCTGCTCGCTTTCGTCCATAAAGAGGCCAATGCGGTCGGTTTGCAGGAGATCTAACTGTTTATACTGATCCTGCATATTGGGACAGGCGGGATAGCCAAAGCTATAGCGGGAGCCTTGGTAGCGTTGCTGAAGAATGTCCCGAATATTGTCCGGGTCAGCGGCGCCGAAACCCAATTCCCGACGAATGCGGGCATGGGTCCATTCCGCTAGCGCCTCCGCCGTCTGCACCGCTAGGCCGTGGTAATAGAGGTAGTCGGTGTATTCGTTGGCGTCAAAGAGGGTTTTGGCGTAGGCTGTGGCCACCTCCCCCACCGTCACCGCTTGTAGGGGAAAAACGTCCGTTAACCCCGATTCCTTCGGCGCGAAAAAGTCGGCGATACAGAGGCGCCGCCCGGATTTTTGCCGGGGAAATTCAAAAACGGTTAGCGGCGCTAGATCCGGGGGAATTTGTCCTTGATTGTCTGTAACGGTCTGGGGATCGTAGATCAGTAAACTATTACCCTCCGCTTGGCAGGGGAAATAACCATAGACCGCGGTGGGATGAAGCAGATTTTCCGCTTCGGCTTTCTCTTTCCACTGCTCTAGGATGGGATGGACTTTCGCTTGTAAAAACTGGTCGTACTCCTCCCGAGCTTGCTCCTTGGGTTTGCGGAACTGCCATTGCCCCACAAACAGCGCCTGTAAATCCAGATAGGGAAAGACCTCCGCCAGGGGAATCTCCTGGGGGGTTAAAATCCGGGTTCCCCAGAAGGGGGGGGTCGGGCGGGGAATGTCCGCAGTTACAGCTTCCGAGCGCCGGGTGTCGAGAACGACGGGTTCCGCCGGTTGCGGAGCGGCGTCGATCAGTTTTTCTTCCTCTACCCCAAAGGTATTCTGCTCGGGGTTTAACTCGTTTCCGGCGCCGTTCTGGTCGGCAAACTCCCCTAAAAAGCCCTGACGGTCGTCCCAACCCTGGGCGGCCTTGGCGGGCATGAGTTTGTCCATGAAATGGAGATCGGCGAAGGCGTCTTTGCCGTAAATGACTTGACCGTGATAGGTGGCTTGACAATCTTGATGGACAAATTTGGGGGTTAAAGCGGCGCCGCCTAAAATAACAGGAACGGTGATGCCTTCCTGGTTAAAAACTTCCAAATTCTCCTTCATAAAGGCCGTGGATTTCACCAATAGACCGCTCATGGCGATACAGTCGGGGTTATGGTCTCGGTAGGCTTGGATAATGGTTTCCACGGGTTGTTTAATGCCGAGGTTAATCACTTTGTAGCCGTTATTAGAAAGGATAATATCCACCAAATTTTTGCCAATATCGTGGACGTCTCCCTTCACCGTGGCAATGACAAAAGTTCCCTTAGCGTTGCCGGCGCTTTCGGATTTTTCCATGTAGGGTTCCAGATAGGCCACCGCCGCCTTCATAGTTTGGGCGGATTGCAAAACAAAGGGCAACTGCATCTGCCCGGAGCCAAAGAGTTCCCCGACAACCTTCATACCGTCCAGGAGAAAGACGTTAATAATTTCCAAGGGCGGATGGGATTTTAACGCCTCCGCTAAGGCCTCTTCCAACCCCAACCGTTCCCCGTCGATAATATGCCGTTTCAGGCGCTCGTCAATGGGAAGGTTAATATCCCCAGATTTATCCCGTTTGGTGGTTTTCCCTTCAAAAAGGGTGGTTAATTTTGTCAGGGGGTCATAGACGCAAACCTCTCCTTCAAAGCGGCGCCGGTCGTAGATTAAATCCAGACAAACTTCTAAAGTCTCCGGGTCGATTTTCGCCAGGGGTAAAATCTTATTGGCGCTGACAATGGCGCCGTCCATCCCGGCCTGCATACATTCGTGAAGAAAAACGGAATTAAGCGCCTGTCGGGCCGCGGGATTTAACCCGAAGGAGACGTTGGAAATCCCCAATAAAATATGACACCCCGGCAGTTCCGCCCGGATTTGGCCAATGGCCTCCACCGTGGCTTTGCCGTTTTCCCGGTCTTCCTCAATGCCGGTGGAAATGGGGAGCGCCAAAGGGTCGAAGAAAATTTCCGTGGGGGGCAAACCGTAGGCCACCGCGGCGTTATAGGCTCGTTCCGCGATCTCGAACTTTTTAGCCGCCGTCCGTCCCATGCCCTCTTCGTCAATGGCGCCGATGACAATGCCGGCGCCGTATTCCTTGGCGATGTCGAGGACTTTATAAAAGCGCTCCTCTCCGTCTTCGTAGTTGGTGGAGTTGAGGATACATTTCCCTCCCGCCACCTTTAGCCCCGCCTCCATTTTTTGCCATTCCGTGGAGTCCAGCATCAGGGGTAAAGTGACGTTATTCACCAGTCGGGCGGCCAATTCCCGCATATCCCGGACGCCGTCCCGGCCTACGTAATCGACGTTGACGTCTAAAATTTGGGCGCCTTCCTTGACCTGGGATTTCGCCAGCGAAACCAAACTATCCCAGTCCTCGGCGTTGAGCAAATCCCGGCATTTCTTGGAGCCGCTGGCGTTGAGGCGCTCGCCGATAATGAGAAAGGAATTGTCCTGAAGGTAAGTTTGGGCGCTGTAAATAGAGGCCGCGGAGGGTTCGTAGTGGGGCTGGCGTTCCTTGGGGGTTAAAGTCTGAGCGATGTCCGCCAGCGCCTGAATATGCTCCGGGCGGGTGCCGCAACAGCCGCCGATAATCTGCACGCCTAAATCTTCGACAAAGTGCATCAAGGCCATTTGCAATTCCACCGGCGTCAGGCGATAGAAAGCTTGTCCCCCCACATTTTCCGGCAGTCCGGCGTTGGGGATACAGGAAACAATAAAGGGAGAATGCTCCGAGAGGTATTTAATGTGGGCTTTCATCTGCTCCGGCCCCGTGGCGCAGTTTAACCCCAAAATATCGATGTTGTAGGGTTCCAAAATCGCCAGCGCCGCCGCCATCTCCGTTCCCACCAACATCGTCCCCATCACCTCCATGGTCACGGAAACCATAATCGGCCGGCGCTCTCCCTTTTCTTGAAACACCGCTTCAATGGCGTTCAGCGCCGCCTTAATTTGCAGGACGTCCTGACAGGTTTCCACCAGAAAGAGATCCACCCCGCCGTTGTATAAACCCTGAACCTGTTCAATGTAGGCGCCTTTTAAAGTGTCATAATCCACATGACCTAGCGTTGGCAACTTCGTGCCCGGGCCCATAGACCCCGCCACAAAACGGGGTTTCTCCGGGGTGGAAAATTCCGCGGCCACGCTTTTGGCCAACTCCGCCGCCGCTTTATTTAGATAATAAGCCTGATCCGCTAAATCGTATTCCGCCAGCACCAGGGGCGTGCCCCCAAAGGTGTCCGTCTCCACCACATCAGCGCCGGCGGCAAAGAAGGCCCGATGCACCGTCGCCACGGCCTCCGGTTTAGTGTGAACCAGATACTCGTTACAGCCCTCGTATTCGGCGCCGCCAAAATCCGCCGCCGTCAAATTCTGTACTTGTAGGTTAGTGCCCATAGCGCCGTCAAAGACAAGAACCGGGCGCTCGGGGCTGTGGAGACGGTCGAGGAAGGCGCTGTGCATGGGTCGGACGGCGAGGTTAGTCAAGATTAGGGCATATTATAGAGGATTGCCCCAATCCCTGGGGATAGCCGCGTCGTCGAAAGCTATAATTCAAGAGTTTGCAAAGGCGGCAGTTCTAACGGCAGAGCGCCGAGTAATCCCTTACGAAAATCATTGAGAAGTTGTAACGCCGCCCGCTCCCGGTCGTTCTGAAACCGGCTCTGGGCCAACTCCGCTAAGTAAGCCTCCCCCGTCAGGGCGCCCCGCTCTTGCCCATAACGGCTTTCTAAAATGGCGGTGAATCCTAGATCGCCTAATAGCTCAACCAGGGCGACGGCCACCGCTTGATTCTCGTAGGCCGCCTCGCCGATATCCTCGCAGATGGCCAACTTGAGGGCGTTGGCTTGGTCGTCCAGTTTCAGGGGAATAATGCCGGGGGAATCCAACAGTTCAATCTGCTCGGAAATGCGAATCCAGCGCAACTGTCGCGTCACCCCGGCCCGGCGGGCGCTTTCCGCCACCTTGCGCCCCAAGAGTCGGTTAATCAGCGCCGATTTGCCCACATTGGGAAAGCCAATCACCCCCGCCCGCACGGGTCTGGGTTCCATGCCCCGGGATTGACGCTTGGCGTTGACGGCGCGGCTGGTCAGTTGGGCGGCCTTGAGAATGGCCTTAACGCCGCCGCCTTCCTTGGCGTTGGCCCAGAAAACCTCCTGCCCCTGTTCTTTGAACCAAGCTAGCCATTGGTCTCGGACGGAATCGGGAATCATATCCACCCGGTTCAGGATCCGTAGGCGGGGCTTAGCGCCGAGCCATTGGGAGACCTGGGGATGTTGGGACGCCAAAGGAATACGGGCGTCGAGGACTTCGAGGACCACGTCCACCCGTTTAATTTGTTCCTTTAACTGTCGCTCCGCCCTGGCGATGTGACCGGGGTACCATTGAATCAGGGGCATCGGGCTTACTCAATGGCGATGGCGGTGGGACTGGCGCCGGTCGGGGGAGGCGACGACGGCAGATCCGAGCGCCGAAACTGGCTATAGAGCCGATCCCGCCAGTCAAAGAAAGGGCTGTAGAGGCTGTTGTCCGCCAAGCCCGGAATCCCTTTGCCCAGAAGGTTAGAGGGCAGATTGAGATAATTTCCCGCCGGGATTTTAATAATCAGACTCAGACCCGCCACCGCCAGATCCGCCAGGGTCGGCTCGTCGCCAATGAGGTAGGGCTGGTGTTGCAAAATCAAGGTCAGGGCTTCCAAATCTTGATGGAGACCGCGGAGGGCTTCCTTGACCGCGTCGCCGCCAAAGCCGACTCCGGCGCCGAGGAGGTCGAAAACCTGTCCCGGCGCGGCGCTGACCAGATTGCGCAAGAGGGAGGGCGTGTCCCTGGGGAGAAGAGAAGCCCGGAAGCTGGGGTTTTGGTTGAGAGCGCCGATTAGGGCCACCCGACCCTTGAGACCGATGGATTCGTCGGCCCATTCCTCCAGAAGCAAGCATTGCCCCCGTCGCACCGGATCAGTCGGTAGGAGAGGCTTTTCGGGATACTTGCGGTCGAGGTAGAGGGCGATTTCCGTGGAGTCGGCGATGATGGTTTCTCCGTCTTTAAGCACGGGAACCTTAGTTTGCCCTGAAAGTCTCAGGAGTTCCAGTTGCCCGACCCCTGGAGCGACTTCGATTTTTTTGTAGTCCAGTCCCTTGTAATCGAGGATAAAGCGGACTTTCTCGGAATACTGAGACAGTTCAAATTGGTAGAGTTCTAGCATGGGAAATAGGGCGACGGGCTATAGGAGATAGACCAGAATAAATAGAATAATCCAAACCACGTCCACAAAGTGCCAGTACAGTTCGGCGGCTTCCACCCCAAAATGGGCGGAGCCGGAGTAGTGACCGGGCTGGCGAGAGCGCCAGAGGACGGAGAGGATCAGCATCAGCCCAAAGGTGACGTGGAGACCGTGGAACCCCGTCAGCACGTAGAAACAACTAGCGAAGAGGTTAGTGGTCAGCCCCATTTGCAGGTGGAAATATTCGTAGACTTGACCGGAGAGGAAGAGAATCCCCATCAGCGCCGTCAGACCAAACCAGCGTTGTAGTCCGGCGTTATCGTTCTTTTTGATGGCGACCTGTCCCTGGTGCATGACAAAGCTACTGGCGATGAGGATGACGCTGTTAATCCCCGGCAGGAGCAATTCCCGCTCCGGGGTGCCCTCCGGGGGCCAGACCGGCACTACGCTCCGGTAAATCAGGTAAGCGGAAAAGAGACCGAGGAAAATGGCGCTTTCCGCCACCAGAAACATGACCACGCCAAAAATACGGTGGTCTGGGTGACCGTGATGATGGCCCGTCGGCGCTTCGGCGTAGGCGGCGCCCAGCGCCGCGTTGGGGGTGAGGGAACTCTGCATAATGGCTCAAGCTTATGATGAATGAGAGACAATGACCGGAAATCGGGGCGAAAATCCCCAAGATTGCCCGTGATCCTAGCAAACCTTTCCCGAGGCGTCCCCTTTTCTTCATTGCTTCCGGCCGGTTTAGCTCCTAACACCGCCGGGGCTGAAATTGGGGATCGTTCAAAATAACTTTGCCCGCTCTCGATTGTAATAGGACAAAAAATAGAAATATATATATATTTTATAGCAGGCAAGAATTGCAGGCGCAAAATCCCCCGGCGCTTTTACGGATAAAAGGGTTATAATACGGGTTAAAAGGGTCAATTTCGGTAAATCTATAGAGGTGATAGTCCTTGGCTAACGCTTAGGCTAAAAAGACCCAGTTGGCAACGCTATTGACCTGATTAATTAAACAACAAAAATGTTGCTTTACTTGGGGTGTGGGGACAGATTAACAACACCAGATTTTCTGAGGACTCTTAACCATGGCCAGTAAAGCCTATTCCCTAGCGATGAATCTTCCCCTAGGAACCACGGGGACGGGTTTGGATCAGACCGTCGAACAAATCGGCCGAGATCCCGGTTTAGCCGGCGCCAATTTAGGAACCAATATCAGCGGCGGCATGACGGCGGCCAACGGGTTAAATCAGTTGATTAAAGAGGCGAAACAAGCCACCGGCGTCGCCGCTAACGGTATTTTTACCGTCAGCGACGTTACGGCCATTAACGCCTGGATTCGAGCCAATCGTCTAGCGGAATTTACCGCCCTCCACGGAGACGATAACGGCGCGGTGGAAACCGGGTTTCACTTGGTTCAGAATAACGGCGCCAGCCAACGCTACCGCAATCAGAATTTAGTCGATACGGTGTTGGACGGGCTTTATCACATTGGTTTTCCGATCCAAAACGGCGCTTTCCTCAACGAAGACGGCAACGCTAACGCCATGGTTAAAGACGTGGCGGATTGGCTGACCCAGTTCTACACCGACCGGGCCACAACCAACACGGGTTTAGACCGGATTACGGAATTGGTCATCGCCGACGGCGGGTTAGCCAATAAAATTCCTTGGGCGGACGTCGCGGGCGGCGCCGACGCGGCCAATGGCTTAAACGCTTTAATTAAAACCGGGATTACGACCTATAACCTTGCGGCGGACGGTTGGATTTCCGAGGCGGATATTGTTCAAATTAACAGTTGGATTCGGAGTAATACCGCTCGCTATAACCAATTTGTAGCGCTTCACGGAGACGATGAAAATAATTCAGAAACCGGTTTCCATTTGGTGCAAGACGACGGCGCTAACACGACGTATTTTGGGCAAAATTTGGTTGACACCGTAGCGGACGGGCTTTACCACATTGGTTTTCAAATCCAAGACGGTCAATTCCGCAATGAAGACGGCGACGCCAACGCAATGGTTAAAGACGTGGCGGATTGGGCGACTTATTTTTATATTGATCAATCCACCACCGGCACGGGGTTGGATAAAATTGTCGACACCATCAAGCTGGACACGGGTTTAGCGAAATGGACCTGCGCCGGGAATATTAATGGCGGCGCCTCTGCGGCGGATAGTTTGAATCACTTAATTATCGACGCCATCGAAGCCACCGGGGTGAACGCCGACGGCTGGATTACCAGCTACGATATCCGCTTAATTAACCAATGGGTGCGGGATAATCACTATCCGCTTTTTCTGGAACTCCACGGCGACGACGAAGACGGTACGGAAACGGGCTATCATCAGGTGCAAAATAACGGCGCCACCACTCAGTACCTCGGGGAAAACTTAATCAACACGGTGGCGGACGGTCTCTACCACATCGGCTTTGAGATTGAAGAAGATCGTCTGGTTAATGAAGACGGCGACGCTAACGCCTGCCTGGGCGACGTAGCCAGTTGGCTCAATTACTTCTACGGGCAAAAAGTGGTCATTCTCGGCGCCGGGGGAAAAGACACGGTAACGGGAACGACCGGCGCCGACCATCTGTTGGGCTACGGCGGCGGCGATACTTTGGACGGCGGCGCCGGGAACGATCTACTGGACGGCGATTGGGGAGTGGATACTCTCAAGGGCGGCGCGGGGGACGATATCCTCGACGGCGGCGCCGAAAACGACAAACTAGACGGCGGGCAAGGCTCCGATACTTATTTGGTCTCCGGCAACGAAGCGGAGGGCTGGTGGAGTTTCCAAGGCTTTGACACTTACGCCGACACGGGAACCGCGGGAACCGACCGCATTGTGGCGCTCGGCGCCGGCAATGTGGATATTGGTTTGCTGAAATTCAGCGCCGCCGGCATTGAAGCGATTGACGGAACCGGCGCCGGGGGGATTGTCACTCTCCTGGGGGACTGGACAGCCAATACTCTCGATTTTTCCAAAACCGCCTTTATCGGCTCCAATATTCAAATCAACGGCGGTTGGGGCAACGACAAAATCACCGGCTCTGCCGGGAACGACGTCATTATCGGCGGCGGCGATAACGATACCCTCAACGGCGGCAACGGCTCCGACGATTACCTCTACTTTGGTTTCTTTGACGAAACCTGGGAAACCTTTGAGGCCTTTGACGTCATCGCCGATAAAGGAACCTCGGGAACTGACCGGATCTTGGCTCTGAGTTCCGGCAACGTGGATGTGGGCATGTCCAAGTTTAGCGGTAGCGGCATTGAAATCATCGACGGAACCGGCGCCGGAGGAACGGTCACCCTCCTAGGGGACTGGAACGCTAATACCTTAGATTTTTCCAAAACCACTTTCATCGGTTCTAATATTCAAATTAACGGCTATTGGGGCAACGATAAAATCACCGGCACGGCGGGGAACGACGTCATTATCGGCGGCGGCGACGACGACACCCTCAACGGCGGCAATGGCTCCGACGATTACTGGGTTCGCGGTTACGTCTCTGAAGACTGGAGCACCTTTGAGCACTATGATACCTACGGAGATAAAGGGACTTCGGGCACCGACCGGATTCTAGCCCTAGGGCCGGGCAATGTGGATATTGGCTTGAAAACCTTTGCCCCCGCCAGCGGTATTGAAATTATCGACGGAACCGGCGCCGGAGGAACGGTTACCCTGCTAGGGGATTGGAACGCTAATACCTTGGATTTTTCTAAAACCGCTTTTATCGGCTCCAATATCCAAATTAACGGCGACTGGGGCGCCGATAAAATCACCGGCACGGCGGGGAACGACGTCATTATCGGCGGCGGCGACGACGACACCCTTAATGGCGGCAACGGCTCCGACGACTACTGGGTTCGGGGTTACGTCTCCGAAGAGTGGGACACCTTCGAGCACTATGATACCTACGCCGACGCCGGCGCCTCGGGAACTGACCGGATTCTAGCCCTGAGTTCCGGCAACGTGGATATTGGCTTGAAAACTTTTGGCCCCGCCAGCGGTATTGAAATCATCGACGGAACCGGCGCCGGGGGAACGGTCACTCTGCTAGGGGATTGGAACGGTAACGTTCTTAATTTTTCGGCGACGACCTTTGTCGGCTCCAATATCCAAATCCATGGCTATTGGGGCAATGACGTCATCACCGGCTCCGCGGGGAACGACGTCATTATCGGCGGCGGCGACGACGACACCCTTAATGGGGGCAACGGCTCCGACGATTACTGGGTTCAAGGGTATTTCTCAGACGAATGGGGCACTTTCGAGGGTTACGATACCTACGCCGACGCCGGCCTTTCGGGAACTGACCGGATTCTGGCCCTAGGTTCCGGCAATGTGGATATCGGTCTGCTCAGTTTCGGCCCCGGTAGCGGCATTGAAATTATCGACGCCACCGGCGCCGGGGGAACCGTTACCCTCTGGGGACGCTGGGATGATAACCTCCTCGATTTTTCCGCCACCGAACTCATCGGGGGCAACCTGCAAATCGACGGCGATTGGGGTCATGACACCATTATCGGCTCCGCGGGCAACGACCTCATTTCGGGCGGCGGCGGCGACGACGTTTTAACCGGGGGTTTAGGCGCCGACACCCTTACGGGCGGCGAGTGTTGCGACCGCTTTGTCTTCAATTCCAGTACTGAAATTTATCAGAACAACAACCGGGATCGGATTGTCGATTTTGAAACGGATTGCGATCTGATCGATCTCTCCGGGATTGACGCCAATACGTTACAGAGCGGCAATCAAGCCTTCAACTTCATCGGCGCCGGCGCTTTTTCCGGTCAGGCGGGGCAGTTGCGCTTTGCCGGAGGTTTACTCGCCGGGGATACCAACGGCGACGGGATTAAGGAGTTTGAACTGGCTGTTTCCGGGGTTGCCAGCCTGCAAAGTAGCCATTTTCTCCTCTAGCCGCCTAGCCGCCCGCCAAGACGCGTCCGCCTCTAGCCGGCGAAAAATCGGCGATTTCCCTTCCGCTTGAGAAAAACCCGAGCGCAGTTGCGCCCCGGCATCCCGGAAATGGAGCCGCCGGGGTGAGCGCCGGCGCCGGTGAGATAGAGGTTTTGCACCGGGGTTTGGTAGTTGGCGATTTCCGGTAGGGGTCGTAGGAACATCATCTGGTCTAGGGTCATATCCAAATGGTAATAATTGCCCCGGTAGGCGCCGAGGCGCTCCCCCAACTCCGCCGGGCTTTCCACATGGCGGTCAATAATTAACCCCGGCAAATCCGGCGCGTAGTCCGCCAGTTTAGCTATCACCCGATCCGCCACCTGTTCCTTCCGCTCCGTTGTCCAGCCGGTGCCCGCCAGCCCCGTTCCTTCGGCGCCGGCGATTTCATAGGGGGCGAAAAATTCAATCCAAAGGGTGTGTTTGCCCTCCGGCGCCATGGAGGGATCTAAGAGGGTGGGAATATCGAGGTAAAGGGAGGGATTGCGGTCGGGAATTTGCCCCATCTGGGCCAGGGCGTGGGCTTCCTCCACATGACGCAGGGAATCGGCGATTAAAATCGTGCCTTGCAAGAGTTCCGGCCGTCCCTGGGCGGCGCTAAAGGTTGGTAAACCCGCCAGGGCGCAGTCGATTTTTAAGAGGGATTCATTATTGTTCACAATCCGGCGCTCTAGACGCCGACGCAGGGGAGGGACGGCGCCGGGGTCGAGGAGATCCAGAAAGACCCGACGGGCGTCCACATTGGCGACGACGCCCTGGGAAGCCCGATAAACTTGGGTGGCCGTTTCCACGCCGACAGCCCGACCGTCTTCCACCAGAATACGTTTAACCCTCTGCTCCGTCAGGATCTTGCCCCCTAGGGACTGAACCAAGTTAACCAGCGCCTGGGTCAAAGCGCCGGTGCCGCCCCGAGGACGGGCGATCCCCGCCTGGTGTCGCATGGCCACCATCATCATCCCGGAGGCGGCTCCCTTTTGGGAGGGCGGAGCGCCGATTTCGCTGGCCAGCCGGGCCAGGGGCGCTTTTACCCGCTCGCAGTCGAACCATTCGTTGAGGACGTCCTCCGGGGAATTGAGCATGGTGCGGATAAAATCCAGCGCCTTGTTTTTCGACCCCGCTAGACGCCAGACGGCGTTAAGGCTCTCCCAATCGTAGGCGCCGATAATTTCTAAAACATCCTGGGGAGGGACGTTAAACAGGGGTTGAATAGCCTTCAGTAGGCCCTGCCAATGCTGGATAAAGGCTTGATACTGCCGGGCGTCGGCGGCGCTGTAGCGGGCGATGTCCTCGCAAGTTTTCTCCAGGGAGCGATAGGCCAGAAAATAATCGCCGTTGGGCTGAGGGCAGAAGATACTCGGATCTGGAAATAAATACTCCAAACCCCAATTTTGCAGGCCCAGTTCTTGAATAACCGGGCCCAGGAAAATAAACTCGTGGTCAATGGCGCAACGGTTAAAGCGAAAGCCCGGCGCGGTGTCCGGCAGAAGTTCCTCCGTGGTGGCGGCGCCGCCGGGAACCGGGCGCTTTTCGAGGAGCAGGACTCGGAAGCCAGCCTTGAGCAAGTAAGCGGCGCAGACTAAACCGTTATGCCCGGCGCCGATAATGACCGCGTCAAAATTTGGGTCTGACAAGCCTTTAACCTAGAAATAGGACAGATAAAATACTATTAAATGCTTTTTGATAAAGGTCAATTAGTCCTCTAAGGCAAGCTTTTAAGCACAAAAGACTCGGTAGGAAAATCCCTCAAGTTGGGGAGACTTTGAGTCCGGTTCCCCCCAGAATTGGGGGGCTAGGGGGGCTTGCCCAACATTTTTAGCGATAGTCGTAGTCCAGTTGGGTCTCAAAGGCCGACTGCCGGAAATTGTAGGGATCCCTCAGAAAATCCAGAGCCTCTTCTTCCAATCGGTGGACAAGATAAGGCTCTATGGTATTGCTGTGACGGAGGGAGGCGAGGTAACCATCGGTGTAGAGGCGGAGTTCTTCCTGGGTACGACCACGGTTCCAAAGCTCCACCATCGCGTCCGTCAGTTTTTGGTAATAGCGAATGGTTTGGGGGTCTTGTAACATGGTTGGCATGGGGGGCGACTCTTGTTAATTTTATAGGGCTTAGGGGTATTCTAAGCCGATGCTTTTTCAACGGGAGGGCAGGTTTCTCTCCTTGTTTTTTTGAAGTCTTTATGTCATTATTCCCCCGCTCCGGCTTTTTGTATCCTCTCTCTCTCCTCTTTTCGGCGCTGGCGCTGGTCAGTTGCGGCGCCAGTAAAACGGCCCAGTGTCAAAAATTGATCCTCGTGACCCAATCCCTGGCCCAGGAGAGCGAAAAATACCGCCAATCCACCGATCCCGAGGAGGTGCTAGGGGTGGCGGAGCGTTTTGAGGAAGCCAGCCAAAAACTTGAGGGCTTCAAGTTAGCCGATCCCCAACTCAGTCAATTTCAGTCCGAACTGGCGGCAATTTATCAAGGCAACGGCGAAACCACCCGAACTTTAATCGCGGCGCTGGATTCCAAGGATATTTTGACAGTTCGTTTGGCCCAAGATAAGGTCAAAAAAATTGGCCTGCAGGAGCGACAGGTGATTACGGAAATGAACCGTTATTGCCAAACTGAGCCTTAGGGGGTCGGCGCCGGGAGAGTCAAAGAAATTAGAGCACCGTCAATGGTCAAACCCAAGTCCCCCGGATAGCCCGCCCTGACAGAGGTTACAGCGGTTGAGGAGCGGCCGCCAGGCTTCCCTAAACCGCCCGTTTATAGGCCTCGTCCAACACTTCCGAAAGGGTGGGGTGGGCGTGGATCTGGAAGGCTAAATCCCGCGCCGAACGGCGCTCGGCGATGGCGTTGGCGGCTTCCTGGATTAAATCGGAGGCGTGGATGCCGATGATGTGGACGCCTAAAAGCTCGCCGGTATCTTGGCGGTAAATCACCTTGGCGATACCGTCCGTTTCCTTCTCCGCCAGCGCCTTAGAGTTGCCCTTGAAGTAGGTTTTAGCGGCGCCGACGCTAAAGCCTTCCGTTTCCCCTAGGGTTTTAGCTTGGGCTTCCGTCAGACCCACATAGCTAATTTCCGGGTGAGTAAAGGCCGCGGCGGGAATGGAGCGATAATCAATCGTTTTCTCCCGCCCGCAGATATTTTCCACCGCGACGACGCCTTGCCCCGAAGCCGCATGGGCCAGCATCATTTTCCCCGTCGCGTCCCCCACGGCCCAAAGATGGGGCGCCGGTTCTCCGTCTTTAAGGACCGCCATTTGATCGTTGACGGGAATGAAATTGCGTTGATCTAAACTCACCCCTACATTTTCTAAACCGAGGTTTTGGGTGGCGGGAACCCGTCCCGTGGCCACCAAACAGGCGTCCACCTCTAGAGTGTCGATAACTTCTTTGGTTTTAGCGTCGGTGAGTTCGATTTCCACCGGAGCGCCGGGCTTAACTTTGGTGGCGAAGACGGCGGTGTAGGTTTCAATATCCCGGGCCTTGATTAAAACCCGCTCGGCGATTTTGGCGATTTCCGGGTCAAAGCCGGGCATGAGGTCGTCCAGCGCCTCGATCATGGTCACCTCGCACCCCAGCGCCGTGTAAACGTCGGCAAATTCGAGGCCGATGTAACCGCTCCCAATAATGGCGATCCACTGGGGCAGGGTTTCCAGCTTAATGGCGTCGTCGGAAGTAAACACGGTTTTGTGGTCGATTTCCACGCCCCTAGGCACAAAGGGAACGGAGCCGGGACAGAGGAGAATATCTTTGGCGGTATAAGTTTTTTCCCCGTCTTCCCCGAGAACGCTCACCTGTTGGGGGCCCGCCACCTTGCCCCAGCCCCGGAGAATGTCCACCTTTAATCGGGTCAGGCTATTGGTCAAGTCGCCCTGAATTTTACTCACCAGATCCGCGGCGTGGGCGGCGATGGCGCCCCGTTCAAAACTCACGGCGCCGACCTGAATCCCCAGTTCTTGCAAATGGGCCCGGTCTCGCAGTTCCCGCACCCGACCGGAGGCCGCCAGCAGCGCCTTGGAGGGAATACAGCCCCGATTGACGCAGGTGCCCCCCATCTCCTTCGCCTCGACAATGGCGGTTTTCAACCCGCATTTGACCGCGTGGAGCGCCGCTCCGTGACCGCCGACGCCGGCGCCGATGATGATCAGATCGTAATCAAACCCTTGACTCATAACCGCTACCCGTAGCTGAGGGAGAAAACCTTAGTTTAGGGGGAAAGGGGAGTCCCTGGGAAGGGAGTGCGGTTAACCGAAGCCCGCCCAGGGGGACTTCCGGCTTGTCAGACGCTCTGGGGGCTTTACTATATTGGGGTAATCTTTGGACAATCCCCCTTTGTAAAGGAGACTTTGAGTCCGGTTCCCCCCAGAATTGGGGGGTTAGGGGGGCTTGCCAAACACCCTCTTAGAGGGATTCTTATCTGTTTACCTTGATTAAATCGCCATCCGAACTCCTATGACTGTCCTCGAAAAAGGCAATATCACGATCCACACCGAGAATATTTTTCCCATTATCAAAAAATCCCTCTACACGGATCACGAAATTTTCCTGCGGGAACTGATTTCCAACGCCGTGGACGCCATCGCCAAGCGGAAAATGGCGGCCTATGGCTCCGGGGAGATCCCGGAAGGGGAAATTAGTATTGTGGTGGATAAGGTGAATAAAACCCTCTCCATCACCGATAACGGCATTGGCATGAGCGCCGAGGAGGTGAAGAAATATATTAACCAAGTCGCCTTCTCCAGCGCCGAAGAGTTTATCGAAAAATACCAAAAATCCGCCAACGACTTAATCGGTCATTTCGGTCTCGGTTTCTACTCCGCCTTTATGGTTTCCAGCAAAGTGGAAATCGACACCCTCTCCTACCAGGACGGCGCCCAGGCGGTGCATTGGAGTTGCGACGGCTCCCCGGAATTTGAATTGACGGACTCCGACCGTAAACAGGTGGGCACTACGGTGACGTTAACTATTCTGGAGGATGAGCAGCAATACCTAGAAGCCGGGCGCATCCGCCAACTGGTCAAGACCTATTCCGACTTTATGGCGGTTCCCATCCGCTTTGAAGGAGAAACCCTCAACAAACAACGGGCCTATTGGAAGGAATCTCCCCAGAATTTAACGAAGGAAGATTACCTCGAACTCTACCGCTACCTTTACCCCTTTCAAGAAGACCCCCTGCTCTGGGTGCATTTAAATACCGATTATCCATTTTTACTCAACGGTATCCTCTATTTCCCCAAACTGCGCCCCGATGTGGACGTCTCCAAAGGGCAAATTAAACTCTTCTGTAATCAGGTCTTTGTCAGCGACCACTGCGAAGAAGTGATTCCCGAATTTTTAATGCCCCTCCGAGGCGTGATTGACAGCCCCGATATTCCCCTCAACGTCTCCCGCAGCGCCTTAACCAATCACCGCACTGTCCGCCGCATCGCCGATTATATCGCTAAAAAAGTGGGCGACCGCCTTAAATCCCTCTATAGCGAAAGCGCCGAGGAATATTTGAAATGTTGGGAAGACATCGGCACCTTTGTCAAATTTGGCTCCCTCAAGGACGATAAATTTAAGCAACAGGTGGAAGATATTCTTCTCTACCGCACCACCCACAAGGCGGAAGGGAAGGGCGCCGAAACTCCCGCGGTGGAAGTCCAGACCGGCGAGGACGCCTGGGCCGACGTTTCCCCCACCGAAGACGGGGTCGATCCCTACGAAAAAGCGGGCTTTACCACCCTGAAAAATTACCTGGCCCGCAACAAAGAGCGCCACGAAAATCGGGTCTTTTACTGCACGGATCAGTCGGCCCAGGCCACCTATGTGGAACTCTACAAAAATCAGGGCATCGAAGTCCTCTTTATGGACTCCTTCATTGACACCAATTACTTTATTCCCTTCCTGGAGCGGGAATACAATGAAGTTAAATTCTCTCGGGTAGATTCGGAGTTGGACAAAACTCTCCTAGAGGACGACAAAGCCAATGAATTAGTCGATCCCGTCACCCAAAAATCCCGGAGCGAGCAGATCAAAGACCTCTTTGAAAAGGCGCTTAACAATCCCAAGATTAATATCCGCACCGAATCCCTCAAGGCCGACGATCCCCAAACCACGCCCCCGGCCATGGTCTTACTCCCGGAAGCCATGCGGCGCCTGAGGGAGATGACCGCCATGATGCAACAGCAGGCCATGGCTTTCCCCGACGAGCATGTTTTAGTGATCAACACCAATCATCCCTTGATCCAAAATATTCTCTCCCTCAGCCAGGGCGCCATCGTTCAGGGCGGCGGGGAGTCTCCCTCGGGGGAAATGGCTAAGTACCTCTGCCAACATGTTTACGATCTGGCGCTGATGGCCCAACGGGGTCTAGACGCGGAGGGCATGAAGGGCTTCATCGAGCGCTCCAACGCCGTCTTGACCCGTTTAACCAAATAGTTGATAAGCCTAAGTCTGGGCTAACCTCGCTCAATAAAATCGCCTCCATCTCCACCCTCGGCGCAAATGGAGTGGGGATGGAAGGGGAGCGATGGAGGGGGTCAACCCCCCGAAAAAGGTTAAACGCGCTAGGAGAACATTACTCGGCGCTTCGGCAGTTAAAGGTGATGGCGGTTTTAACAACACCGGCTTCGCGATTAAAAAGAGCGATTTTAGAAAACACCTCTATCTAGGTTGCAATTTAGCCTATAACGGTATTCTCTAAATTGAGGGACATTTTTGGCTGGTCTGACCCTCACCCGAAATCCCTCTCCCTCCTTCGACAAGCTCAGGAACCGGGGAGAGGGACTTAAAACCTAGATATAAAAAGGGTTTTGGCTCCCCTTCTCCCAGAATTGGGAGAAGGGGCTGGGTGATACCCTGAGCGCAGTCGAAGGGGATGAGGGCTAACAAACGTCGTTCTCACCCGTCTGCAAACCGCTATATGGTTCGACCCGTCAATATAAAAATCTCTTCTTCCACATTTTGATAAGACTCATTGGCGCTCCAGGGCAAGCGCAAGCTTACAACACTTAACACAAATAAAAGGGAGTAAAAGCCTTTTGTAGCAAGCTTCTTAGCTTTTTTGAGGCTTGTTTAACTAAAGGCTAAATATTAAGAAAATGTTACAAGACAAAACACCTGAAA
>WGLZ01000083.1 GCA_016471375.1 Cyanobacteria bacterium RI_101
ACTAAACCTATTTTATCGATGATGCCTGCCACGATTCCCAGATGATCTAGGTTTTCTACTTTTACGCTCACTGAGTCCCATGCCTCCCTAAATGCCTTCATATTTTATACGATTGAGCATCGACCTGCGGAATGTAGATTCTCAATGCCAGACGCCCGATTTGGTTGCAAACGACTAGTCAGCAACGCCGTAAAACGATGGAAATTACGGGGAGGTAAATAGGGCTGGAGTTGGCTGTAATCGGTGACGTCATCGTAAATGAGCAACACATTTCCCGCGAGCCAATGGTTCCAACAAAAGGCCAATTGATCCGCCATCTCCCCCTGTTCCGGGATCGGTAAACTTAAACTGTTACGCCCAAAACTGAGCAACTGAATGCCCAGATCCGCCCCGAGACAGGAGAGCCAACACAATCCCCCCGGATAGTCGGCGCTGAACCGGAGCGCGTATTGAAGCGCCAACTCCGTTTTACCGACGCCGCCCATCCCCGCCACCGCGCAGATCGCTAAACAGTTCTCCCGCTGGAGGCGAGCCTTTAACTCGTCTAACTGCTCCCGCCGTCCAATGAATTGAGAGCTAGCGGAAAAGGGCAGATTACTGGGAATAGCGGGGGCGACCGGCGCTGTCTCCCGCTGGGCTTGGGCTAACAGAGTTCTGACATCCGCCTTAATGTCTTGCAGATCGTCTTGAATCTCCCCCAGTCCCGTCAAAAGCTGATCAATCCCCGTCGTCACAACGCCTAGGCGCTGGCAAACTTCCCCAAACCCAGACTGAATTTCCGTTGCAATTTCCCGAAGCGTCGCCTCAACCCGTTCTCTTAAGCCCGTTTCTAGTTCCCCCACCCGCGCCAAAATATCCGCTTTCAGCGCCGGATCAATGCGCGACGTATTACCAACCTCTAACTGAGTCCGCAACCCCGTCAACAAACGCAAACTCAACGCCGCATAGGCCTTACCATCCTTAGCGAAATCCTCCTTCAACACCTGCAACAACGCCTTGGGGAAGTTTTCGGTTAACGCCTGGGCGACCTCTTCGTAGAGTTCTGGCGGAAAAGAAAAACCGCCCCCTGGTTGAGCCTTCAAGTTTAACCAAACAAAAATATTCTTCCAGTCCTCCGGCGCCAGTAAAACCGCAGAGGGATTTTCCGCCAAAACCGGGGTAATAATCTCCGCGATATTCCCCTCCCCCAGGGCGCTGTAATCCTCCCGCCGCAGATAGGCCAGCCAATTCGCCGCCGCCGCGTTCGCCACCTTGCGTAAATTGGCTTTCACGGGATTGCCCAAGGTTAACCCTTCCGGCCTCACCGTCGTTGTATCCGCCACTAGCGCCAACACCGAGGCAATGGCCTTCCCCACCGCCCGCGTTAAATCCTCGTTTTCTAGACTGACCTAATCCGGTTCCTCGCCCCACTGGAAAGCGGCCTCTACCGCATTGGACACATTTCCTCCCGCCACGGAGGCCAGACAGCCCAAAAAAACGCCTAGACTGCCTAAACCTTGCCCCGCCTCCACCATCCCCAGCGCCGGCGCGAACTGAGGAAAAAACGCCGCGCCCAGCAAAGTCGAACTGGCGACGCCTAAGCGGACTAACTTTTGTTGTAGGGTCATGGCGCTAGCCCTAAAATGTTGCCCCAATTATAGTCAATTTCCCAAGCGGCGCCGCCCTCGCCAAACCCTATGCCCAAGCCAGCGCCGGGGTCGCCGACCCCCTTTTTCATCGGTCTCACCGGCGGTATCGCCACCGGCAAATCCACCGTTTCCCGTTACCTCGCCCAAACTTACCAGTTCCCGGTTTTCGACGCCGACCAGTACGCTAGGGAAGCCTTGGAGCCGGGAGCGCCGGCCTTTGAGAAAACCCTGGCTCGTTACGGCGCCGCCCTTCAGACGCCGGAGGGGAGCCTCGACCGTAAACAGTTGGGGGAGATTATTTTCCGCGACCCGGAGGAAAAGCGCTGGCTAGAAAGCCAGATCCATCCCTGGGTTAAACGGCGCTTTCAGGAAGCCATGGGGCAATGCTCGGCGCCGGCAGGGGTTTTAGACATTCCCCTCCTCTTTGAAGCCGGGCTAACGGCGCTAGCGGGGGAAATTTGGGTGGTGGCCTGTTCTGAAGATCTGCAAATCCGGCGCCTCCAAGAACGAAATGGTTTAACCCTCAGCCAAGCTCAGGCCAGAATCGCCAGTCAATGGCCCCTGGCGGCCAAAATCGCCCAGGCGGACGTCGTTCTCGATAACAGTCTTGATTTACCCCACCTCTACCGCCAAATCGACCAGGCGCTAGAGCGCCGGAGAATTAGATCTCCCTAGGGGGCGAAAAATTTGATAATCTAGGGCAAAACAGTTTGGGACAGTAAGCGAGTGGACATTCAGATTGGACGGGGCAAAAAGGCCCGTCGCGCCTACGGCATTGACGAAATCGCCCTCGCGCCGGGGGGACGCACCCTCGATCCGGCGCTGGCGGATACTCGCTGGAGCGTTGGCGGCATTGAGCGCTCTATTCCCATTCTGGCCAGCGCCATGGACGGAGTCGTGGACACTCGTATGGCCATCCTATTGTCGGAACTGGGGGCGCTGGGGGTGATGAACCTAGAGGGCATCCAAACCCGCTACGCCGACCCCAACCCGGTCTTGGATCGCATCGCCGCCGTGGGCAAAACGGAATTTGTGGGGCTGATGCAGGAACTCTACGCCGAACCGATTAAGCCGGAACTGATCCGGCAACGGATTGCGGAAATCAAAGCGGGCGGGGGGGTCGCGGCTGTTAGCCTAACCCCCGCCGGCGCCGCCCGGTTCGGCGCCGTCGTGGCGGAGGCCCAGGCGGATCTGCTCTTGATCCAAGCCACGGTGGTTTCCACCGCCCACCTTTCCCCGGAGTCCGTCCCCTTTCTCGATTTGGCGAAATTCTGCCAAGAAATGCCCATGCCGGTCGTGCTGGGCAACTGCGTCACCTACGACGTCACTTTGGACTTAATGAAAGCCGGCGCCGCCGCGGTTCTCGTGGGCATCGGCCCCGGCGCCGCCTGCACCTCCCGGGGCGTGTTGGGCGTGGGCGTACCCCAGGCGACGGCGGTGGCGGATTGCGCCGCGGCTCGGGACGACTATTTTGCGGCAACGGGGCGCTATGTCCCGGTGATCGCCGACGGGGGGATTATTACCGGCGGCGATATTTGTAAATGTATCGCCTGCGGCGCCGACGCCGTCATGATCGGCTCTCCCATCGCCCGGGCCGCCGAAGCGCCGGGGCGGGGTTTCCACTGGGGCATGGCCACGCCCAGTCCCGTTCTGCCCAGGGGCACCCGCATCAATGTCGGCACCACCGGCACCATCCGGGATATTCTCGTGGGCCCCGCTAAGTTGGACGACGGCACCCACAACCTCCTGGGGGCGCTGAAGACCAGCATGGGCACCCTCGGCGCTAAGACTCTAAAGGAAATGCAACAGGTGGAAGTGGTCATCGCGCCGTCTTTGCTCACCGAGGGCAAAGTCTATCAAAAAGCCCAACAATTGGGGATGGGGAAATAGCCAATGCCCAAAAAAGCCGACGAGTACGCCGTCCACCTCTTCTTAACCAACGGGCACCGGGAAGAGGTGCGCTTTCTCAACATCCAGGATTTTCAAAAGTGGTACAGCAACGACGTGGTGCCCAAGTTTGATTCCCAGGAGTTTATTACCGTTCCCATTAAAAACATCCAGGGAGAATATATGGTCGTCCGTCCCGCGGCCATTGTGGCCATCCGGGTGGAGCCGATTTTCTTTGGCAGTGTGGAGCGCCTTTGATCAGCCGGTTGGGCAAGCCCCCGCTTCTACCCTTCGACAGTCTTGCCAGCGAGCCTAGCCGCCGGACGTCGAACCTCTCGGAAATAAGCTAGCTCAAACATCCTGGCTCATAACGGGCTACTCCGGTTGCGCCTCGGAATTCAGGGACGGCGCCGGGGCCGGCGCTTCCGCGGGAGTCGGCGCCGGGGTGGACTTCGTATTCGTCGGCGTCGGAGGGGAGCCGGAACCCTTAAAGAATTTATACTCCAGTTCTTTCACTAGAGTGTAAAGGACGGGAACCAGAAATAGACTTAGAACCGTGGAGATTAAATAGCCGCCAAAAATCGCCGTCCCCAGAGACCACCGACTCATCGCGCCGGCGCCGGCCGCCACCACTAGGGGCCAAAAGCCCACCAGCCCGGAAATGGCGGTCATTAAAATGGGTCGGAGGCGCTCTTCCGCCGCGAAGGCCGCCGCCCGGGGAATACTCATCCCCAACTCCATGGCTTGGTTGGCAAACTCCACAATCAAAATGGCGTTTTTACTGGCGAGACCGATCAGCATCACCAGCGCCACCTGGGCGTAAACGTTATTATTCACCGTGGGCCAAACCGCGTTGGTGGAGAGCATCCAGGTGGCCCTGAGAAGAATCAAGCCCATAGCGCCGAGGATGGCGAGGGGCACCGTCATCATAATGATGGTGGGATCGACGTAGCTTTCGTACTGAGCCGCCAGCACCAGGAACACCATGATAAAGGCTAGCCCGAAGATAATCGGCGCCGCGCCGGCGGATTGCTTCTCTTGATAGCCCGTGCCGTACCACTCAAAACCGATACCCGGCGGCATTTTCTCCTTCACGAGGCGCTCCATCGCCGCCATGGCCTGACCCGTGCTGTAACCCTGGGCCGGGGAGGCCTGCACGTCCACCGCCGAGTAAATATTAAAGTGGGTCAGGATCGGGGGATAGGTAATATTCGTTAACTTAAGGACGTTATCCAACTGCACCAAGGCTCCTGTCCGAGATTTAACGTAGAGACTGGTAATATCCTCGGGGTTGGAGCGGTACTTGCCCTCCGCCATGGCGTAAACCTGATACAGCCGCCCGCCAAGAACAAATTGGTTGATATAACTAGAGCCGAGGTAGGTGCCCAGAGTGCTAAAAATTTCTGAAATAGAGACGTTTTGGGCGTTGGCCTTCTCCCGGTCGATGGCGATCTCCACCAAGGGCGAGCCAAAGGAAAATTGGGTAAAAACGGTGCGGGGATTCAGTTCCGGCAGTTTGCGGGCCTCTTGCATGTAGAGTTGGATATTCTTAATAAAATCCTCCATAGGCAGGTCGGCCCGATTTTGGATATAGAAATCCAAGCCCCCCGTGCTACTGAGACCGTCCACCGGCGGGGCGTTCACGGCGATTAACTGGGCCTCCGGCACCTTGGCGGCTAATTCTCGGTTAATCTCGCTCAAAAGAGCGAAAACCGACCGCTTAGGGCCAGGGCGCTCCTCCCAATTTTTTAACTTAACGAAAAAGAGAGATTTACTACTGTCGTTCCCTAGAAAGCTAAAGCCCCCCATCCCGAGGACGTGCTCCACCTCTTCCTTCGGTTGAACGATGTTAATCACCTTATCGATGATGTCCTTGGTGTATTCGATGGAGACCCCCGGCGGCGAGTTGCCCAGCATAAAAAAGTAGCCCTGGTCTTCTTCGGGAATAAAGCCCGTCGCGGTGGAGGTATAGACCAGATAGGTGGCGAAGATCCCCCCCAGATAGACGGGAATCATAATCAGACGCACCCGGATTAACCCCGTCACCAGGCGCCCGTAGCCTCCCTTGACCCAATCAAAAAAGCGGTTAAAAAGATTGAAAAACCAAGCGAGAGGCCCGTGCTTCTTCTTGGCCGGCCGCATCAAAATAGCCGACATACTGGGGGAAAAACTGAGGGCGTTAAAGGTGGAAATGGCCACGGAAAACGCCATGATCAAGGCGAATTGTTTATAGACGATCCCGGTGGTGCCGGGAAAGAAGGTCACGGGAATAAACACCGCCATTAAGACTAACGACGTCGCCACCACGGCGCCGCTCAATTCTCGCATCGCGTCCAGCGCCGCCTGTAGGGGTCGCATTCCCTGGGATAACTTGGTTTCCACCGCCTCCACCACCAGAATGCCGTCGTCCACCACCAACCCCGTGGCCAGCACCACCCCAAAGAGGGTCAACTGGTTCAAACTAAAGCCAAAGGCCAGCGCGAAGGCCATGGCGCCGATGAGGGAAACGGGAATGGCCAGCGCCGGAATAATCGTCGTCCGCCAATTTTGCAGGAAGATGAAGATCACCAAAAAAACCAGCAAAATGGCTTCAATCAGGGTTAGAAAGGCTTCTTTTAGGGAGGCGGTCACAAAGAGGGTGTTGTCCAGCGCCACCGCGGCCTTTAAACCGGGGGGAAATAACGGCTCCAACTCCGCCATTTTTTGCTTAACCAAATCCGCCGTATTGAGGGCATTCGTCCCCGGCAACTGATAAACGATAAAAGCCACCGCCGGAGCGCCGTCAAAGACGGACACCTGCCGATAGTTCTGGGCGCCAACGGTGACGTAGCCCACGTCTTTCACTTTAATTAACGTGCCGTCGTTCCCCACTTTGACCACGATTTCCGCCGCTTCCTCCGGCGTGACAAAACGCCCCAGGGCCCGAGCGCTAATTTGAAACCGTTGCTCCGGCTCGATGGGCGGTAGGTTAATCCCCCCGGCGCCGACTTGAATATTCTGACTGCGAATGGCGTCCACCACGTCCCCGGAGGAGAGTCCCCTAGCGGCCAGGGCGTCCGGGTCGAGCCAGAAACGCATGGCGTAAATCCCCACCCCGACGCTGACGCTACTGCCCACCCCGTCCAGACGCTCAATCTCGGCGCTGACCACCCGGTCGATGAAATTACTGATGAAAATATCGTCGTAGATAAATTTCCCTTCCGCGTCCTTCTCCGAGTAAAAACCGTAGGCGATGGTCACCGAGGGCGATTGCTTCTGGGTCGTCACCCCCTGCCGGTTCACCTCCTCCGGCAAACTAGACTGGGCGATGGCCACGTTATTTTGTACCAACACCTGGGCGATGTTCCGGTCCATCTCCACCGGAAAATAAACGTTAATAGTGCTGGTGCCCGTGTTGTCGGTGTAGGAGTTCATATAAATCACCTGCTCCGTGCCATTGATCTGGCGCTCCAACACTGTGGTGACGTTATCCTCCGCCGTCTTGGCGTCCGACCCCACATAGTTGGCCGTCACCGAAACCTGTTTCGGCGCCAAGTCCGGCAGTTTCGCCAAGGGCAACAGGGGCAGGGCGATCAGCCCCGTCAGCACGATAATGATGGTGCAAACCGTTGTCAGAACGGGCTTTTTGATGAAAATTTCGGAAATACTGAGCAACATGGCAAGCTCTCGGGCGGGGGAACCCTTAACCGGGGAAGGGATTAAGGCTCTATCTTAAAGGGAAGACGGCGCTCTCTGACGCTAATCTCCCCAAAAAGCGGCGCTGGCTCCATTTAGGCGGCGCCGGGGAGGCGGTTAGGGGGCGGGTAAAGTTTTGTGACAGAGTGGCGTCGGCGCGGGAAATCGGCGCTAGATTTAGAGAATCGGCGCTGGTCATAAGCGTTTCTACTAAATACTGCATATTCTTCACTTCAGATTACTGTAGATGTAGAGGTGTAGGCTATGTCCCGAAAAGACCGCTTTCATCAAGCTGTTCGGAATGCTTTGGAGAAAGAGGGATGGATGATTACTCATGACCCTCTCCTTCTAAAAGTTGGAACTTTAAGACTACAAGCAGACTTAGGAGCCGAAAAACTAATTGCAGCCCAAAAAGGAAGCCAAAAGATTGCCGTAGAAGTTAAAAGCTTTCTACGAGCGTCCAAAATCACTGACTTCTATCAAGCCATTGGCCAGTTTTTACCCTATAAAGTCGCCTTAAAAAGGGTGGAGCCAGATCGGGTGATTTACCTCGCTATACCTAGCGCTACTTACGAAACATTATTTGAAGAGATTTTGATCCAAGATCTTCTTGAAGAATACCCCATCAAGCTAATCATTTACAACGCAGACCAAGAGGAAATTCAGTTATGGATAGACTAGAAAATTATCGCAACGCTGTCAAAACTTTTCTTAAACAATATGCAGACACAATCAATCAATGTCCACAACCCGGAGTTGAGGTTGAATTAGTATTTGACCTTGAGAATGATCGATACCTACTCTTAGATGTCGGCTGGGCAGGCGAAAAGCGAGTTCACCATTGTATTTTTCATTTTGACATTAAAAATGAGAAAATCTGGCTTCAAGAAAATAATACTGATATTGAAGTTGACCAAGAGCTTGAAGAAATGGGCATCTCAAAAAAAGAAATTGTGGTGGGATTTCATCCCCCTTTGATGCGCCAATATTCTGATTATGCGACGGCCTAGCGCCGGCGTTCTTTCCTATGCCCCCACAACTCACCAACAGCGCCGGTAATGCCGATGTGAACGATCCCCACAACTTGCGGCGCTTTCTCCAAGCTCAGGAAAATACCTATCCATCAGCCCTGGCGGAAATTCGCTCCGGTCGTAAGCGCTCCCACTGGATGTGGTATATTTTTCTTCGCTCCTGCGCCACCCTCTTCGCCCAGATCTCGCCCCCCGGCTCCGTCTTTGAGCGCTTGCTGGAGCGATATTTTCACGGCGCTTTCGATCAACGAACGCTACACTTACTGGAAAGAAAAAGCTTTGGTGATTCTCTCTCTTAGATGAGAAATTTACCCGCAAGGAATTGTTAAGTCATTTGACATTCTCCCGGCGCTGGTCTTGGGAATCCGAATTTTGACATCGGAGTCGCCGGAAAGACACCGTCCAGGGCCGATTTTGCTTCTCTTTAACTGTCTGAAAGATGAGGCCACTTCCCAGCGCCGCCCTGCCGCCCCGCCTCAAGAAGTTAATCCAACTCAAATTCCTCCAGCCAGCGCCGGTCATTTGTCTAGAGCGTCCAAAGACGGAACCGCCCAGCGCCGCTCCTCTAACTCCCCCTCTTGGGCGGCGCTCGGCGGTGGGTTACTGAGTAGTTCGGCAAGCTCAGTGTTATAGCGCCGAGGCTGGGACTCATATCAATCAGAATATAACCGGCAGAATATTTCTGGGCTGTTTGATTGAGGAGATAGGTTATGGCTCCCGGTAAATTTTTTAAGGTTTCTAGAGAGGCGCTGAGTTCCTTGGCTCGCGCTAGGGTGGCTTCGTATTCTGCGAGACCAACGTGACCGGGTAGCAAATATAAACGCTCTTGTCCTTCGGTGCCGATACAGTCAACGGCCCGGATTAAATGGGGTTGAGCTTCAAAGGCCGGCGCTAAACCGGCTTTAATATTTTGGTTTTTGTGGTAGAGTTCTTCAAGTTCTGTTTGGGCGAAAAAACTCAAGAACATTTCGGTCAGATGGCATTGGGGATCAGCATCGAGTAGAATCACTCTTTTACCTTTGGAAGCTAACATCCAGCCTAAGTTAAAAGTGATGGCGGTTTTACCAAGACCGGCTTCGTGATTAAAAAGAGCAATTTTAGAAACCATTTTTATCTAGGTTGCAATTTAGCCTATCCTAAAAGCTATAATTTAGAGGATAACTTATTTTTGTAGTAATTGAAGCTTAGAGATGAAAAAAAGACTCCTCTCTCTATTTTCTGGTTGCGGGGGAATGGACTTAGGGTTTGAAGGTAACTTTAGAGTTCATCTCGATACGCTTAACACCGAACTATATCCCCATTGGTTGCAGGAAAAGCAGGGGGATTGGGGAATTCTAGCGCCGACGGCGTTTAATCTGGTCTTTGCCAATGACATTTTACGGTCGGCCCGTAGCGCTTGGGTGACCTACTTTGGAGAACGGGGCTACGCCCCCGAGCTTTTTCATTTAGCCAGTATTGTCGATTTGGTGAAACAGCGCCGGGCCAATGAGTTTAATTTTCCCCCAGAGATTGACATTGTGACCGGCGGCTTTCCCTGTCAAGACTTCAGCGTCGCCGGTAAACGCAAGGGGTTTAATTCTCATAAAAGCCACCAGGGCAAGCTTTTGGAAAAGCATGAAGACTCGACTCTCGAAAATCGCGGCGCCCTCTATCGCTGGATGCGGGAGGTGATCGCTCTGACCAATCCCAAGGTTTTTATCGCTGAAAATGTGGATGGTTTAACCTCTCTCAAAGGCGTGATGGAGATGATTCAAGAGGATTTTAGCAACCTAGGGGAGCATGGTTTTCTAGTCATCGCTCAGGTGTTATACGCGCCGGACTTTGGCATTCCCCAATCCAGAAAGCGGGTCTTTTTTATCGGTTTAAATAAAGCTTTTCTCCGTCCCGCGGCGCTGAAGTCTCTGGAAGAGAATCCTCTGGCGCCGGACTATACTCCCCTTCCTCAACCGACCCATCGCAATCCTGAAACCCCAAGTTTATGGACTCAGGGTCGGATGATTAATCCTGAAATGTTGCGACCCTACGCGACGGTAAGTCGGATTTTAGCGGGTCTAGCGGAGCCGGAGGAAGAACAGGTTGATCTCGCCCAAAGGGCCTATTCTAAAGCCCGTTATTTTCCCAAAACCCAGGGGCAAGTCGAAGTCAAACCCCAGGGTCTAGCGCCGACGATTCGCTCGGAACACCACGGTAATATCGAGTTTCGGCGCTTGTCCAAGGAACTGGGCGGTCAATGGTTAGCGGAATTAGAGGCCGGGAAAGTCCAACGGCGCTTGACGGTGAGGGAATGCGCCCGTCTGCAAACGTTCCCCGACGATTATGCCTTTGTGCGTCCCAAAAAAGATTACCCGGATCTCTTTCTCGGCGCTAGCGACGCCTATAAGTTAATTGGCAACGCCGTGCCGCCCCTCTTGGCTTATCATCTGGCTAAGCGTTTAGAGGTTGTTTGGGAGCGCCTGTTTGATTGAAGAGAAACTTTTAGCATAAAATGGCGGTGTGGATTACTGGAAACGACGCCGGAGGGTTCTGTGATGACTCCATCTCTCTACGAGCAAGATATTCTATTATGGGCCGAGGAAACTGTTCGGCAATTAAAAGCCCAGAATTTTGAACATCTAGATCTAGAGCATTTGATTGAGGAGGTGGAGGCCTTGGGCGTTTCCCAAAAGCGCGAGTTACTCAGCCGGTTGATTGTTCTTTTAGAACATTTGCTGAAGCGTCTTTATATTCAATTACCGGAAAATTATCGGGGTTGGGAGCAGACAATCCGCACTCAGCGCACGGAGTTAGATATTTTAATCATTCAGGTTCCCAGTTTAAAATCGCTCTGGGAGCAAAGTTTTACGGAGGCGTGGCGCCGGGCGCTGGCGAATGTCAAAAGCGAGTATCCGTCGGCGGTTCTCCCGGAAATTTGGCCCTTTGCTTCAGACCGGCAAACCCTCCTAACGGCGGCGCTTTGGCAGACGGAGGATTGAGAGTTAAAGGGTTGTATGAATAGCGATAACCAGCGCCTCAATGAAGTTCACAGCGTTCTCGACATCGGATTCATGGATATTCCAGCGATTACCTAAGCCTAGGGTGGGGTCAATATCAGCCTCATGGGCGATTTTATTACGGCGCTCGACAATAATATTTAACTCCCGCTTAATTTCCAGCGCCGGTCTGTCCATTATTTTACCGACTTCCTCCCAGAGTTTTTTAGGGGAAACTAGGCGAATCGCTTCCGCAATTTTGTCGGGGTTTTGAAAACTTTTATAGCTATTTCGTTGCCGAATTTCATTATCCAAAAAGTCTTCGAAATTTGAATCGGCGCTTAACTGTTGACGAGCGCCGCCTAGGGAAATCGGGAAAGCGAAAAAAGCTTTTGTCCCCGGTCGTTGTCCTCGGTGAATTGCCAACATGCCTAAGCGGACGACTTCGTGAACATAGTAATCTAAGGCGCTGACGGACAAGACCAGCGCCGCTCTTAAGATATCGGAGGGATCGGGGGCGTCGACGGCTTGGTTTTCCATGGCGCAATAAATGGCAATGAGGCCGCGCACTCGGTTAATACTGATTTGGAATTGCTCAAGCGCAGACTGCATTGGCGGTTAAGTTCAAAATTTTATCGGCTAGCGCGGAGAAGTCATTTTGCAACTGCGCTTGAGATTGTACAGTTTTTTCTAACATCTTTCCTGTTTGTCCGATTTGCTCCGGGGTTAACGTAAATATTGGCGTTTGATTACTTTTAGATACTGTTATTAGGGGGTTAAAGTTAGACATTTCTATTAGACAGAAGTCTTTTTCCATCCCTTGATCAAAATAGCTTTGATTGGGTAAGAGTAAATGGTTCTCTTGGAGGAGAGGAACGAGATTCTGAATGACAGAACTTTTTATTTTTTCAACCCAATCGGGGACGGCTTTAGAAAATTGACTTTCTTGACTACCATTATTGAAAATAATTGTTCCCAAAAAACTGGGCTTTATCTCAGGATAGGGATATTCGGCTTGTTGAAGGCGCTTTAATTGACTGGCCCTCAAAGACCACTGGCGCCACTTGGGGAGGATACTGGCTAGGGAGTCGAGGGCTAATAATGAGAAAAAGCTAGAAGGGAGAGGCAGGGCGAAAAAGTCGCTGGTCATTAATAAGTTCTGGTTAATAGCGCCGAGGCTGGGACTCATATCAATGAGAATATAATCGGCAGAATATTTCTGGGCTGTTTGATTGAGGAGATAGGTTATGGCTCCCGGTAGATTTTTTAAGGTTTCTAGAGAGGCGCTGAGTTCCTGGGCTAGCGCTAGGGTGGCTTCGTATTCTGCGAGACCAACGTGACCGGGTAGCAGATATAAACGCTTTTGTCCTTCGGCGCCGATACAGTCAATGGCGCGGATTAAACGGGGTTGAGCTTCAAAGGCCGGCGCTAAACCGGCTTTAATATTTTGATTTTTGTGGTAGAGTTCTTCAAGTTCTGGTTGGGCGGAAAAACTCAAGAACATTTCGGTCAGATGGCATTGGGGATCAGCATCGAGTAGAATCACCCTTTTACCTTTGGCGGCTAACATCCAGCCTAAGTTAAAGGTGATGGCGGTTTTACCAAGACCAGCTTCGTGATTAAAAAGAGCAATTTTAGAAACCATTTTTCTAGTATTTTAAATTTGTCAGAGTAAAGAAAACCGTCTACTATTAAACTCGCAGTTTTGTGTATTTCAAAAAATTATGTAATTTATTTTTTAAGTCTTGTGAAATGAATGGAAAATCATTTATTTCTTTAATGATTTCTTTTTCACTCTTTCCATTTTCGATAATTTTATTCACAACTTTTTTGGCTAAAATATCTAAGCCATAGGTGCTCAATGCTTTTGAAATTTTAGTTAGTAAAAATAAAGTTCCAATTCCACCTAACATTCCTAGTGGGCCACCCAAAGTGGCTAAAGCCGTAGTAATTGCTGCCGCTCCAGTATAGCCAGAAACAGCAATTAAAAACATTAAGATTAATCCGGGAACTCCAAAACTAGCGATTTCAGTAACAATCTTATCCATGACTACAATAAACCTCTGCCTTCTCTTCTTTTTAAAAATGCTGCAAGTTGAGCTGGCGATTTTAGCTTAACTTTTTGACCACAAGAAGGATGTGGACATTTCAAATAATAGGCATCTAATAGTCCCCCGACCGGGTTATTCTTCATATCCAAAATCATAGGAATATGATGTTGCTTACAAAGAATTTCGTTATCTTTACCTTTGATATGCTCTCTCATTCTCTTACTAATATGTGTAATAGATGTCGGTTCATGAAAAATAGTGTTCAAGTCAGTATTAGAGATAGTCAACTCAATTTCTGATTTGTATAACATACCAATGTCTCTCCCGCTAAAATCTCTTTTGCCTTTGCACTGTAATTGAGGATTATTGCTATAAAAATCCATGCAAGACCAAAAAAAGTCGCTAATCCTATAGAGTCTTCCATCTAGTTTGTTTTGATGCTGTAAAAACATCGATTTTCCACAGATTGGGCATTGTTTATCAAGAGCCAACTGACCCATTTGATATTGAAGAATATGAACTTTTTCATCGTCTAAACTATCTGCATTATATTCATCAGCACTTGTTTTCTGTTGAATCGCTGACTCTATTTTCTTGGCTTCTTGTAATTCATCAAATTTTGCTTGTCTTAACTGACGAAGTTCACTAAGATACTCTTGGTCTTTTTTTGATAACCATCCATCCCAACTTTGCTTTTTCTCCAGTTCAACGAACTCAATATCAATAGTTTGAAGAGTTTCTTGAACTTGTTTTACATGATCTTGACTAGTCTGGGGTGTGATAGATTGACCTGGAGACGTAAAGCTAGATATTATTTGTTCTCCCCATCGTCTAACTGTAGAACCTAACTCTTGCAGTCCTTCCCCGACTCCCTTAACGACAAAACCGACACCTGTAAGAATTGAATCAAGGAATCCCATGATTACCTCATTTGTTCGATAAAAAACGATGTATAGGTGGCTCTCCGGGAATGAGGCTGGTAGTTAGGGAGCCAATTAACCAGAACCCTTACTAGATGAGCTTTTCTGAGTTAACGCCAAATCTTAATTGTATAACAGGATACAGTCTTCGGCGTGCTCCCCAGAGAGCCGTATAGGTTTTAGGTTATTGTCAGCTAGATGAGTTTCGATATCTTCGCTAAAATTAAGCTAAAAAGACATCACGCCATCTAATCTTTTATTAATTTAAGTGAACGCCGCTGTCGATAACACTCAACCTACTCTTATCATGTTAGATGAATCTTCACCATGAAATCTTTAGAAAACCTTAAGATTTTTACTTGATTGAGATTTGGCATAATTTCCTAGCCTTGCTTAGGGCATGGCAAAGCTAGGATCAGTAAACCTAAAGTTTCACTTCAATATCGACCCCGGCGGGTAAATCCAACTTCATCAGGGCGTCGATGGTCTTAGAAGACGGCTGGTAAATATCGATAATGCGGCGGTGGGTGCGGGTTTCGAAATGCTCCCGGGAATCCTTGTCCACGTGGGGAGAGCGAAGCACGCAGTAAATCTTGCGTTTCGTGGGCAGAGGAATCGGGCCCACAGCGGCGGCGTTGGTGCGATTAGCGGTTTCGACGATTTTATCGCAGGACGTATCGAGGATGCGGCGGTCAAAGGCCTTGAGACGGATGCGGATTTTTTGCTGTTGGAGAGTCGCCATGGTAATCGGTGTTAATCGTTAAATTTTCAAGGTGCGGATAGAAGAGCGAGCAATCAGGGGGCCGGGGCGGGAACCCCGGCAGTCCCTAATTAACTCAAAGTTGTTCTTTGGCCGAGCCTACTTCAAGATCTTGGAGACCACGCCGGCGCCGATGGTGCGGCCGCCTTCGCGAATAGCGAAACGCATCCCCTGCTCAATAGCGATGGGGCAGATGAGTTCCACGGTCATCTTGATCCGGTCGCCGGGCATCACCATTTCCACAGCGCCGCCTTCGTCGGAGGTGTAGCTCTTGATGGTGCCGGTCACGTCGGTGGTGCGGACGTAGAACTGGGGCCGGTAGTTGGCGAAGAAGGGGGTGTGACGGCCGCCTTCCTCTTTTTTGAGGACGTAAACTTCCCCTTCAAACTCGGTGTGGGGGGTGATGGAGCCGGGTTTGGCGATCACCATGCCCCGCTCGATGTCGTCTTTTTGGACGCCCCGGAGGAGCAGACCCACGTTATCGCCGGCCATCCCTTCTTCGAGGGTTTTTTGGAACATTTCCACGCCGGTGACGGTGGTGCTCTTGGTGTCTTTAATTCCGACCAGTTCGACGGTTTCGCCGACTTTGACTTTACCCCGCTCAATCCGACCGGTGGCCACCGTGCCCCGACCCGTGATGGAGAAGACGTCTTCCACCGCCATCAGGAAGGGCTTATCGATTTCCCGCTCGGGGGTGTCGATGTAGGAATCCACCGCTTCCATCAGTTCGTAGATTTTATCCACCCATTCGTTTTCGCCGCGGGCGGTTTTGGGGTTAGAGGTCATCGCGTCCAGCGCCTCTTTGGCGGAGCCGGCCACAATGGGAATATCGTCGCCGGGGAAATCATAGTCGCTCAGGAGTTCCCGGACTTCCAATTCCACCAATTCCAACAGTTCGTCGTCGTCCACCATGTCCTTTTTGTTGAGGAAGACCACCAGTTTGGGCACGCCCACCTGTTTGGCGAGGAGGATGTGCTCCCGGGTTTGGGGCATGGGGCCGTCCGCGGCGGAAACCACGAGGATACCGCCGTCCATCTGCGCGGCGCCGGTGATCATGTTTTTCACATAGTCGGCGTGACCGGGGCAGTCCACGTGGGCGTAGTGACGGTTCTCCGTTTCGTATTCAACGTGGGCGGTGTTGATGGTGATCCCCCGGGCTTTTTCTTCGGGAGCGGCGTCGATGTCGTCGTATTTACGAGCTTTGGCTTGACCCAGCGCCGAGAGGGTCATGGTGATGGCCGCCGTGAGGGTGGTTTTGCCGTGATCGACGTGGCCGATGGTGCCGATGTTGACGTGGTCTTTGTTGCGTTCAAATTTTGCGCGTGCCATGAATAGGTGCTTCCTTTGGTTGATTCAGCATAGAGCCAATCCCGGGGGGGATTGGGGGTTAAACGTAAACGTTCCCTCGGCTTTTGGCGATAATCGCCTCGGCCACATTGCGGGGAGTTTCGGCGTAATGGCTAAACTCCATCGAGAAAATCCCCCGCCCCTGGGTCTTTGACCGAATATCGGTCGCGTACCCAAACATTTCCGCTAGGGGAACTTTAGCGGAAACCTTAGCGACGCCCTGCTCGCTGTCCTGGCCTTCAATGTGCCCGCGACGGGAATTGAGGTCGCCAATGACGTTGCCGATGAAGTCTTCGGGAACCTCGACTTCCACCTTCATCATTGGCTCCAGCAGGACGGGGTCGGCCTTCATCACGGCTTCCTTAATCGCCAGAGAACCGGCGATCTTGAAAGCCATTTCCGAAGAATCCACATCGTGGAAAGAGCCGTCCACTAGGGTGGCCTTGAGGTCGATCACCGGGTAGCCCGCCAGGATTCCCGACTCGCAGGCCTCCTTCATCCCCTGTTCCGACGGGTTGATGAATTCCTTGGGAATCGCCCCGCCGACAATTTTGGAGACAAACTGGAAGCCCGACCCCGGTTCCCCGGGTTCTAGCTCGATGACCACATGGCCGTACTGTCCTTTGCCCCCGCTCTGGCGGATGAACTTGCCCTCCGCCTGGGCGGGTTTGCGGACAGTTTCCCGGTAGGCCACCTGGGGCGCCCCCACATGGGCCTCCACCTTAAATTCTCGGAGCATACGATCTACTAGAATTTCTAGATGGAGTTCCCCCATGCCGGCGATGACGGTCTGGTTGGTTTCCGGGTCGACCCTGACCCGAAAGGTGGGGTCTTCCTCGGAGAGGGATTGCAGGGCCTTGGATAATTTTTCCATATCCTGCTTGGTTTTGGGTTCCACCGCCACGGAGATGACGGGTTCGGGCACGTAGAGAGATTCGAGGACAATAGGCTTGGCGTCGTCGCAGAGGGTGTCGCCGGTGAGGGTGTCTTTTAAACCCAGCACAGCGCCGAGTTCCCCGGCCCGGAGTTCCTCCACTTCGATGCGGTCGTCGGCCTTGAGCACGATTAAGCGGGAAATGCGCTCCCGTTTATCTTTGGTGGAGTTGAGGATATAACTGCCCTTCTGCAAAACGCCGGAGTAAACCCGCACGAAGGTCAGGCGCCCGTAGGGATCGGCCATGACTTTAAAGGCAAGGGCCGCCAAGGGCGCTTCGTCGTCTGCGGGGCGAGTCTCCGTTTCGCCGCTGGGAACAATCCCTTCGATGGCTTTCACCTCTAGGGGAGAAGGCAGATAGTCAATAACGGCGTCGAGCAACAACTGTACGCCTTTATTTTTGAAGGCCGACCCGCAGAGCACCGGCACTAGGCCCCCCTGAATGGTGGCTTTCCGTAATCCCTGTTTAATTTCTTCTAGGGTTAATTCCTCCCCCTCCAGGTATTTTTCCATCAGGGCGTCGTCGCTTTCGGCGATGGCTTCCAGCAGTTGGACGCGGTACGCCTCGACCTGTTCCGCCAATTCCGCGGGAATAGCCACGGTTTCAATGTCCGTGCCCAAATCGTTGTTGTAGCGGTAGGCTTTGAGGGCCACTAAATCCACAATGCCCCTAAAGTCCCCTTCGGCGCCGATGGGAATCTGAATGGGAACGGCGTTGGCCCGGAGGCGCTCCCGCAACTGCCCGCAGACCTTGAAGAAATTAGCGCCGGTGCGGTCCATTTTGTTGACAAAGGCGATGCGGGGCACTTGATAGCGATCCGCCTGACGCCAAACCGTTTCCGATTGGGGTTGAACGCCCCCCACGGAACAGAAGACAGCGATCACCCCGTCCAACACCCGCATGGAGCGCTCCACCTCAATGGTGAAATCCACGTGACCCGGAGTATCGATAATATTGACCCGACAATCCTGCCAATTGGTGCTAATGGCCGCAGCGGTGATGGTGATGCCCCGCTCCCGTTCTTGCTCCATCCAATCGGTGACGGCGGTGCCTTCGTGGACTTCGCCGATTTTGTGCACCACGCCGGAATAAAACAAAATACGTTCGGTCGTGGTGGTTTTGCCCGCGTCAATGTGGGCGGCAATGCCGATATTGCGTATTCGCTCTAGGGGAATAGTTCTTGCCACAGCGACCTCCGGATCGTTTGCTCTGCCCAGAATTTAATGAGAAAAGGATTTAAAACTAAAAAGGTATAACGGTAAACGAAAGAAATGTGACGACACTCTTTTACAATCTTATCGGCTTGGGTGTCAAAGGCGGAAGCGGCGGGGGGAGGCGGATAACCGCCCCCAAACACCTTGATACCGATAATAGTTAGTATCGATAGTGGGCAAAGGCCTTATTTGCTTCCGCCATCCGGTGGGTTTCTTCCCGCTTTTTAACGGCGGCGCCGGTTTCGTTGGAGGCGTCCATAATTTCGTTGGCTAATTTGCTAGCCATGGTGCGACCGCCCCGTTGTCGGGAGTAGTGCACCAACCAACGCAGAGCCAGCGCCGTGCCCCGGGAGGGACGGACTTCCATGGGCACCTGATAGGTGGCGCCGCCGACCCGACGGGCTTTCACTTCCACGAGGGGGGTCAGATTTTTAATGGCCCGCTCAAACACCTCCAGGGGTTCGTTGCCGGTTTTTTCTCCCACCGTTTTCAGGGCGTCGTAAACCAGACGGGAGGCGAGGGATTTTTTGCCGCTCTTCATCACCCGACGGATGGTCATGCTAATCAGGGTGCTGTTGTAAACGGGATCGGGGGGAACAGGGCGCTTTTTGACGTTGCCGCGACGAGACATAGGACTAAAAAAGAGATGGAATAAAAAAACAGTAAAACGCCGTGACTTTGACAGTCGCTTGCCCCTAGGTGGGTTAGCCGGGGGCGCCGGGCGTTGAGGAATTAGTTAAGAATTTTCAGCATAGAAGGAGTCAAGATTTTCCAGGCGCAACGTTGAAAATCCCGCTCGCAAACTTATTTCTTGGCTTTTTCTCGCTTGGTGCCGTACTTAGAGCGCCCCTGCTTGCGGTCTTTGACCCCAGTGGCGTCCAGAGTGCCCCGGACAATATGGTAACGCACCCCCGGCAGATCCTTGACCCGACCGCCGCGGATCAGAACGACGGAGTGCTCCTGCAAGTTGTGGCCGATGCCGGGAATATAGGCCGTCACCTCAAAACCGGAGGTTAACCGCACCCGGGCCACCTTCCGTAGAGCCGAGTTGGGTTTCTTGGGCGTGGTGGTGTAAACGCGGGTGCAGACCCCCCGGCGCTGGGGGCATTGCTTGAGGGCGGGAGATTTGGTTTTCTTCTGAACTTTTGAGCGCTCGCTCCGAATTAACTGTTGAATGGTGGGCATGGGTAAGGGGCTAGGAGATTATTTACAAACGCCTAGTGCTTAGGAAAATCGTTGACAAAAGACCATCATACCTAGGCGGGGCGCTCGCTGTCAACGGTCGGGGGGAATTAGGGAGTAGGATATTGCCCATTCGCTTCCCTGATAACTGTTTACTGATATCTGATAACTGTTCCTTAAGGGGCGGGAAGGACGGGAGTCGGACTGGGTTGAGGATTGACGTCGGGTTTGCTCACCTCCGGGATGGGGAGCCAGTAGAGCAGGGCGGCGCTGAGCGCCAAACCGACCACCCCTAAACCCAAGGGCACGGCCCGCTGAGTCAGGGGTTCCTCCGCCTGCCGATAGCGCCGGGAAACCGGTTGTAATTTGAGGGCAAAGTCCGGCAGAGCGAGGGGGTCGGCGATAAATTGATCCAGCGCCTCCACTAGATCAAAGAGTTGGATGGTGGTCAACTCTAAAACCGTCGGCGCTTGATGGAGCGTCGGGTCGGGATACCAAGTCAGACGATGATGGGCGCCGTCCGGCAGGGCCGTCAGTTCCACCCGCTCCCCCTCTGGGGTCGGCTCCGGGAGGGGGGCCGCCACGCCGCTGAGGAATTGCTGAGCGTAGAGGCTGACGGCTTGGGTCAGTTTCTCGATAAACTCCCGTCCCCCCTGGAGAACCGGGGTTAGTCCCATGAATTGACATTGGGCGTTGACTAGGATGGTCAGAGGCGGATTGAGCGCCAGGGGATCGCTCCCGTCGCTGAGGCCCTCCAGGGTCAGAGCGCAGTTGGGTAAACTATAGTGGCGGCGAATATTCATAGTACTTCTCCGTCAAATAAACTAACCCAAAACCGCTGTAATCCCGCGGCGCCGGCGCAAAAAAGTAGTTGTTTGAGCAAAACCAGGGCGAAATTGTGAAGATCCTCCTCCGAGGCCAGATAGACCGAAACCTTAGCCCGGCGGGGATTCATACGGCTCTGGAAATGGCTCTGGAATTGTTCTAGGTAGTTGGAGAGCAAAAAATTGGCGCTCACCGGCAGGTTCTTTTCCCGCATCTGTTGCTCCGCCAAGAGGAGTTGGCGAATGGGCACGGTTAATTGCTTAGCCCGGTAGTGGCCCAGAAATAACAGCGTTTTGGCCTGGGGTAGCGTGAGGGGGGTTCGAGTGTAAGAGCGCCGCCAGGGATTAGCGCAACGCAGGCGCCAGAGATCGATCCGATGACGGATAATCCCTTGCAATCCCAGTTGTCGCGCCAACTCCAAAAATTGCTCCGCCGCTCCCACGTCTAGGGCTTCAATAGCCAATAACAATAAATCTAGGCGCTGTTGAATCCGATTCACGCAACGCTGACCCGACAAAGGAAAGTCCGGCAAAGTCTTGAGGATCAGAGGATCAAGGGCCTCCGGGGTCAAGGACGCGGGGGAATCAGACATGAAAACAGCGGGACTCATCCAAAAAACAAGGGGGGTGGCGCTCGGGAAGCGGAATAGGACCGCGGAGGGAATCTATGATTTGGGGTTCTTTGGCTAGGCGTTTAACGCGCCTAGGGTCTGTCGCCCAATTTAAACAGGGTCTTATTTTATCATTTCCGGTTCCTTTCCCCCCTAACCGGGGAACGCCCTAGTCTAAACGTAAAAACTCAACGCGGGGTTCGAGGATATCCTCCACCACGCCGACGCCGTGGAAAGACCAGCGTTGCAACAGCCCCTTCAATTGCCCGGCGCCGACGGCCTCCGCGGCGAAATTCCTCCCGGCGTCGGGAACTTGGGCGTTGACGTAGCCCAGGGCGTCGTAGTCGGTTTTGAAGAGGAGCAAATAGGTCTTCTCCTCCGTTACTCGGGCCGTCAGGTATTGACCGTCGCGGCGGGAGCGGAGGACGTAGTGGAATTGAGAGAGCATAGGACGGGGTCGGCGGGTTTAAGGATCATTTTAGGACTGGGATAACATGGGAGGCGGCGCTCCCCCTTCTTTTGGCTGTTAACTATGACCGATTCCTT
The DNA here is from genome assembly GCA_016471375.1 of Cyanobacteria bacterium RI_101. GTDB lineage: Bacteria > Cyanobacteriota > Cyanobacteriia > Cyanobacteriales > Microcystaceae > Synechocystis. Next base: position 21,581 of record WGLZ01000083.1, read on the forward strand.
TCCCCCGGCGCTTCTGCAAGCCATCGAGCAGTTAGACTATCGAGCGACCGTCGGAGAGGTGGCCGCCCAGACGGGTTGGGAACTGAACCGGACCCAACAGGGTTTATTAACCCTTGCCGCGGACGCCGGGGGGCATCTACAGGTGGCCGAATCCGGGGAGATGGTCTTTCTTTTTCCCCCCCATTTTCGGACGCTTCTCAGTCAAAAATATTGGCGCTTACGGTGGCGGGCTTTTTGGGGACGGGTCTGGCGAGTTGTTTTTTACCTAATTCGTCTTTCCTTTGGCGTTGTTCTGATTCTCTCGATTCTGCTGATGCTGGCGGCCATTATCGCTATTCTGGTGGCCCTTAGCAGTAAGGAAGGAGACGGCGGCGGCGGCGACGACCGGGGCTGGGATTTTTTCTTTTTGCCGACGGATATTTTCTGGATTTTCGACCCCGGCGCCGTTTATAACCGTCAAGAAGCCAAGAGCCAAGGCCGGCGCCGGGAGCTTAATTTTTTGGAAGCGGTCTTTTCCTTCCTCTTTGGGGATGGCGATCCCAACTACCGTCTGGAAGAAAAACGCTGGCGGTTAATCGGCGCCGTTCTTCGCAACCGGGGCGGCGCGGTGGCGGGGGAGCAGATTTTGCCCTATTTAGACGCGGTTTCCCCCCAGAGCCTAGAGACCGAAGATTATCTGTTGCCTGTGTTAGCTCGCTTCAACGGCTACCCCCAGGTCTCGGAGCGGGGAGAAATGGTTTACACTTTCCCGGATTTGCAAAGCGCCGCCCAGGAGCGCAAAAGAAGTCTGATTCCCCCCTCGCTTCAGGAAACGCCTTGGCGCTTCAGCGCCGCCAGTCCGGGGCAAATTATCGGCGCTGTGTTTCTCGGCGGGGTTAATCTGATTCTGGCGCTGATTTTGGGTCATTTGCTCGCCTACGATACGGGTTTGGAGATCATTAACTGGATCGCTTGGCTTTACCCCTTCCTGTTGGCCTACGGCGTCGGTTTTCTCGCCATTCCCCTCGGGCGCTACCTCGTCTTGCAACGCTTAAATCAAAATATCCGTCAACGTAATCAGTCTCGGGAGGCCCAGGCGGAGCGCTTGCTAAACCCATCCTCGGCGCTACGCCATAAACTCGACTTCGCCCGCGGCCTAGAGCGGAGGGAGACGATTACCCCGGAAAGCTTGGTCTATTCCACGGAATCTTCCGTGTTAGAGCAACTGGAGGGGGAAAGAAATCTGGGCTAATAGCTAAACATAAACTCTCAGGTTATTTCTTGGGGTTGATGATCCGCCACCATAATTTTTTCCCCGTCGGCTTCCGTCGCAATTTTACAAAAAGCTAGACCCAAACCCGTTTGACTTGCGCCCTTCATCAAAGCGCCGACTTCAGCCAGGCGCTCCCCCCCGTCAGACTTCAAGGGCTTTAAAGCCGTTACACAATCGACAAAACTCGCGTTTAAGCTCCATCTAGCGCGAGCGGAAGGCGGATTAGAGGGGAGAAAGCGCCAACAATCGACAGTGGCGCCGGTGGTGGGGATCGAGGAAATAAGCCTGTTGGAGTTGCCAGCGCCGCCAAGCGTCTAGGCGCTTGGCCGATAATCGGGCGCTGAATTCCGGCGCTTGACGGGCGAGATCCACCGCCAGGCGTTTTTTCAGCAATTGCCCCAGCACAAAATAATCTTGCAGGTCTCCCAAACTGTCTTGAACGCTCTTGAGACGTTCGATCAACTCCCCATACTCGGCGCCGTAGCAGGGTGTAAAGAGATCCAGTTGGTAGCGGACTTTTTTGGCGGCTTTACGGAGGTCGTGGAGGGTTTTTTCCCAGGGTTCGAGACGGGTTTCCAGGGACTCGGCGCTTAGTTCCGTCCCGTCGGCAGTCCAATGGGGATTCGTCTCCCGTAAAACCAGCCAACCGGGGTGGAGGAAAAACTCCACCAGCAGAGGCAGTAATAAGTCCGGCAAGACTTCGGTCATGGGATAGTCCGCTAAAACCGTCAGACCCGGCGCCGTTAGCCAGCCGTTAAATTCCTCTTGAAAACTTTCGTAGTCTCCCTGGGTCAGGAGTTTTTTAACGGATTTGAAAGCCTGCTGACGTTTCTGGGCTAGATAGTCCAGCAAAGCGTCCAAATACTTTTGCTCGGCCTCCGGCAACGCCCCCAAACTCAGCAAAATCTCCCGGAGCACGTCATTATCCCGCAGAACCCCGAGAATCCGGGCCATTTTCCCCACTCGGCGCTCCGTTACTCCAGGCGGCAAGACCAGCGCCGGGGCAAAGCCGACCAGCGCCGTGCGCAGGCGCCGCAGTCCCACCCGTAGTTGGTGCAGGTCTTCCGGGTCTTGATCCTTGAGCACCTTGCGGTCGTATTTTTGGATTTTCCGCCAATGTTGGGTCAGGGCGATTTGCCCCCATTGGCCAAGGGTTTGCCCCGAACTGGAATCCTGCATGGCGGCGCCTGGAGAGTGGGATCGTTATTGACCATCTTACGCTCCGGCGCCGGGAATCGGACTGGGTTTAAGCTAACCCTTCAATAAAAATCCCCCTGGAATTAAGGGGGATTGAGAAGCGTTTCGAGAAACTGGCGAAACCTAGACCGGCGCTTATTTAAACCCCACCGCCGCTTGCCACACAAAGGCCAGCGCCAAAAAGAGGAGAGGGATGACAGGTAGAACATCCACTAAAGGATCAAAAATTTGATAGGCTTCGGGTAATTTAGCGAGTAATACTGTTAGGGCCATTGTTTGAGTTCCTTATCTAATAGAGCGGTTTAATTCGGCAAAAGTTTAGCCTCTATCCTACCACGAGGGGCCGACGGCGCTTTCAAGTCTGAGGCGCAAGGATGTGGGTCAAATTCCCAACTCTCTGCCTTAATCCCCCTAAATCCCCCTTTGTAAGGGGGACGTTGAAAGCCATTCCCCCCTTTCCAAGGCCACGGTGTACACAGATCTACCCATCAGCCTCGTTTTGCCCCCCCAGCCCCCCAAAATTGGGGGGAGTTCGGAGCCTTTCTGAGTTCAAAGTCCCCCAGAATTGGGGGATTTAGGGGGCGAGATAAGGTTAATGGCAAAACCAAAGACTTGTGTATACACGGTAGCTTTCCAAGGGGGGTTAGGAGAGTAGAACTGGAGTTCTGATCCTTTTTAAATAACCTCTAACTGCCAAAGGTGGTGCCGTAGCTTTGCAGGAGTTCGCTCAATTGGCTGAGGGTGTCTTTGCGAGCGGGTTTATCCAGGGGGTTGCGGTCGGGAATTTCCGGGCGATTTAAATACTGGGCCACGCCCGCTTCCACCTGTTTGACAATCAACTCCCGAAGCTCCTGTTGAGCCTTGTCCCGTTGGTAGTTAGCGCCTTCCTCGCTGGTGGCGTAGAGGGGCGGCAGACGGTTCAGAGCGTAGGCCGCGACATCGGAGATATCCAACTCTTCGGTTCGATCCTTGCTAATTTCCGCCACCCGAGCTATCACTTCGGTCACCACCAAATCTTCCATGACGTTGATGAATTGCTTGTGGGGCATGGCCGCCACTTCGCCGCTGAGAAGACAACTCATCAAGCGGTCTAGCGCCATATACTCTTCGATGGATAATTCCGCGGCGCTCTCGCAGATACGCCCGACCTCGCTTTCCATGGCCGGGGTGAGATAACCGTCTTGCAGGGCTTGGGAGACAATGGTTTGGATACTCATCAAAGGCGGGGGGAGGGGAACAAGGGAAAGTTTTCAGTTACGGTTTGGCTTTTAGGTAAGCGATGGCCTGACGCCAAACGAGAATAGAGGCGTTGGGTTCCGGGGCGAGACAGACGCATTGTGAGTCCTGCCACAGAATTGTACCCACTAATAAATCATTAGTCACCAGTTTAATTTCCACCGGGTTTTTGGATTTAACGAAATTTTGAAGCTGGCGGGTGCTGGGTAGTCCGGTGTTGAACTCGGCCATAGGGGGAGGGGGCGAACGGAATTAGGCTTAACTATACAGGGATTGGGGGTTGGGGAATAGGGATTGGGGGTTAGGGGTTAACCGAGGCCGGAGACGGGAAAACTACGGGTCTGATCCGTTTCTACCCGGCGCTGGACGGCGGCTTGATAAGTGTCCACCACGTGGTTGGGCAAAAAGTCGTTTTGCTGAGAGAGAAAAGACCAGACCTGACCGACGTGGACATAGGTTCCCAAGCCTTCGGTGGGGGGCAAAAGGGGAACAGCGTCCGCGAGATTAACCACCCGGTAACTGTTGGGAACCCGTTGGGCGTGGAGGCGGGCGAAGGTGGGGTCGCCGACCCGGGGACAGGCGTAGCTATAGAGTTGAATTCGCGGCGCCAAATCCGGGAGGTTAACCGCCAAATCTAGGGCGCAGAGAACCGCCAGGGCGGCGCCGAGGCTATGGCCGGTGACGTAACAGGGAAGAGCGGGATCTAGTTGTCCGGCGACGTCCTTGGGAATCGGCTCAACAATGCGTAAATAGTTATTAATAAAGCCTTCGTGAATTTTGCCGAAATACTGCCCGGATTGGCGGTCAGTGAAAGGAATTTGGCGGGCGTAGAGGTTATTGAGCCATTCGATCGTGGTTTGGGTGCCCCGAAAGACAATGAGGTTCATTCGGGGGGAGGCGAGGACAAAGCCTAGATAAACGGGAATTTCTTGGGTCAGTTTGACTACCTTTTGCAGGGTTTGGCGAACTTCGTTTTCGGCCTCTCCCACGGAGTCGTCTAGGGGATCGCCGGTTTCTGTCTCGGGCAGATTGACCTCCACCTTTTCCGTGCTTTTAGCTTCCCGGCCCCGAAAGGAGGCGATTTGTTGAAATTCCTTTAACTCCGGGGTAAAGGCCGGCAAATCCCGGATGGCGCCGTCGTAGTCCGGTAGGGTTTTCCCCGTCAGGTACTGCTGGGTGGCAATCTTGCTACAGGCAATCAGCAGGCGGGAAATTTCCCGGTCGTAGGGAATTTGGGGCGGCGGGAGTTTGAGACCGTCCATGATGGCCTGACCCCGGTAAATTTTTTGCGCGTCCGCCTCGAAGGTGGCTTTCAATAACCCCGCCTGATCCGTTTGGGCTAACTGTTCGCGAGCCAGCGCCTGCAATTCCCGTTGGCGCCGGTTGGCTTGATAATTTTGGGTCAGGGTTAACCCCGACCCTAGGGCCACGCCCCCGAGCAACACCTGTCGGCGCCGAAATTTCATCGCGTTTCCCTCGCTTTACGATAGCCGTTGGCGTAGAACTGATTTGTAGCCTGCCCTAGCATCCAGGTTAGGGTAAACAGGCCGGCGGCGCCGTTAAAACTGCCGAGACCGGGAAGCCAAAGTCCTAAGCCGAGAAAAATCAGCCAGACTAAAAAGCCGGTGGCCACGGCGCCGAAAGCACCGAGGAGATTGCCGGCGATGGCAAGGGGGTCTTGCCCTTTGGTAAAGTCCCAAATCCGTCCAATATCCCAGAGCATTTTCGCTAACAGCAGTAAAACGAGAATCAGCCGGGGCGTGTAGTAGCCCTGGAAAGGAAGGAGGGGAATCAGAGTTAGCCCCAGAGCGTAGTCAAAGGCCAAATTACGACTGCGGCGCTCGCGGTGGATACTCTCCTGCCAGCGCCGGTTGAGGTCGGGACTGGGATCGGCTAGGGCGCTCATGTTAAGGAAGAAAACATTGACGATCCCAGACTACCAGCGCCGGGGCTGAAAGGCGGCCTCGTTTAAAATCACGACTCCGTCCCCAGATTGAGCGAGAACAAATAGCCCTTGACCGTAGGCGTATTCCGCCACTTCGTTGGAAACAATCATTCCCCCCACGGCGCCGAGGGCGTTGACGTCCCGATAGCGGGGCATAAAGCGTTTAAATTTTTCCAGTCGTTTGAGATGCTCGTCCACGTCCCGTTGGGTCAGCTTACTTTTAACTTCGATCAAAACCGCCTCAGTCTCATTGACCACTAACAAATCAATTTCCAAGCCCCCATTGTCCCGTTTAACGGAGACGTTCGGATAAAGTTCGTGAACTTCGATGCCCCGTTCCCGAAATAACCGCACCGCCGCCGGTCTCACCTGCCACTCTACAAATTCTCCCAGCCGGTTGCTGAGTTTCCCGACTTCCTTGCTGACCTGTTTAACTAGGCTCTGGGTCTCCTGAAAACGGCGATCGGCTTCTGCTCGCTGTTCTTGGAGTTGGCGCTCAGTTTCCTTCTGAGCTTCGATCAGTTCTCCGAGTAAACGCCAAACATCATCGGTGGTCGTGGCGGCCATGGTGATTATCTCTGGTAAAATACTGGGTCTTCTTCAGTTTACCGGACAAGACTAGACACAAAGGAGACCCGCTGAGCGCGAATCCCCTTGGCCGGATTAACGGGACAGCGCCGGGGCGGGTTCCGCCTTCTCTTCAGATTGGCCGGAACTGATCGGTCCTTCCCCGGTAATCAAGCGGGCGCCCCGACCCCGAGTGAAGTAGTTCCAGCCCCACTGCACCATAACGATTAATTTGTTGTCAAATTCAATTAAGTAGTAAATGTGGGCCCAGACCCAAATCATCCAGGCGATGAGACCCGTAAATTGCGCAAAGCCAAAATCCACCACCGCTTTATTTTGACCAATCACCGCCAGACTGCCGTAGTCAACGTAGCGGAAGGGGGGAATGGCTTGTCCCGCCAAGCGCCGGGGGAGGTGTTTGGCCAGATAGGCCGCTTCCTGCATGGCCACCGGCGCCACGCCGGGTAACGGCGCTTCCCCGTGGTGGGCAAAGTGGGCCAGATCTCCAAGGACAAAAATATTGTCATAGCCGGGGATGGTTAAATCTTCCCGGACAATAATCCGTCCCGCCCGGTCTAGTTCGGCGCCGGCCCGTTGAGCTAAAACTTGCCCCAACTCGGAAGCTTTGACCCCCGCGGCCCAGAGCACCGTGCGGGCGGGGATAATTTGTTCTTTTTCCCCCTGACGGAGGGCGACGGATTCCGGGGTAATCTGGGTCACCAGGCTTTGGGTCTGCACCGTCACCCCCAAATGGGTGAGATCTCGCTCGGCCCGAGCCGACAGCGCCGGGCTGTAGGGCGGCAGAACCCGGTCTAGCCCTTCCACCAGCAAAATTTTGGCTTGCCGGGTGTCGATGCGACGGAAATTGCCCCGGAGGGCGCTGTGGGCGATCTCGGCGATGGAGCCGGCCAACTCTACTCCGGTGGGGCCGGCGCCGACAATGACGAAGGTGAGCCAAGCCTGTTGTTTTTGGGGATCGGTTTCTTTTTCCGCCGACTCGAAGGCCAAGAAAACCCGGCGCCGGATTTCCAGGGCGTCTTCAATGGTTTTCAAGCCCGGCGCTAGGGAGCGCCACTGTTCGTTGCCGAAATAATGGTGACTGGCGCCGGTGGCCACAATCAGAGCGTCGTACTCCACCGGTTCATGATCTCGGAGAATCACCTGTCGCCGGACGGGATCAATATCCAACGCCTCGTCCATTAAGACTTGCGTATTTTTATGACCCCGCAGAACCATGCGCAGGGGCGAGGAAATATCCGCCGGAGAGAGACTACCGGTAGCCACCTGGTAGAGGAGCGGTTGAAAGAGGTGAAAATTGCGTTTATCAATCAGGGTGATTTGCAGGGGCGCTTGTTTGAGGTCCTGGGCGGTGTAGAGTCCTCCAAAGCCTCCGCCGATAATCACCACTCTGGGTAAGGTCGAAGCGGTTTGCGCTGACATGGCAGACTCCTGACGGGATCTTAAGTTGGTTTTATCCTAAAGAAGATTGCTCAAAAGCGGCCAAGGCGCCGAAATGTTTCTCAACTCTTGATGACAAAAACCCCTAACCCTCCTTGAGGATATAACCGGCGCCGCGGACGGTGTGGATCAAGCGCCGAGCGCCCTTTTGCTCCAACTTGAGGCGCAGATAACGAATATAGACCTCGATGATATTGGATTCCCCCTGAAAATTTTCGCCCCAGACATTTTCCAAAATCCGCTCCCGACTGACCACTTCGCCGGGTTGGGACATCAAATAGCGCAGAAGTTCAAACTCCTTTACCGTTAATTCCACCGGGTCTCCCCCGCACCGGAGACTGCGGGTGGGCAGGTTTAAGACTAGGGGCCCGAACTGGAGGCTATCCTTGGCGTTGGGCGGCGTTTGGAGTTGCAAATAAAACTTAAGGCGCTGGAGAAAGGATTCCGGTTGGTAGGGTTTGAGGACATAATCGTCGGCGCCGGCTTCCAGGCAGGCGGCCCGCTCCGCCACGGTGTCCTGTTCCAGCACCATGACGACGGTCTGGCGGTAGCCTTCCGCCCGCAACTTCTGGCAGAGCTTCGCCCCGGCGGCGCCGGTGCGGCCCCGGTCCCAAATCAGGAGGACGGGCTGAAATTCGGCGATGGCGCCCCGCACCTGCTCTAGACGGGGGACAAAATGGAGCAGGTAACCGGCGTCCCGGAGATCCTGGCTGGCTTTTTGGGTAAAGGTGTCGTCGGTATTGATCAGCAGTAAAACGGCCATAACGGATTGAGCCTAGCTAGGGCGAGGGAGAAGGATAAATTTCCGTGACGACTCGCTCGCTTTTTTGACCCGTCACCACCACGGTATTATCCGTCAGGGAACCCCGGGCCCAATCGCCGGTGAGGTTAAATTTGACCCCCCGCTCCTGCTCGTAGAGGATGTTGCCGGAGGCGTCGAGGGCGCGGTCGGGGATATTCCACATCAAGACATCGGCAAATAAACGGGATTGATTCCGAGCGCTCAGCGCCTGGGTTGAGCCTGTCAGCCAGACTTGATTTTGAGCGAAATCCACACGACCTTGATTGCCGGTGATGGTGATGTCTTCCTCGTAGTCGAAGATGGTCAGAGGAGAAAAGGTTTCTAAACGGCGCTCTTTTTCGTCGTAAAACCAGGTTAAATTCTGGGCCGTAATTTGTAGGGGCGGTTGGAGGGATTTAAATTGGTTGGGATTGGGCAACAAGACCTGTCGGCTTTTTAAATTCACCTGGGCCTGGGGCGCCTCGATTTGGTCGGTAATTTCCCTGGCGCCGCTGTAGCGAACCAGTTTCAGCGGTTGAGCGCCGACGAGGAGATGGTTGGGAATTTCCCAGCGCAGGGCTTCGCTGGTCAGTCGGAGTTTTTTCTCGGCGGCGTCGGCCCGGACTTGCCCCGTTAAGTGGAGAAACTGCGGCGCCGTTTCATAGCGCCCCTCCGCCGCGGTCACAACCAATTCGGGATGCTCCCCCCGAAAATCCTTCCGGGCCGTTAGGGTTCCCGCCTGGGGTCGCCAGACCACCTCTTGACTATAGAGAACCGCTTGATTGCGGGGATCGAGGGCGACAATGTTTTGGCTCAGGATAATTTCGGCGCCGTTGTCCCGGATTTCCCCCCGGTCGGCCTTGACCTTCAGCACGACTTTCCCGTCTTGGTAGAGGTCGCCCCGGATAGTTTTCAGTTGTGCTCGTTTGCGGTCAGGGGTGTACTGAGCCGACTGCACCTGAATTTTCCAGAGGGGTTGTCCCTGGGCGTTGGCCTGCTCTAGGGTGGCGTTAGTCAGGGTTAGTTGACTCTTTAGCTCGGGACTACTATTTGGGCTGGGCTTAACCAAGGGGTCCGGCGGCTGACAAGCGCCGAGGGCTAAAAACACAAGCAGGGAGAGGGGAAGAAAGGGTGACAACGGCGGGAAAACGGGGGAGAGAAATCCCAGTATAACAAGACGGCGCCGACTCCCCGGACGGCTCTCAAACCGTCGGCAACGCGGGCGGCTTTTTCCCCAAGCGGACTTGAAAAGTGGCGATTTCCCAAGGATTAACCCGGTCAGAAACAGAGTCTAGGGGCCGTTCTAGGAGATCCAGTCGGCGCTCGACTCGCAACGGAACCGGCGCTTGGGGGTTTAATTCGCTCTGTTGTCCCAACGGATCATTGACCCGAATCACCCAAGCTTGAGAATCGTCTTCTAGGGGTTTCAGCGCCAGTAAACCGAGGGATTCGTTATTCAAAGCGAGCAGACTTTGGCGAGGCGGTAAAGCGCCGTCGGGGTTAAGGGTAGCGGGAAAATAAACCCGGAGGGGACAGTTTAACTGATTCCCGACGGGAACGGCGCCGCGCCAATCCCCCCCGTGGGGCAGGAGGGCGTAGGTAAACTCGCAGTCGCCCCAATCCGCTTGGGGATCGGGCCACAGACTCCCCCGCAGGAGGCTCAGGCGCAACCGGTTAGGGCCGGCGTCGGCGCCGTATTTGCAGTCGTTCAGCAGACTAACGCCGTAATTTAAATCCGGGTTGCTTAAATCGAGCCACTGCCGGTGAGGGATTTCCCATTGCGCTTTTTCCTGAGGGGTTTGGGGGCGGGTGGGACGGACGCGGACAGCGCCGGGAGTTTCGGCGGTAAAGGTATCCGCGCTAAAACTGAGGGGAAAGGCGACTTTGACTAAAACTTGGCGCTCTTGCCAGCGGACTCGGTTAATAATCTTCAGCAGGGGGGATTGGACTTCTAAAACATAGTCCTGTTGAAAGCGGGAATCGCGGAAGTTTTTCTCCACCCGTAGGCGCCAGCGCAAAGGGCCGTTTTCTAAGACCTTAATCGCGATTAACTCGGCGCTTTCGAGGGGATAATTTTCATAGTCGGGGTCGATATTCCAGGCGTCCCAATATTGCCCTTGATCCCGGAAAAATTGCAGTTGGTTGCCGTTCCCGTCGAAAACGTCGCGCCGGTGTCGGTAGTCGTATAAACTGGCGATTTCTCCCGTAGCGGCGTCGAGGGTAACTTTTAAAAGGCCATTATCTAAAATCGGCGCAAAGGAATTGAGTCGGGTTGACCAGTCGGCGCTATCGGCTAAGAGCCAGTAATTCCCATAGCCCAGCGCCGGAATATTTTCGCACCGAAAGAGAGTTTCTCCCGCCGGGGTAAATTGGGTTGTTAAGGAATTGCCCTCCAGATCGAAAACCTGAGCGAGATAAGGAATAGCGACAACTTCCGAGCGGGTTTGATTGAGGCTATTAAAGACGACAAACGGTCGAGCTTGAGACCGGGACGGCGCCGGAAATTGAATCCGAGAACTCAGGGCTTCTAAGGCTTGGTTAACTAACGCTTCTCCTGTCTGCAAAACTTGACTCCAATCGGCGTTAGCGTCCTCAAAAACTTCCGGGATGGAGGTGCCGGGGAGAATATCGTGGAATTGATTCAGTAAGACTTTTTTCCAGGCGTTTTCTAGCGCCTGTCGAGGGTAGGCGGCGCCGGTAAACCAGACGGCGAAACTCGACCACAATTCCGCTTCATAAAGTAAATACTCGCTCCGGCGATTATATTGTTTTTGATCCCCATGGGCGGTGTAACAACCGCGATGGAGTTCGAGGTAGAGGTCTTCCGTCCAAACCGGTAGATTATCTAACTTGTCCCCCGCCTCGGTTTGTAACTGTCGCACATAATCCTCCGCCCGACTGGTTTTAATTTGCGGGAAAAAAGGGGAGTTCTGCCAGCGCCGTTTCACCCGCCACATATCCCGACTGGGGCCGCCGCCGTGATCCCCCACGCCGGGTAACCAGAGCATCGCCGTTAACCCGGTTTGCGCTTCCCAAAAGCGGCCGTAGTCCGCCATGGGTTTCGGTTGGGTATCCATGACTCCCGCCAAGTTAGGGGGCGACATTAGGGTTAAACACTCGGTTCCGTCCGGCGCTTGCCAGTTAAAAATACCGTGGGGAAATTGATTGGTATCGTTCCAGTGTAATTTGCCGGTAAAAAAAACTTCGATACCCGCTTGTTTAAACAACTGGGGCAACTGTTGACAAAAGCCAAAACTATCGGGAAGCCAAGCGACTTTAGCCAGTTGGCCAAAACGACTGAGGAAATAGCGTTGCCCGTAAAGCAATTGTCGAACCAGAGATTCGGCGCCGGGTAAATTGACGTCCGGCTCTACCCACATTCCTCCTAGGAGTTCCCAGCGCCGGTTCTGAACAGCGGTTTTAATTTTCTCAAAAAGCTCTGGTCGGTTGATTTCCATCCACTCGTAGAGCGCCGGGCTGGTATGACCAAAGATCAGGTCGGGAAACTCTTCTTGTAGGGATAAAACAGAACGGAAAGTTCGCTCCGCCGCTTCCCAGGTTTCCCTTAGGGGCCAGAGCCAAGCCAGATCTAAATGGGCGTGACCAAGAAGGTGAAAAGAGCGCCGTTTCAGGTCTTGGGCTAGCGGTTTTAGGCGCTCCCGCAGGGCGCTCAGCGCCTGATCAAAGACGTTATTTTCTCCCAATTTATCCCAGGGTAACTCCGCTAAACCCGCGGTTAAAGCCTCTAACTGCTCCGGCGCTGACTGGGCTAAATACTGGGACAAAACCGTCAACTCGTCGGCGACAAAACTTGGCTCTAACTCCGGCTCCGGTTTTTCAAAAATTAAGCGGGACTCCATTAAACCGCCGATATCATGACCGGGACTAATCAGCTTTAAAGCGACGCTAAAACGTTGACCAATTTGAACGTTAGGAGTCAGTAAAATTCGAGTTTTCGAGTCAAATAAATCTCCGCCCTGAACAAATTCCCCATTGACATAAATTTCCGCCGCCTCCGCCCACCAAGTTAAGGCTAACCGGAGCATTGATCCCTGGGTTGGGTAAGCGTTTAGCAGTTCTGGCGGGGTAATCTCTTGGATGAACTCCGCCGGACGGCGCCCCTTCTCCCACACTAAATACCCCTTTTCATTCGGCGCCGCCGGAATTAAGGTTTCCCCTTGGCGGATAAACCAAGCGTCTTGAATGGAGACCTCGCTTAAGCTCCGTAATTGGTCAAGGCGCTGGACAAGTTCTTGGGGTAGGGATGGAGTCATTGTTTTATAGAGTGGAGAGAGGAAAAGGGGTTTAGAGACTGTTTAAAATACGACAACTTGACTTTACTAGAATCAAGGGGAAGCGAGTTACAGAGCGGTAAGGAAAATGGTGGTGAACACAATCAAAGGATTATCCCCCCAACCCCCCTTGGAAAGGGGAGCGTGAATCGAACCCTGTTCATGATTCACTTAGGCCTGTTATATAGTCATCGCAAATGGTTTATGAATCTTGCCCCCATCCCAAAGCTTTGACCGCCCCGTCAGGCTACGCCTGCCACCCCTCCAGGGGAGGGGAATTTTCACGGAAAGTTCACTGTTTGCAGTCATAAAACACCGCGCCCTCTTGGAGTGCTAGCTCAAACGCATCCTTGATCGAGCCAGACATTTTGACAATGGAACCCCCAGCCCTAAAATAATGCCCATCTGGATCATTCCCCTGTCCCCACACTATGGCTCGATTTTCCCCAGATTTTGCCTGGCGATACCTTAAACACCTATACCTTCCGGGTTTGGCGCTCTTGGTGGCCGGTCTCGGCGCCGGTTTAGCGACGGGTCAGTGGCCCCTGTTATACCAAGGAATTTTGGGCGCGGGCCTCGCTCTCCTTCTGGTCTGGCTCTTGGCGGCAATCCTGATTAGCCCTAACTTTAGCGCCCGGCGCTCGGCCCGTGTCGGCGCCAACGTAACCGTCACCACCCTAGCGGCGCTGGTAATTGTGGCGGCGGTGAACCTACTGGCTCTGCGCTACGCCTACACCGTCGATCTCACGGAAAACCAAAGATTTACCCTGTCTCCTCAGACTCAGACTTTGGTGACCCAATTAGAGAAGCCGGTGAAAATCTGGATCTTTGATAGCCAACCCAGCGAGGGCGACCGGGCCCTCTTGCAAAATTACCAGCGCCTGAACGGGCAGTTAACCTACGAATTTGTGGACCCGGATCAGAATCCCGCCCTAGTGCAGAGATTTGGCGTTAAGGCCCAGGGGGAAGTCTTTGCGGAATCTGGGGAGAAGAAACAGCAGGTGCAAACCCTGATTAACTTCCAGCAGAGGGAACCCCTTTCCGAGAGCAAACTCACCAATACCCTCGAAAAACTACGTCGCGACCGTCCCCTTCAGGCCTATTTCCTCCAAGGTCACGGCGAAGCGCCGCTCTCCACCGCCAAAGAAGGGCTTTCGGAAGCCGTCGGCGCCTTGGAAAACAAAGGCTTTAAAATTAACCCCCTCAACCTGGTGGAAACCCGAGCCATCCCCCCGGAGACCAACGTGGTCATTGTGGCCGGCCCCCAGCGTCCCCTTCTTCCCGCCGAAGTCCAGAGCTTGCAAACCTACTCCAACCAGGGCGGCAGTGTTCTGGTGATGGTTTCCCCAGAAGTCGATCCCGGCTTAGACCCCTTTTTAAAACCCTGGGGCGCTCGCCTTGACCCCCGGATCGCCGTAGATCTCTCCGGCGCCGGCGCCGTGGTGGGTCTGGGCCCCGCGGCGCTGTTAGTGAACCGTTACGGCGAGCATCTCATCACCCAGGACTTCGCCCAGGGCCTAACCATCCTGCCCCTCTCCCGACCCGTCGCCACCACTCCTGTCCCCAACGTCCAAGCCGTCACCCTCCTCGAAGCGTCGGAAAAAATGGCGGCCAAACGGGAACTCACCGAAGATCTTGCCGCCCTGGATCCCAAACAGGACTTACAGGGCCCCTTCGACCTCGCCGTCGCCCTCGAACGCGCTAGCTCGACTCCGCTCGCTAACCCCACTCCTTCCCCCCACTCCTCCCCCTCTCCCCTTCCCTCCCCCTCCCCCCTCTCCTCCCCAAAACCCGCCAAACTCGTCCTCATCGGCAACAGCCTCTTCGCCAGCAACGAATGGTTTAACGAACAACTCAACGGCGACCTCTTCCTCAACTCCGTCCAATGGCTTGCCAGCGACGACCGGGAGCCTCTCTCCATTCGCCCCAAAGATCCCGCCAACCGGCGCCTGAATTTAACCCCCCTCCAGGCCAGTCTGCTGGGTTGGCTCTCCTGGGTGATTATTCCCCTAGGCGGCTTAATCCTCGCTGTCAGCGCCTGGTGGCGTCGGCGCTAACGCCCCCTTGTGCTAGGATGGGGAACTGCGCATCAAACCCATTGGGGGTGTGGCGGAATGGTAGACGCTGCGGACTTAAAATCCGTTGACCTTAACAGTCGTGAGGGTTCAAGTCCCTCCACCCCCATCCAACCCGTTCTGTTGAGGAGAAAGTCGCGTGAGCGTCCGCGTTCGCATCGCCCCCAGCCCCACCGGCAACCTACACATTGGCACCGCCCGCACGGCGGTTTTTAATTGGCTCTACGCCCGCCGTCACGGGGGGAAATTTATCCTTCGTATCGAAGACACGGATCTGGAGCGGTCTCGGCCGGAATTTACGGAAAATATTCAAACGGGCTTACAGTGGCTCGGGCTGAACTGGGACGAGGGGCCCTTTTTCCAGACCCAGCGTTTGGCGCAGTATCGCCAAGCCATCCAAAAACTGTTAGACCAGGGTTCCGCCTACCGGTGTTACTGCTCCCCCGAGGAACTAGACGCCCTGCGGGAGCGCCAGAAAGCCCAGGGACAAGCGCCGCGCTACGACAACCGTCACCGGGACTTAACCCCGGAGCAAGAAGCCGCCTTCCAAGCCGAAGGGCGCCGACCGGTGATTCGCTTCAAGATTGACGACCAGCGCCGGATTACTTGGCAAGACCGGGTGCGGGGGCTGGTGGAATGGCAGGGAAGCGACCTAGGGGGCGATATGGTCGTCGCTCGGCGCTCGGAGACCCCGGAGGAACCCTTTGGTCAGCCCCTGTATAACCTGGCGGTGGTGGTGGACGACATTGAGATGGGCATTACCGACGTGATCCGCGGGGAAGACCATATTGCTAACACCGCCAAACAAATCCTCCTCTACGAAGCCCTAGATTCTCTTATTCCTAGCTTTGCCCACACCCCCTTGATTTTGAACCCGGAGGGCAAAAAACTCTCCAAACGGGACGGAGTCACCTCCATCGACGAGTTTCGGCAACTGGGTTTCCTGCCCCAGGCGCTGGCCAATTACATGACCCTGCTGGGCTGGACGCCGCCGGACTCCACGGAGGAAATTTTTACCCTGGCGGAGGCGGCTCAACACTTTAGCCTAGAGCGGGTCAATAAGGCCGGCGCTAAGTTTGACTGGGATAAGTTGGACTGGATCAACAGTCAGTAC
Source organism: Cyanobacteria bacterium RI_101 (assembly GCA_016471375.1). Taxonomy (GTDB): domain Bacteria; phylum Cyanobacteriota; class Cyanobacteriia; order Cyanobacteriales; family Microcystaceae; genus Synechocystis. The sequence goes on from WGLZ01000083.1 coordinate 37,498, forward strand.
CTCCGTCGTCTAGCGCCGGGGGAATTAACTGATTTACTCATCCCCTATTGGCAAGGCGCGGGTTATTCAGTAGACGCCGTCGAGCGCCCCTGGCTAGAAGTCCTGGCGGAATTAGTCGGCCCGAGCCTAACTCGCTTAACGGACGGGGTCGGGGAAAGTCGCCTCCTCTGGGGAGAAAAAATGGAACTGGACGAATCCGCTCTGGCCCAACTGGGTCAACCCGGCGCCGGCGCCGTTCTGGAAGCTGTTTTGGACTGGCTTCAAACCGGAGAATCCCTGACGGAAGACGGCGCTAAGGGCAAAATTAACGAACTCACTAAAACCCTCGGGGTCAAAAAAGGCGTTGTCATGAAATCCCTGCGGGCCGGGCTGATGGGAACCCTTCAGGGGCCGGATTTAATCCAGTCTTGGCTGTTGTTAAACCAAGCCCAATGGGACCGGCCTCGTTTACGCCAGGCGCTGGAGGAAAGCGCCAAGTTGCGGAAATAGTCGGGTTATTTGACCCCGCGCAGTCGAGATGAAGCATTTTCTCAGTTTATTGGCCCTAACCCTGTCGATAACGGGGATTTTCGTGTCTTTAACTCGGGAAGAACTCCGGTGCCGCTTGGGATTAAACCCCTGCGGAGCGCCGTCCCCCGTCCCGACAGAGCTAAGAGTCCAACCCACTCCTCTAGCGCCTAAGCCGGCCCCAGAAACTGAGCCGACGCCTAGCGTCGATTCAACCCCAACGCCTTTGCCGGTTACTCCCGCCGCGACCCCGACGCCGGAGCCAGAGGCGAGTTTAGAGCCGTTATCCTCCCCGGAACCGACCCTAGAGGACGCCCCGGCGCCGGTCGTGAGTCCTGAGCCAACGGAATAGGAGGCGCTTTCATGGAAACGGATAATCTTTTCTATCGCATCTTTCTCCGGGCCCCCCAACTGATTAGCGAACTCCTCCCCCAAATTCCCCCGGACTGTCAATTCCAGATGAGCGCCCCCGTCGTCAAGGGGAGAAAATTTTCCCTAGACGGACTGCTCAGTCCCCTGGATGATAACCCAGACTATCCCCTTGTCTTTCTCGAAGCCCAAATGCAGAGAGATCCCCAATTCTATGGGCGCTACTTCGCTGAAATTTTCCTCTATCTTTACGACCACGAAATTACCCGCCCCTGGTACGGACTACTCATTCTGCCGAACCCCGCCCTCTACCTCGGCGCTGATCAAAACTATCAACCTCTACTAGAGCAAAAAGTTCAAAGACTCTATCTCCAAGACCTGATCCCCCAAGAGTCTCTGAGTCCCAACCTCTCCCTACTCAAACTTCTGGCTCTCGACCTAGACGAAACCATTCCCTTCGCCCAAAAGCTCCTGCGACAAATCCCAGACCGGGACGCCTTCCTGCGCCAGCTCGATGTCGTCGAAGCTATATTAGCCAATAAATTCCCTCAACTTACCCCCCAGGAAATTCTCAAAATGTTGCACATTCCCACTGTCGGACTCCGAGAAACCCGCTTTTATCAAGAGATCGCCAAAGAAGCTCGTCAAGAGGGTCGCCAAGAAGGTCGCCAAGAAGGTCGCCAAGAGGGTCGCCAAGAGGGTCGTCAAGAGGGTCGCCAAGAGGGTCGTCAAGAGGGTCGCCAAGAAGGCGAAGCGACCGTTATTCTACGACTCTTAACCCGCAAATTGGGAACCCTCTCTCCGGCTCAAATCGCTCAGATTCAAAACCTCTCCCTTCCCCAATTGGACGCCCTCGCCGAGGCGCTATTTGACCTTAACCAAAGCCAAGATCTAGAAGACTGGTTGATTCAACACACCCTTTAAGAGACGGAAACCGCTACCCTAGGGTGAAAGCTCGCCTATTTGGAGGAAGCGCCGCCATGAGTGATTTTGTTCGGATTATTATCGCCATTTTTCTGCCGCCGTTGGGAGTTTTTCTCCAGGTGGGTCTGGGAAAAGACTTTTGGATCAATCTGCTCCTAACGATTTTTGGCTTCTACATCTTGGGCTTGGCGCACGCCATTTGGGTCATCGCCCGCAAGTAGCCGGGCTTGGGGCCTAGGCGCTGTGGCACAATGCTTTAGGTTTACTGTTTCAGCCATCTGCCCCATGAGCGCCATTCGCGATTGTTTCCAGACCCTCCGGCAACGGGGGGACTGCGCCTTGATTCCCTTTATCACCGCCGGCGATCCGGATTTGGCCGCCACGGCCCAGGCGCTTCAGATTTTAGACGAGGCGGGGGCGGATTTCATTGAACTCGGGATTCCCTACGCCGATCCCCTGGCGGACGGCCCGGTGATTCAAGCGGCGGCCACCCGGGCGCTGAAACGGGGCGTCACCCTAGAAGCCGTCCTTGAGCAAGTCAAAAGCGTCCGTCCTCAGGTTCAAGCGCCGATTATCCTCTTCACCTATTTCAACCCCATTTTTGCCCGGGGTATCGAACCCTTTTTCCGGCAAATCCAAGAGGCGGGGGTGCAGGGTCTCGTGGTGCCGGATCTGCCTCTGGAGGAAGCGGATAACCTCCTAGCGCCGGCCGCCGAGGCGGGGATTGATTTAATTTTACTGGTCGCGCCCACCAGCCCCCCCGAGCGGATCGCGGCCATCGCCCAGCGGGCCCAAGGCTTTATTTACTTAGTCAGCGTCACTGGGGTAACGGGTATGCGAACCCAAGTGGGAGAACGGGCCCAAGCCTTATTAGGGGAAATTCGCCGACACACAGATAAGCCCGTTGGCGTCGGTTTTGGCATTGCGGCGCCGGAGCAGGCCCGACAGGTGAAAGAGTGGGGAGCCGACGCGGTGATTGTGGGCAGCGCCTTTGTCAATCGTCTAGCTCAGGGAACGCCGGCGGAGGGCTTAGCTTCGATTAAAAGCTTTTGTCGGGAGCTAAAAACGGCGCTGGGGTAGAGACGAGGAGAAACGCTTAAAGTCCCCCGTTATAGTGATATACTGCCGACTACTATCGGTTCTAGCGGGGAGCAGTCGCTAGAGGTAACGGGGAAAGTCCGGCGAGAATCCGGCGCTGTCCCGCAGCTGTGAAAGAGGCTCAAGGTCTCTCAGTCAGAACGCCCGCCGATCAATAGTTAAACTCGACGTCATCTGCGAGGCACGGATGCAAACTCAGTCTTTTTCCCCGGGCGACTCCGGGGTCGCGCCGTCTATTTCCCGCTTGGCGGAATGGCCGCTACCATCCTCTTCGCCCCCGGCGCTTTGAGGACTCCCCCATGCGCCGACAATATTCACGTCATTTACATCTGAGCGCCATGGCGGTTTTGAGCGCCTATCTTGTCGTCGCCCCGGCTCGGCCCGCTCAGGCCATGCACATCATGGAAGGCTTTTTGCCCTTAGGTTGGGCGGCGTTTTGGTGGGCGGCCTCTCTACCCTGCTTTATTTGGGGATTGCGGTCTCTGACTCAAATTACCCAGGAGAAGCCGGAACTTAAGCTTTTGTTGGCTTTAGCCGGCGCCTTTGGCTTTGCGCTCTCCGCTCTGAAAATCCCGTCCGTCACCGGCAGTAGCTCCCACCCGACGGGCGTCGGACTGGGCGCCGTCCTCTTTGGCCCCTCGGTCATGACGGTTCTGGGCGGTCTGATCTTGGCGTTCCAAGCGGTTCTGCTGGCTCACGGGGGCTTGACCACCCTAGGCGCCAACCTGTTTTCCATGGCCATTGCGGGGCCCTGGGTCGCCTACGGCGTTTATCGGCTCTTTGACCGGAGCGGCGCGCAAAAATGGGGCGTTTTCTTAGCGGCGGCGCTGGGAAATTTGTTCACCTACGCTGTTACCGCTCTCCAATTGGCGCTGGCGTTTCCCGCCTCCAACGGCGGCGTCCTGGCGGCCTTTGCTAAATTCGCCGGGATCTTTGCCGTTACCCAAATTCCCCTAGCCATTAGCGAAGGCTTACTGACTCTGCTGGTTTGGAACTGGCTTCAGGTCTACGCAACCGAGGAACTCCAAACGTTAAAGCTTCTGAGGGCCAAAGCTTAGAACAGATATCAGATAACAGATATCAGATATCAGGTCGTTATAAACGTTAAAGCTTCTAAGGGCTAAAGCTTAGGCCATGATGGACAACTTACAGGGGCATTCCTTTACCCTATTCTCCTCTAAAAACACCGATGCAAACTCAATCGAAACAAGGTAACTGGCTCATCATTTTCGCCGTCATTGCCCTCGCCGCCCTGCCGCTAATTTTTGTTAAAGGAGACTACAGCGGCGCCGATGGTCAGGCGGAAGAAGCCATTTTAACCATTCGACCCGATTACCAACCGTGGTTTGGCTTTCTCTTTGAACCCCCCAGCGCCGAAATTGAAAGTTTTCTCTTTGCGTCCCAGGCCGGGATCGGCGCCGGGCTGATCGGCTATGTTATTGGGCGGTACCAAGGCCGCGGCTCCCTCAAAAAATAGTCCTAGCGGCGCCGGGGAAATTTTTTCTCAGGTAATCAGGTGATCAAATTCACCTGGGATCCCTGATTGGATTTATACACTTCAATCCGTTGTTGAAACGCCTCTTTAAACTGGGGCATGTGGGTCACCGTTAAAATACAGGCGAAATCCGAGGCGATGGCGTTAATGGCCGCCACTAGGCGCTCGCAACCGTCGCTGTCTTGGGTGCCAAAGCCTTCGTCGATAATGAGCAGTTGCAAGGCGGTTCCGGCCCGTTGCGCCAGCAGGCGGGCCAGCGCCAGACGGATGGAAAAATTAATGCGAAAGGCCTCGCCCCCGGAGTAGGTTTCGTAGGGACGGGTGCCCTGGGCGTCGGCGATGACGATATCGAGGGTGTCGAGCATCTTATAGCCCTTGCGTTTAGAGCCGGTTTTGCTTTCCTTTTGGGTAATAAATTGGATATGGAGTTGATTGCCGGTTAAGCGGGCGAGGATTTGGTTGGTTTCCGCTTCTAGTTGGGGCAGGATATTCTCAATCATCAAGCTTTGAATGCCGTTTTTACCAAAGGCCTTAGCCAGTTCCGTATAGACGTTACATTGCCGTTTAGCGGTTTGAAATTGTTGTCGGGTTTCCGCCAATTCTTCCTTTAAGGTATCCAACTGAATTAATTGTTGGTCGTAGCCCCCCTTGCGGGCCAAGAGCGCGTCTAGCTCCCGGCGCCGGTCGTTGAGACTCCGCTCTAGGGTTTGGAGCTGGGCGCTGTGGTCGGCGTACTGGTCGATTTGGCGCCGGAGTTCCTCCAGTTCCGCCGTTAAGGTTTCCCGTTCCCGAACCCGAGCGCCGATTAAAGCCTGTAATTGTTCCCGGCGCTCCCGGAGCGACGGGATTTGGGTTTCGGCTTGCTCCAATTCCCCGAGGCGCAGGGCCCAGGGTTGATAGTCCTGAACCTGCCGGCTTAACTGGCGGTGGCGGTCCGGGTCGTAGTTCAGGGTCGCTAAGCTCTCCTCCAGTTGGCTTAGGTCTTGGCGTAGGGGGGAGGATTGCCCTAGGGTCTGGATTTCCCGCCGTAAACTTTGTAAGCGCCGCTCTAGGGACGGGCGCTCTCGCTCTAGGTTCTGGCGCTTGCGCTGGGCCTCTTTGAAGGCGACTTGTTTCATTTCCGCCCGACGCAATTTCTCCACCTCGGCGCGAGCCAGGGCGTGGGTCTGCTCGTCGTAGGGAATGGCTTGCAGTTCCGCCTCCAGCGCCGCCAGTTCGGCCTGTAAAGTCGGGGCGTAATTTCGCTCCAATAAACGGCGCTCTAGGTCGTCGAGTTCCGCCTGGGTTTCCTGACGGCGCTGGTAAAGGTCTTCTCCCCGTTCCAGTTTTAGTTCCAGTTGGTTGTAGCGCTGTTGGAGAGCGTCTAATTCCTCCAAACGAACTTTAACGTCCCGATATTCTTGACGGAGCACCTGTATTTCTCGGTCGCAGACGGCGCTTTGCGCCTTGAGCACCCAAATTTGCTCCTGTAGCTCTTCCTGTTGGCGCCGGGTTTTGGCCGCGACCTGGTCATGGAAATGACCCTCCAGACTTTGCTCGCAGAGGGGACAGAGCGCCGACGGGTTATTTTCCAGCAGAGTTAATTTTTGCTCCAGTTCCCCCGACTGCTTTTCGCAGAGGCGCTGGTGTTCCTGAAGGCGCTCTTGGAAATGACGGCGCTCGTGGCCCTTTTCCTCCACCCGTTTCAGGTAGGTTTCCTGTTTTTTGAGGGTTTCAATCTCGTCGTTGAGCCGTTGCAATTCCCGGCGCTGTTGGGGGAAGGCGGAGATTTCTTGAGTTAGCTCCGCGACTAACTTTTTCCCCTGCTCCAATCGGGCCTCCAGTTGGGCGCCCTGGCGTCCGATTTCCGTCCGCAGTTCGTAGCCCCGGTGTTGGAGGGGAATTTGTTGGCGCTGAAGTTCGTCTAACTCCCCTAGGCGCCGTTTAGCTTGCGCCAGTTTTTCTAAACCCGCTTGAATCTCCGCTTCCTGATTCAGAATCGGCTGAAGCTCCTCTTCCTGACGGGCTAGGTTTTGCAGATGGAGTTGGGTCTGCTCCAGTTGGCGCTGGAGTTGGTTTTCTTGAGCCAGCAGTTCTTTCTCTAGAGTTTGTTGGCGCTGTTTAAGCTCCTGATAGCGCCGTAAATCCTCGGACGCTTGGGCCGCTTCCCCTTGCAAATTGAGGTATTGCCGGTGGTTGCGACGGATAATCTCGGCCTGCGCCACTAGATCTTCTTGGGTTTTCAAGGCGGCGCCGAGGCTTTGACTTTCCCGCTCTAGACGCTCGGTTTCCTGAACTAACTTTTCCAGTTGCCCCGCTTGCCATTGATACTGCTCCTCATGGGCCCGGCGCTGGTTTTGGCTGAGTTGCAGGCGTTGACGTTGCCAGAGGTCTTGCTCTTGCCGTTGGTTCAAGAGCGTTAACTGTTCCTCCAGTTCTCCTTGCAGGCGCTCAATTTCCGGGCGCCGGTCTAATTCCTGTTTCAGGCTTTGCAAGCGCCCGTCTAAGTAGTCCGCTTTGCCCTTTTCTTCCTTGGAAATATCCTTCGCTTTTTCCGCCAGAATTTCGTATTGATTCAGCTTCAATAGATCGACGAGGATCTGTTTGCGCTCCGCCGGTTTCCGGATCATAAACTCGTCGGCGCGACCCTGACGCAGATAGGCGGAATTGATAAAGGTGTCGTAATCGAGCTTGAGCGTCGCGACAATCTCTTCTTGGGTGGCTCGAATGGTCTTAGCGCCGAGGGGACGAAACTGAGCGCCGCTGAGAACCTGAAAGTCAAGGGTACTGCCCTTACCCCGTTGGCGGGAGCGAATAATTTTATAGGTGTTCTGATTGCTGATAAATTGAAAATCGACCCGGACATGGTCGGCGCCGGTGTGAAGGACGTCTTCTTCGCTCCCCTTGGCTCGACTCTCCCCCCAAACGGCCCAGGTCATCGCTTCCAGCAGAGAGGATTTTCCCGCCCCGTTAGCGCCGCAAATACAGGCGGTATGAAGACCCCGAAAATCAATGTGGGCGTCTTGGTAACTGAGGAAATTTTTGAGGACTAAAATCTGGGGAATCATCCGGCGCCCCTTGACAAAAGAGGATTTGACCGACGGTCGGCTCTCCCCAATGTTACCATTGACGCCGGGAGCTAGGCTAACTTAAGGCTTCAAAAAGACGGCGCTTGCAAATCTAAGCTCAAGAAACTAACCCCCCGGAGTCGGAGTTAAATTCTCGTCAAAATGCGCGAATTTTAGAAGTTCAAATCAACTCCCGCCAAATACGCTTCTATCGCGTTTACGGACAAGTCGCGAACGCAATCCCATGATGATCCTCCCCAACTCCTACTTCGGCAGGCTCAGTAACCAAGCTCAGTACGGCGCCTTGGAAAGGGGAGAGCTAACCGGAGCTTGTTTATGATTCATTTCAATCTGCCATATACGACTCTGGTCAATGATTAACGACGCCGGGCCGATGAAAGAAGAACTGCTAACCGCAAGCGCCGCCGCCTTCGCCGCTTTTGGCGTCACCAATCTGGATAATCTTTTGATCCTCATGTTTTTGTTCACCCAGGTTAACGGCGCTTTACGGATGGGTCACATTGTCTGGGGTCAATACCTCGGCATGACCTTCCTGTTGCTCCTCAGCCTTCCCGGTTTCTTTGGCGGTTTAGTTCTCGCTCCGGCTTGGCTGGGTCTCCTCGGGTTTTTACCCCTAGGGATGGGCCTCTCGCGACTGCGTTCCCTCTCTCTTGGGGAAGAAGCGCCGCCTTGGGGGATCGCCGCCCCTAATCGAACGCGAAAAACCCGTTTTTTTCCCCGTTTCTCCGCCGAACTGTATAGCGTCGCGGCCATCACCGTCGCCAATGGCGGCGATAATATCGGCGTTTATGTTCCTTTTTTTGCCACCCTCAATCCTTGGCAGTTAATCCTTGTCCTCGGGATTTTTTACGCGCTCGCGGGTCTGGAATGCGGCGCCGCCTATTTTTTAGCGTCCCAACCGCCCATCGGCAAACTGATTAACCGCCGGGGCAAGCGCCTAGTTCCATGGTTGCTGATCGCCTTAGGACTCTGGATTCTCTGGGATAGCCGTAGCTACGAAGTGCTAGCGCCGGTTTTGCGGAGTTAAATAATCCATTAGAAAAAATGACGCGTAAAATAAGGCTAAGTTGATCTTCCTCAAGGTTCTAGACAACATGGTCGCCTCCGCCGAAACCAAAATCCGTTGGACAATCCCAGATTTAGCCTTTTTTCCTAATAATGATGATCGCCATGAAATTATTGACGGAGATTTGTACGCGACTCGGGCGCCGCACTGGAGACATCAACAGGTGTTAACTCGCTTGTGCAGAGCGCTCCCCGCCCAGGACGTAAATCTTCGAGTCGGAGAAGTCTTAGCGGCGCCGGGTTTGATTTTAGCGGGAGAAGAAAACGCCATTCCCGATTTGGTCTGGATTAGCCAAGAAAAACTAACCCTTTGCGTCGATAGCGCCGGACATCTGACCGCGGCGCCGGAACTGGTCGTTGAAGTCCTGTCCCAATCCCCCCAGGATATCGCTCGGGATCGCCAAGTTAAGCTCAAACTTTATTCCCGGGTCGGGGTGAGGGAATATTGGATCATCGATTGGCAACAGCAAACGGTGGAAATTTATCGGCGCTCCCAAGGCCGTTTGGAGCTTCTGCGCACATTCTTGGCCGAGGACGACTTGACCTCTCCTCTTTTACCGGAGTTGAGCCTGAAAGTCGGCGCCCTTTTTATTTGAAGTCCGGCGCTCTAGAGGAGTCTTCCGGGCGTAGGCCCTGCGCCCTTGCGAAGCGCCGTCTGTATGCGTAGATCGGGCGCCGGCGGAGATAGGGGCGCTTTCTGCTTTCTCGATGAGCCTCATCTACGTCTGGGCGCAAGGCTTGCGCCCCCTAGAGAGTATCCCGCTCAGAGTCGGGAGGGGCTTCGCTGAGATCGAGAGCTTCAGCGCCGCGCCGAAGTTTCCCCCGTCGGGCGGCACTTTGCTACAATTCAAGACAGCGCCGTCGTCAGGGTCTATGGCTAAACCAAACTTTGAATTTGATCCAAATAAAAGCCAATCAAACAAGATCAAGCACGGAATCGATTTCATCGAAGCTCAGGCTTTATGGTCAGATCCGAAGAGGATTCAGATTCCTGCCCAGACTAAAAACGAACTTCGTTTTGTGCTGATTGGTCTGATCAAAAACAAGTTTTGGTCGGCGGTCATTACCTACCGTCAAAATAAGATTCGGATTATTTCAGTCCGGCGCTCTAGAACAGATGAGGTCAATCTTTATGAAAGCTGAAGAGTTTGATCGTAAGTTTGATGAAGGGGAGTCTATTCTTGAGTATTTAGACTTGTCCCAAATTCAGCGTTTTGATCAAGATGAGCCAACAATTACCCTCGCGTTTTCGGCTCAGATTATGGCGGCGCTGAGTCAGGAAAGCCAGCGCCGGAATCTGCCGATAGCGACGATGCTACAGGATTGGGTGGAGGAAAGGTTATCCGCGGCGCCGTCGCCCTAAATCATTCTGGGTCTTGCGATGAGTCTCATCTACGTCTGGGCGCAAGGCTTGCGCCCCCTAGAGAGTATCCTGCTCACCCTCAGCCAAATATCCCGTTAAGTCCGCCAGCGCCGCAAAATCTAGTAAGGCCTCCCCTAGGTTTTCCAGCGCCGTCGGGGGCAAAGATAATATTTGCGTTTGGATTTCAGGCGGTAACGGGCCTAAACGGCGCCCTAGTTGACGGATGACCAGCCTCGCTTCCCGTTCTAGCCCCTCATGGAGTCCGGCTTGGCGCCCCTCATCAAGTCCGGCTTGTCGAATCTCCTGATAAAAACGAGATTGGGTAATATCCGCTGATTTTAGACCTAGCATCCGGGTAATCTCCTCGGTCGTCATTTGGGGAAACTTATTGGCTAGTATAGACTCGATTAAGCTGAGATAGCGCCGAAAGGCTTCTGGGTTCTCCGCTGAGTCTAAGACTTGGCGGCTGATAGCTTCGGCTTTGTTTTGATTGGCGGTCAACAACTGCAACAGCGCCAAGTGGGGAGTTAATCCCTGTCGATTTTTAAGTTCATTCAGATACAAGCGAGTGACTCGCCCCGCCAGTAAGTCTTCGTAGGGCAGTTCCGTCCCGAGGATTTGGCGCCGACTGCGGGCGATAACCAGACCGCGCCAAGGACGATTCAGGGGATACTGCCGGAGGTAGAGAAAAATCCCGGCAAAATAGCGCCGATAAAAGCCCTCGTCTCTCTGCATCTGAGCTTCTAGAAAAATGGTCGGCAACTCGGGGTCGTCTTCGGTGGGGAGCAGAACGCCGTCTAGGCGCAGTTCTGTCGCCTTCAGCGCCGGAGCGCTATAACGATAACGACAATCGGGAGGCAGTCCGGGCATTAACTCGGCGACGGCGCCGGGTTGGGAGAGAAATAATTCGTAAAACCATTTGTCGGTCTCCATGACTTCATACTCTACCTCCAAGCGCCGAAGTTTCCCCCCCGTCAATCTGGCGTGGTCAATCTGAGAGTGTCACCATCCCGTCAGGCGGCGAGTTTGTGGAACCGCTCAGGGAATAAATATTCGATTTATGCCCATATAGTTTTCAAGATAAAGTACTATTTCAACTAAACGATTAACGCATCTCTCTCTGTAAACGGCGTCGCTCAGGAAACGATCCGCGTCTCCAAGGGTAATAACGGGAAACGAAGCGGGCGTATTTTCTTCCCGCAAAACCTGCTCTAGCGAATCTTTTCCTTTCATCCGGCGATTGGCTGTGAGCAGAATCATCTGATTGGATTGAGCAAATTGCCAGACAACTCTATCACTACTCTCAACGGACAAAGCGATCTCTTTAAGGGTTACAAAGCGAATCGGCAGAAATTCAAGCCAACCTTGATTATTAATACTACCTGAAAAAAGTAGCGCATGTCTCTCTAGGTTATGGTCAACGAGAAAAATCATGCTTGAGAATTGAGTTGAGTTTGCAACCGAGCTTTGTGCTGTTGTAGCTTTTCCCAAGCCGCTTCTCGACCCAGCGGCGGCGGCAACTTTGCGATTTGGGCAAGACGTTCGCGATTACGCTCTTCCCAGTATTTTTGAATTTCTAATGCTTCTTTAAGAACAATCTGGTATTCCGCCTCAACTTCAACGCGGCGCTCCTCAATGTAGGCAAGAGCGCCGTCTATTTGCTCGTCAGTCAGATTGAAAAGTCCCTGAATGAAATGAGGCGGGTATTGCGCAGTCAAATAGTCCATCACATCGTAGAGTGTGATGCGAGTCCCGGCGATTGTCAGGCCCCGCTCTGTGCGAATAATCGCCGACTGTGTTTTGGATGTCCTAGTCATTCTCCTAATCCCTCAGAGTCCTCTTCGATCTTATAAGATAAATCAGCCAAATATTCTGTTAAGTCTGCCAGCGCCGAAGTCCCCCCCCGGCGCCGCGGGTTTCACCACCCCGTCAGGGGCGGGGTGGTCAATTCTTCATGCCCCGCACAGACAGCGCCGCAGTCAACCTGCGGGTTTCACCACCCCGTCAGGCTAGCGCCTGCCACCCCTCCAGAGGAGGGGAATTTAAAACCGATAACTCAACTACCACAATTCCCCTCCCGTGGAGGGGTGCCCCGTAGGGGCGGGGTGGTCTCTTTGCGCCGCGGTCTCTGCCTAATCGCTGGCATCTGATGACTGCTCACTGCTCACTGATAACTGCTCACTGATATCTGTTTTCTTGCCCCGCTTTTGTTTCCACCAGACGCCGCCGGCAAAGAGAGCCGTGGCGCCGACTAGGGGCAAGGCGTCAGTTTCCCAGGGGACAGTTTGGTAGGAGTTGGTGATTACAACATTACTAAAACCATCAAACTTTTCTATTGTGTTTTCAACAAATAACGAAGTTTTAGTCGGATTGAGTGTTATCGCTGATGGGCTGGTCTGGCTGATAGTGCCAATTGAGGATGGGGTACATGAGGAATTGTCGCAATACTCAGTCGCAAAATCTCCGCCCGAAACATTCGCACTAGAAACTTGGGAAAAAGCTAAACTACTTGGAGTCTGTACAATGTAGGATAGGGTGTCGCCTGCGGCAAAACCACCTAAAGCCGAGAAGGTAATAGGAAGAGAAAGCTGACCACTTGAAAGTGTTATTGTGTTTATCGTTACTCCATCGGAGCTTGCTAATGACGTGAAAATAAAATTAGAAAAAGAAAATTCATTGCTGTTACAGGATGATTTATAGGAGCTAGAAGATCCATCAAAACATATTCGATCTCCAGTTCCTTGCTCAGTTAAAATATGGGTTAGGGTTTCGGGAAAAGAGATCACCTGAGCAGTTGCGGGGAAAAAAACGCCTGGCAATAGTCCAGTTAGTATAGAGATCGGCGTTGCGATGGCAATTTTCTGAAGAAGCATTTTCATAAAATTTCAGAATAAAGGAGAGGACAGGTATAAGAGAAAATATATCGACTGTCGGCAAGGCTTGAGACTTGGGCTGGAGGGGCGTTTGCTCAGGTACTTAGGTGAATTGCCACCAATCTTAGCGCCACTTGGGGAGAATGGGGCGTTGTCTAGGTCACATTTTACGGGTTTTCACCATTGCGTCAAGCGGCGGGGTGGTAATTCTTGACAAAATAGGCTGTCAAGTTTGCCACCGTAGGCAAAGACAGACCCACCCCGCCCCTTCGGGGCGCCCCCAGGGCAAGCGCAAGTTTACAACACTTAACACAAATAAAAGGGAGTAAAAGCCTTTTGTAGCAAGCTTCTTAGCTTTTTTGAGGCTTGTTTAACTAAAGGCTAAATATTAAGAAAATGTTACAAGACAAAACACCTGAAA
>WGLZ01000100.1 GCA_016471375.1 Cyanobacteria bacterium RI_101
AGAGAAGCCCAAATATCGCCAATCATCCCAAACAAAGAAAAAAATCAGTCCAAGCAATATCTAGCCTAATTCCTGAAAGCCTTATCTAGACTGGCTTTTGAAATATTCAAGATTTTTATCACAACCTGCGAAATGTAGATTATAGCGGTATTTAGACGAGTGAGAACGACGTTTATTTGCCCTCATCCCCTTCGACGGCGCTCAGGGTATCACCCAGCGCCGTTTCCCAGGTCGGAAGAAGGAAAGTCAAAGTCCCTCTCCCTCTTTGGGAGAGGGATTTAGGGTGAGGGTCAAAATAGGTTATAGCGGTTTGCAGGCGGGTGAGAACGATGTTTATTTGCCCTCATCCCCCGGCCCCTTCTCCCAAGGCGGGAGAAGGGGAGTCAACGTTTGGGTGAGGGTCAAAATAGGTTAGCGTTTTTTGGATTTTTGGGCGGGTTGTTGTTGGCTGGTCATTTTAGTATATAACTCAAAGAGTTTTTCTAGACGCTCGGTGTCGTTTTTAAAGCGCCGACCAATGTAGATTCTTTCTAGGGTTTCGTCGTTGCGGTCGTGGGCTTCCCGGACGAGGGGAAATTCTTGATCCATGCGCTCCGGGTCGTACATATCGGCGATGCTGGCGGGGAAGTAACGCTCGCGGGCGAGGAGAATATTTTCGGCGCAGTGGGTGAGGTCGGTTTTGTTTTGTTCGGTCAGGAAGGGAACGGGAAAGGTGTTCCAACCGAGGGTGTTGGAGTAGCGAAAATCGGTTTTCAGTTTGCCGCAAACGGTGGCAATCCAAACCAAATGTAAGCGCGAAGCGATCAGCGCCATGTTCCAGAGTGGAGCATCGTAGAGGGCGAAAGCACTATCTGCTACTATTGTTCCAATTTTACATAATACAAAAGGTAGAAATTCACGATTTTCTGAGCTATGTCTTGGAATAACAATGGGAGATTCACTTCCTTCCTGACGAATCTCCTGAAAACGATGTGACCAATTTGATGCTGTATTGGTTGCAACCTTAGAACTTCTTTCTCGAAAATTTTTAACTTTTTCTAAACGCTTAACAATAGTGGGATTTTCCAATGCTTCCACGAGATTTTCATCTTCAATCCATAGACAATAGCGTAGAGATCCATCTATCGCATCATTGGATCCAACAAAACGACGTACAAATGAGCGTCCATGATTTACAACCTTGGAAATATTTCGGCATTCTTCGGCAGATAATATCAGGCCTCCATCATCTGTGGGTTTGTTTCCATAGTCCATAGAAGCTAACTCGCTTACTGGTTGAGATGCTTTACTGACAGCAACATTAAAACCCGAAACTAAATAAGCATTAATATTCTCAGTTTCTTTTGAAATTGTATCACCATTGTCATCAATAGAAAATAAATTTCTAACTTTACTAACGTGATTAGAAATTCCTACAATCACCACGGTTACACCAGCATTATGATTCGCTAAATTTGCCCACTTAAAGCTAGTATGGGCAAAATTTATTTCATGTCCTGTTTCAAAAATCAGCGGCCATAAAATTGGCACCTGTTGACCCTGACAAATCGAATTTGTTGATACAAAAGCCGCCGCAGAATTAGTCTGATTTCCATAGTCTGCCGCTTTCATAAACCAACCCGCCACATAATCCAGCGACTTCCAGTTTTTCGTTCGACTCTCAAAGATTTGTTTTAAATCTTTTTTTTGATCCTTAGATTGCCAAGTAGAACCCAAATAGGGCGGATTCCCACAAATGTAGGTTTCCCCGCCCTCATTTTGAAACTCAATTTCCGCCTGATCCCGCGTTTCACCCCACAAATCCAAATCTTGACGCTGTACCCTCACCCCGGCGCCGGTGGGTGGACAGAGCGTTAACCAATCCAACCGCAACGCATTGCCGCAAGTGATCCAATTATCCGCCTTCAACGGCAAAAACTCCGCCAGCGCCAACTGCGGCCCCCGATATAAAACATCGCATTGATACTCCGCAATAATCAGCGCCAACCGGGCAATCTCACAGGCAAAATGACGGATCTCAATGCCCCGAAAATTCGTCAACGGAATCTCCGAGCGCCGATCCGGCTCCCCCCGGCGCTGGTTAATCTCCGCCTCAATGGCCCGCATCTCCTTATAGGCGATCACCAAAAAATTACCCGACCCGCAAGCCGGATCAAAAACCCGAATCCGGGCTAGGCGCTGACGCAAATTCAACAACTTGCGGGCATTGTCCCCCGCCGCCTCCAATTGAGACCGCAGATCATCCAAAAACAACGGATTCAAAACCTTGAGGATGTTCGGCACACTCGTATAGTGCATCCCCAAGGCGCCGCGTTCCTCCTCATCCGCCACCGCCTGAATCATCGATCCAAAAATGTCGGGATTGATCTGCTTCCAGTCCAAATTACCCACGTGGAGCAGGTAAGAGCGGGCGATTTTACTGAAGCGGGGAGCAAGACCCTCACCCCCAGCGGCGCTTCCTTTTGGGGAGCTAGAGTGTACACAGATCTCGGCTAAAGACTCAGTTTTGGGCTTTATCCCCCTAAATCCCCCTTTGTAAGGGGGACTTTGAAGGCCGGTTCCCCCCTTTCCAAGGGGGGTTAGGGGGGATTCTGACACTTGTGTGTACACGGTAGCCTCTTGGGAGAGGGGAGCCGAATCTTGTAGGGGATGAGGGCCAAACAACCCCCCATTCACATAGGGAAACCCATTCGCCCAACTGCGAATCCCCAGCGCCGCCCGCTCCGACAACGGCGTCGCCATCGCCCGAAACAACTCCGCCAAAACCGCCTGGGTATTAGAAGAATCCGGCGCTGTCATCCGGGTCACCGTTTGGGTAAATAAACCCTCCTCGGGAAAAATATTCGTATCTTCCGCAAAAAAACAGAAAATCAACCGCGCCATAAAGTGGTTCATCTCCTCCCGGCGCTCGTCCCTATCCCAATCGGGGTTATCTTTCAGCAACTCCACATAAAGCCGATTCAACCGCCCCGTCGCCTTAATATCAAAAGCGTTTTCCCGAATCTGCTTAACCGTCGTAATCCCCGCCAAGGGCAAGAAAAAGCCGAAATGGTCGTGGAAATCAGGATAGGCGCAGACGATGGTTTCCCCGTCAACCAGATTTTCCGCCTCAAAACTAACGCCGTCCGTCGCCAGGATAAACTTCGCCTTCTGCCGCGCCGTCGCCGGGCTTTCCCGTAGCGCCGTCAGCGCCGCGGTCACTTGCCCCGGAGGGCAGACCTGAATATGGATATTGTTGCGCTGAAGCACGCCCCCCGGTAGGTCGGATTGGTTAGAGCTACCGCTTCTGAGCTTCTTAATCGTCGTCGCTTTATTGCCAAAGGCTTCCAGAAACGCGAAGGGAAAGGCCTCCGGGTCAAAGGGCAAACCCGCAAGCTGAGAGACGGCTTCTTCAATTTCAACGGCGTTCATAGGGCGTTTTCGAGATTTTGCTCATACCAGCGCCGTTTCCACTGTCGAGTCGGTTCCAAGTCCGGGGACTGGGCCTGCTCCCCTTGCCGGCGCCGGTGGATGGTCTCCGGGTCGTCCGTGAGGGAGGGATCGCGATAGGGAACGGCGGCTTGGGTTTGGAGGTGTTCCCTTTCCGCCGGAGAAAGGGGGGGAATCCAGGCGGGGTCAAAACTGGCGAGGGTGCCGGGGGAGCGCCGACCCACCTGGGGGCCCGGGCCAACGGTTAGGCCGTTTAACTTTAGGGCCGTCCTCACCGCCGCGGCGCAGGAGTAGGTGGCTAACAGTCCCTTGGGTTTTAAACACTGAGCCACAAGCGCGATAAACTCCACCGTCCAAAGCTGGGGGCATTTGGGGGGAGAAAAGGGATCGAGAAAAACGGCGTCGGCTTGAAAATCAGTTTTGATAATCTGGGGTAAGGTCTGGCGGGCGCAACCCCAAAGGATTTGGGCCTCAAAATAAGGGGTTTTAACGTCTCCCTGTTCAACGAGCGTAGTTAAGTCCCTCGTCACCGCCGGGGGATAGTCCGCCAATAAACCCCGCTCCAGCGCCGCCTGGGGAACTTGACGGTCTCGCTCTAGCGCCCATAAACGAACAAAGCAGTGGGGGTTACGCTCCCGAATCGCCGTTAGGGCCGCGGCGCTGTTGTAGCCCAGCCCGTAGCAGACGTCCAGCAGGGTAATTTCCTCGGCTTGAGACGCCAACGCCCCCAGACGGCAAGGCTCGACAAACTTGCCCAGCGCCTCTTCCCGGGCGCCGGAGCGGGAGTGGAAAGTTTCCCGAAATTCGGGGGAATAAAACGTATAGGAGCCGTCCCCCGTCGCCTGGGGCTGGAGCATTAGGACTGAGAGCGGGTCTGTTCCAGTTCCGCCTTGAGGGCGGTGATTTGTTGGATCAGGTCTTCCAATTCTCGCTGGGCTTGGTCATAGCTGACGGAGACCGTTAGGTTAGAGCCGCCGGCGTTGGGACTCGCCTTTTGTTTCGCCTGTTGGAGCCAGTCTTCCACCGCCCGCCGGGCTTCGGCTTCCGTCGCGGCGCCTTTTTCGGCCCAAATCCGGGTCTGTTCCCCCAGTTGAGTTTGCAAATCCCGCAGGGTCTGCTGGCGGCGCTGGTTATCCTGAAGGGTCTCCGCTAGGGTGGCGGCGGCGCCGACGGAGACGCGAAAGCCCTGATAGAGTAGGTCGAGGGGACTAGACATGGTTAAGAAATGAAGTAGGGTTAAAACTTAAAACTGAGCCAAATACGCGTCTAGATCGGCCAGGAGTTGACTTAACTCCCCTTCCGTCACCAGTCGTAGGCGCTCGTCCCGCAGGGTCAGGAGCACTTTCGCCGCGAAGGGGCTGGCGTAGAGGTTGGGATTACAGAAAATCTCCAAAAAGACCTCGCCGCCGTGACGGTACTCCAGAGAATCTTCCTTGGGGGGGCGCTCTTTTTGGGCCATCGCCTGGGCGACGGTCTTGAGGCGCTCGGTCAAGGTGCCCAGAGCTTGGCGTAGTTCTCGACCCGCTTCGGCGGAGAAGGGAAAGGTGACGGAGCCTTGGCTTAAATTGAGGGTCAGGGGGGCCATAGTTCAGCGGGGAAAAAACGGGACTCAGCCCGAATTGCTCCCTATTCTAACGGCAACAGCGCCGGATTTTGGAAGCGAGGGGGCGGCTGGCTTCACTGCGATTCGCCATGGGAGCATCTCAACCTTGCAACTAGTACGGTTCAAACCTTGACCCTCACCCTAAATCCCTCTCCCAAAGAGGGAGAGGGACTTCGACTCCCCTTCTCCCGCTCTGGGAGAAGGGGCTGGGGGATGAGAGCAAACAAAGCAACTGATAAAACCGAGATACTCCCTTCACCATTCCCCTCCCGCCTTGGCACAATGGGGGAAGCCCCCAGGGGTTAACCTCCTCTTCCCTTGGTTTTTCCATGAAAAGACGCTACCTTTTAGAAGCGGGCGCCGTCACCCTCGGCGCCTTCAGTTTAGCCCAAATTCTTGATTCTCCCCCGCCTCTTTCTATGGCTAACACAGAGACCTTTGAAGTCACCAAAACCGACGCCGAATGGCAGACCATCCTCACCCCGGAACAATATAAGGTTCTGCGCAAACACGGCACGGAGCGGGCGGGCACCAGTCCCTTAGACAAACAGTACGGCGCCGGCGTTTACAACTGCGCGGGTTGCGGTCTGCCCCTCTTCGCCTCGGACACTAAATTTAATAGCGGCACCGGTTGGCCCAGCTTTTACCAACCCCTAGAAAATGCCGTGGCCACCTCCGTGGATCGCTCCTTCTTTATGACTCGGGTGGAAGTTCATTGTCGGCGCTGCGGCGGTCATTTGGGTCACGTCTTTGACGACGGCCCGGCGCCGACGGGGAAACGCTACTGCATGAACGGCGTCGCCCTTGAGTTTGAGCCGACCTAGGCGCTTAGCCATGAACGCGCTCTCTATCCCCACTTGGATTGTGCATATCTCCAGCGTTTTAGAATGGCTGGCGGCCATGGCCCTGGTGTGGCGTTTTGCCGGGGTTATCAACCAACCCCAATGGCGCTGGCTAGTCTGGGGAATGCTCCCGGCGCTGGTCAGCGCCTTTTGCGCCTGCGTCTGGCACTTTTTCGACAACGTCCCCAGTTTAAATTGGCTGGTCACTCTCCAGGCGGCGCTGACGGCGGCCGGGAATTGCGCCCTTTGTCTGGCGGGCTGGCAAATCTGGCGCGCTGGGCGCCTGGCGGGTTCCTAATGCTGAGCAAAGAGAGTTTATTCGCCTTATCCCTATTTCCCTACCTGGGGTTTTTGTGGTTTTTGAGCCGTAGTCCCCAAACCCCCCGTTTAGCGTTGGCGGGGTTCTATTTCCTCTTGGTCTTTGTGGCGCTCACCATCCCGGCGGGGATTTACGCCCAGACCCATTACGGCGCTCAGTTGGCGGACGTGGACTGGCTCCACGGCGGCGCCGAAGTTTTTTTGAGTATTTCTAATCTTTTGGTGGTTTTGGGCTTTGCCTCGGCGCTGTCTCGGTCTCAATAGGCGTTAAGCTTTGATTCCGTCCTGATCCTGGGTCTCGGCCAGCGCCGCAAAAATACGCCAACAGAGCAGGAGCGACCGAGGAACATGGAAACAGCCCTTCCATTTGCCCCCCTTGAGAGGCAATAACACCTCCCCCCGACGGTCGAGGTAGCCGTACCATTCGCCGCCTTCGGGGTCGGGGAAATGGGCCCAGGTATAATCGTGAACTTTTAAAAAAGCCCGCCAACAGTCCTCCCGTCCCGTGAGTTGAAAAGCCAAGGCAAAGGCCACGCAGGTTTCCAGATGCGCCCACCAGAGTTTTTGATCCCATTCCAACTGCTGGGGCGGATGGCCTTGACTGTCGAGAAAATAAAACAGTCCGCCATGCTCCCGATCCCAAGCGAACTCTAGGGTTTTGAGTAAACTATCCGCCGCTTGAGCAATCAAATCCGTCTGACCCCGGCGCCGGGCGATGTCCATCACAAACCAGAGGGCTTCCATACCGTGGCCGGGATTCAAGAGGCGACCCTCAAAGGAATCGTTGATTTTCCCCTGGGGGCTAACCGCTTCCCGCAATAATCCTAGACCGGGATCGAGGAAATCCCCCATCACTTCCGCCACGGTCTGGCTTAAGACTTGATCAATGACCTCCGGGGGGAGAAACCAGTCCATCTCTAGAGAAAGGTTCGCTAAAATCATCGGCACCGCTAGAGATTTCAGGGGGCGGGTTCCGGGGTAAGTTTTGTTATAAACGCCCTTGGGGTTATCCCGGCGCCGGAGCACATTTTCGTAGGCTTGACGGGCGATGGCTTGACTGGCTTGGCTAATCTCCGGGTTTTCCTGTTGAGCCAGGGCGTATTGGCTAAAGGCCATAGCCGCGAAACAATCGGAAAAAATACTGTGGGGCTGGGTTAAGGGTTCCCCGGCGCGAGTCAGGGAAAAATACCAATTCCCTTCGGGATCCCGACCATGACGGGCTAAAAAATCGGCGCCGCTCTGGGCGATGGCCAACCATTCAGGTCTCGGCTCTACTCGATTGTAAAGGACGGAGAAAAGCCACACCTGTCGATTTTGCAGCCAAACAAATTTATCGGTGTCAAAAACTTGCCCCCAGCGGTCGAGACAGGTGAAATACCCCCCCTCTTCGGCGTCGAGGGAATGGCGGCTCCAGAAGGGAACGACATCTTCTAACAGCGCCGTCTGGTACTGCTGAGCGAGAGATTGAAAGGTTTGGGTATTGGGAGAAAGCATAGAGAGAAATTCGGGGATGTTTAAACAGTTTTATCCCCGACTAAACGCTGGAAGACTGAGGCTCCGGCAAGGCAAAGTTGCGAATCACGTTCAGCGCCGCGTTAAATAAGTATTGAGGCGTGAAGTCGTCTTTGACCAATCCCCAGAGGCGCTGGACTTCGTCGGTGTGAAGACGGTCGTCTTCCGTTAAAGCTAAGAGTAATTGGCGCCGTAAATACTGCCCCTCTTCCGAGAGTAAATAACGGATTCCCAACTGAGCCGTGGGCAGTAGATCAAAGCTCTGGTCCGAGCGGGCGATGGCAATCATATTTTCCAACCGTTGCCACTGGAATTTGTCGTCTTTGAAGAGGACGTTTAGAAGTTGGCGCCGCAGTTGGGGAGATTCCCCCGTCAGCAAGCGCCGGGCCACGTAGGGGTAGGCGACTTCGACAATTTTAAAATTGGGATCGAGGGTCAGAGCCAGTCCTTCCTGAGTTACCAAAGAGCGAATAATTAAGGCGAATTTAGCGGGCACCCGGAAGGGGTAATCGTACATTAAAGCCGAAAACTCGTCGGTAATGGTTTTGAAGTTAAAGTCCCGCACGCTCTGCCCCATGGCGGAGCCGAGCACCTTTTCCAGCGCCGGAATAATGGGCTGAATATTGGTTTTCGGCGCGAGAAAACCGAGTTTGACAAAATCGTCCGCTAGGGCTTGGTAATCCTTATTAATGAGTTGAACAATGGAACTGGCGATGGTTTCCTTGGTGACGGTTTCCAGTTGATCCATCATGCCAAAGTCAATGTAGGCCATGCGCCCGTCCAAGGTGGCGAAGAGGTTGCCGGGGTGGGGATCGGCGTGGAAAAAACCGTGTTCCAACAGTTGCCGCAGGCCGGAAGTGACGCCAATTTTGACAATCTCGTTGGGATCGAGGCCCGCGGCTCGGATTTTATCAGTGTCCGTCAGTTTAAAGCCCTGAATCCACTCTAGGGTCAAGACCTGACGACTGCTAAATTGCCAGTAGATGGCGGGAACTTTAACTTCCGGGTCGTTGTGGAAATTCTCGGCGAACTTTTCGGCGTTATGACCTTCGTGGAGGTAGTCGATTTCTTCAAAGAGCTTGACCCCAAATTCGTCGATAATTAGGGTCAAATCATGGCCCATATTCAAGGGTAAAAACTGCCCAAATTGCCGGGCGGCCCAACGCATGATCAACAAATCCAAGGACAGTAAAGGGCGCAGGCCGGGCCGCTGAACCTTGACCGCCACTTCTTCCCCGGTATAAAGCGCCGCTCGGTAAACCTGTCCTAAACTGGCGGCGGCCACGGGGTGGGGAGAAATTTCCCGATAGGCGTCCTCCACCTTGAGACCCAATTCCGCCTCGATGATGGCCAGCGCCTGCTCGTTATTAAAGGGCGGCAGTTGATCCTGAAGTTTAATCAACTCCTCTAAAAAATCTGGGCGGATCAGGTCGGGTCGGGTAGAGAGCGCCTGGCCGACTTTGATAAAGGTGGGGCCGAGGCGGGTTAGTAATTGCCGCAGTTCGCTGGCCCGTTGGGCCTTAGTCCCCTCCGCCAGCCCAAAAACCTGATCCCAGAGCAGACGGTTCAAAAAGACCGCAAAAGAAAAAAGAACAAATAAAGCTCGGCCGATAACTCGCCAGGGGCGCCGGCGGTAGTGGTCGGCGATGGCTTGGGGATCGTACTGATTGATGGGATCTAGTTTGGGCAGAGACGCGGGGGTTCTTTGCACAGCGGGCCTCGGTGAAGGAAATTAGAGTTATATTAAGGGAGCGTATAAAAAACGACATTTTTCTTAAACAATCTTAACATTAAGCCCTAGGGGGCAGTCTAGGGACTCGACTCCATGTCTATTTTGCCTGCGCCCTTATCTCAGTCTCTAAAAACTCTAGTTAAAATCGCGTCTTGTCTGGCCATCGGCGCCGCTTTATTTCTGGAAGTTAACCAGTTCTGGAGCTTTATCCCGGCGCCCTGGCCCCCTCTGCTCTGGTTCGCTCATTTGGCGCTGGTTGGCCACGGGATAGAAGCGGTAGTCGCCGTTATTTATGGGTTAACTCAGGGCCGCTCCTTCGGGGAGGCGACAGTTCAGGGTATAAAAGTCTTCTGGACTGGGACGGTAGGATTAACGGAACTGCTGAAGCGACCCGAAAGTCCAAGCGCCGCGACCCCGAACCCATGAAGAGCCTAGAAATCCGCGGACAGAGTTTTGACTGGGGGCGCCGAACCTATGTCATGGGGATTCTGAACGCCACCCCCGATAGTTTTAGCGACGGCGGCCAATTTAACGCGCTACCCAACGCCTTAGCTCAGGCGAGAAATTTAATGAGCGGCGGCGTCGATATTTTAGACGTCGGCGGCCAATCCACCCGCCCCGGCGCCGAGATCATTTCCCTAGAGGAAGAACTAAACCGGGTCATTCCCCTGATTGAGGCCCTGCGGCAAGAAACCGAGATTCCCCTTTCCATCGACACCACCCGGAGCGCCGTGGCGGAGGCGGCCTTAAGGGCTGGCGCCGATATTATTAACGACGTTTCCGGCGCGACGGAAGACCCGGCCATGGCCCAAATTGCGGCTCAGTATCAAGCGCCGATTTGTCTGATGCACCGCCGGGGAACTCCCGCCACCATGCAAACCTTGACGGACTACGGGGATTTAGTGGGAGAAATTCAGGAGTTTTTAACAGCACAGGCGGCGCTGTTGCAATCCCTAGGACTGGCGCCGGAAAAGATCTGGCTCGATCCCGGTCTGGGCTTCGCTAAAACAGCGGAACAGAGTTTAACTCTCATGCGGGAGTTAGGGGCCTTTAAGTCTTTAGGCTTTCCCCTGCTCCTGGGGCCGTCCCGCAAAAGCTTTATCGGCCAGATTTTGGGAGAGAGCGATCCCCAAAAACGGGTCTGGGGCACCGCGGCGGTCTGTTGCCGGGCCGTCGCAGACGGAGTCGATATTCTGCGAGTCCACGACGGCGCCGAAATGGTTCAGGTTTGTCGGCTGGCGGACGCCCTCTGGCGCTGAGCGCCGGTTCGGAAAGTCTGAAATTCCTAGGCGCGGTCTTGGCTAACCCCCCTTTTTTGGGTAATCTTTAAGGGCTAAGAGTGAAGGTAGGGGTTAATCGCCCTCTTACTCAAGACATAAGTATTTGTCGCTTGTTAACCTGTCCTCCGGGTTACCTGACGGCTCTGGAACGCTCTTTTTGCTGACTCCCTACCATGCCCCTACTCGTCGGCCAGCTAATTTACACCAGTTTACCGAAAATTGGCTTCCAACTCCTGACCAGTCAGCAAATTCCCGCCGCCGTTCAAGACGCCTTTGTCAGCGAGATTGTTTTTCAGATGTGGTCGGCCTATAATCCCCCGCCAGTTCAAGAACAAGCCAGTTTTCTGCACCAAATTTCCCCGAACCAGACCCTCTTCGGTTGGCTCTACAACGACGGCACGGACGAATTGGGGCGCGCCCATGTGCCTTATTTTCTCAGTTATTACCTGAGCGGCGCTTTAGAAGAAGACCGGCTAGCGGCAATCCTCGGTTACATCGCCCAGGGGCCGATTTATTTCCTAGAGCGAGAGCGCCTGCCCCAGTCCCTTGAGAATGTGATCTTGCCCGATTTAGACGATTATCAACCGGCTCGCCTCGGCGTCAGTTTTCCCCCGCCCCGGCAATCGGATTTGCTCCAAATTTGTCGGCAACAGCGCCTAATCCAGCGCCAAACCGAAATCTTCTCGCCCGCCAACGGTTATTGCGAAGACGGCGCTTCCCCCGTCCTAACTTTAAGGGAATTGCCCCCCCCGGCGCTGGCGCCCCACCCCGCCCTAGAGGACATTGAGCGTCTCTTTCAATCCGTACTGCGGGAAGAACGGGGTCTGACGGGGCTTCTGCTCCTGAGCGAAAGCGCCTATCCGTTAACGACGCCCCTGGGCTTTTCTCCCCAAACCGCCCAGACGTTGGGTCAAAAAATCCTCGCTCTGGTTCACGAATCCCAACAGCGACTCCAGTGGAATAGCTTTAACCATCTGGCGCTCCAGACCCCGGAGGGACACCTCGTCCTTTCTTACTGTTTTGACGACTATTATCTCTTGACCAAAACCGAGGAAATGTTAACGGGGGTGGCGGAGGTGGAAATCAAGCGCCTGATTAAACAGATTCGGGGGATTTACTACGGCGAAGAGCAGTTTGTCTCCTACACGCCCCTCACTCTACGTTCCGTTCAGCGGAGAGAGAATGAATCCCTAAACGCGGGCGAACTTTCCCCGCCGGAAGGGGAGATTCTTTACCGAGGACGGCGCCCCATTGCTTAGAAAGTCTGGGATGGCGCTTAAATGCTTATGGGAGCGTCTCGGATTTGTCAGTTGATCTGTTTGCCCTCATCCCCCTGCCCCTTCTCCCAGAACGGGAGAAGGGGAGTCAAAGTCCCTCTCCCTTTTTGGGAGAGGGATTTAGGGTGAGGGCTAAAGGTTTGAAGCGCGCTCGTTGCCAAAGTGGGATGCTCCCATGCTTGTTAGCTCCCGTGGAGACCGCCGACTTTGAGTTCTCAACCTAACCTTGTCCCCGTCCGTTTCCTCAACCCTTTCTCCGGTCAAGAGGGCTGGACTGATCTGCCCCGGGCGGATATTGAAACGTTCGCGTTTGATCCCCAGACCCTCCCGCTCCGAGAAAAGAGCGCCGATTCCCCTTACCTCGTCCTAGCGCCGACGTTAACGGATCTCTATAGCTATACCGGCGAACCGGGTTACGAACACCGGGAAACCTTAGCCAGTCTCTCCGCCGCCGCGCTGGCGGGGGGCTTTACCCAGGCGGCGCTGTTGCCCCTCTGCGATCCGGTTATCGACCAGCCCGCGACCCTAGATCTCATTCAACGGCGCCGGCAAACCTTACCGGAGGCGCCCCGCTTCCATTTCTGGGGCGCCTTGACCCTCGGCGCTGCGGGGGAGCAGGTCAGCGAATGGGACGGCTTAATGGAAACGGGGATAGCCGGTTTTAGCGACGGTCGCCCCTTGAAAAATCCTTTATTACTGCGGCGCGCTTTGGAATATTTAGGCCCCCGCCAGAAACCCATCGCCCTCGTCCCGACAGATTTAAACCTCCGGGGAAGCGGAGTGGCTCGGGAAAGCGCCGATTCTCTGAAACTGGGGCTACCAGGGGACCCGGCGGCGTCGGAAGCGGCGGCTTTAGCCCAAATTTTGGAACTTCTGCGGGACTATCCGGCGCCGGTTCATTTAATGCGGATCTCCACCCAACGGGGCGTGGAGTTAATTGCCCAGGCCAAGGCGGAGGGACTGCCGGTGACCGCTAGCGTCGCTTGGATGTACTTGTTAAAAGATACGGAAGATTTAGAGAGCTATAACCCCCATCTCCGCCTAGCGCCGCCTTTGGGAACGCCCCAGGAT
Source organism: Cyanobacteria bacterium RI_101 (assembly GCA_016471375.1). Lineage (GTDB taxonomy): Bacteria > Cyanobacteriota > Cyanobacteriia > Cyanobacteriales > Microcystaceae > Synechocystis. The sequence continues at coordinate 13,065 of WGLZ01000100.1, forward strand.
CGACAGGCGTTAATTAACGGAGTCAAGGCCGGGATCATTGACGCCATCGCCGTGGATCACCGGGCCTATAGCTACGAGGAAAAAACCCTGGCTTTTGCCGACGCGCCCCCCGGCGCCGTGGGTTTCGAGTTGGCTCTGCCCCTACTCTGGCAAGAACTGGCGACGACGGGACTGCTCTCGGCGCTGGAACTCTGGCGGGCCTTGAGCGTTAATCCCCTAACCTGTTTGGGCTTACCCCAGAGGGTGGATCGTTGGCTGGTGTTCGATCCCGATCAGGTCTGGGTCGCTAACGGGCAAACCCTGAAAACCCTGGGGGCCAATACCCCCTACTGGGGTCGGGAGATCCGGGGGAAAGTGCTAGGAATCGGCGCCGCCTAATTGTCCTCTAATTTCCCTGCCCCAGCGCCGCGAAACCGGGAACCCGCCCGGCGTTGGCCGCGCCGTCTTTTTGGGAGAGGATGACGGCGCTGATCTGGTCGCTCATCAGCGCCACTTTTTTTTCCGTTTGTTTCTCGCAGGTGAGTTCCAGTAATTGGGGCGTCGGCGACTGGAGGGCGTTGATCAAGGTCTGGTAAAGCGCCTCAGCGTCGGCCAGTTCTTTCCGTTGCACGGAAATAGCGGCGGGGGAGAGTTTCAGGGTGATGTCGAGACTGATCATGGTAAGGCGGGGTGAAAGAAATTGAGGCGTTAATCCAGATCATACCGATCGGCGGCCGCAATTTGCCCCAACGCTAAGCCACCGTCGTTGGGGGCAACCGCCTGGGGCCAATAGACCTGGAAGTCTAAGCCTTGCAAGCGCCGGATTAGACGGGTTAACAGGTAGCGGTTTTGGAAGACGCCGCCGCTGAGGACGATTTGCTTTAACCCTTGGCGCCGGCAGACCTGGAGGGCGAGGTTAATCAGGGTGTTGTGAAATTTGGCCGCTTTTAAATTCAGCGGCGCCGGGTCTTGAGCGAGAGCTTCTATCCAGGGGCGCCAAGACAGAATAGGAAACGCGTCCAGCGCGAAAGGATAAGCCTCCTCCGTTTCTAGACCGCCGATTTGAGCTTCTAGCAACATCGCCCCCTGCCCTTCAAAGCTAATTTTGCCCACTAACCCCAACAGCGCCGCCGCTCCGTCAAAGAGACGCCCAACGCTACTGGTTAAAGGGCTATTCAGGCGCCGTTGGTAGAGGATCTGGAGTTGGCTCAGTTGCTGGGGAGTAAAATGGTTCTGTAAAGCGGGGGGCAGGTCTTCCCAGTCAAAGCAATTTAACAACGCCAGACTAACTCTAGGGGGTTCCCGCATCGCTTGAGCGCCGCCCAGGAGGGGAAAGGGTTGGAAATGGGCGACTCGATACCACTGCGCCGCCTCAATCCGTAAAAATTCCCCGCCCCAGAGGGTTCCGTCCAGTCCCCAGCCAGCGCCGTCCCAAGCCAGACCTAAAACCGGGGGCTGGAGCCGGTGTTCCGCCATCACCGCTAGGACATGGGCTAAATGGTGCTGGACGCCGAAGGTTGGGGCGGATTGTCCCTGGGCGTAGGTCGTGGATTGGTAATCGGGATGACGGTCGTGGATAATTTTTTGAGGAACGGCGCCGTAGAGACGGCTTAAACTCTCCACCGTCTCCTCAAAGGCGGCTTCGGTTTCAGGGTTGTCTAAGTCGCCGATGTGTTGGCTCAGGTAAATTTGATCCTTTAAAGCCAAGGCCACCGTATTTTTTAAATGTCCCCCCACCGCCAAGAGGGTCGGCCCGGACTGTCCCCTGGGTAACGGTAGCGGCGCGTAGCCCCTCCCTCGGCGGAGAACCTGGGGACGCCCGTCAATAATCCGAGTCACGGAGTCGTCCACGGGCCGCAGAATGGGGCGATTGTGAACCAAAAACCCGTCGGCGATCTCTCCCAATCGGGTTAAGGCCTCGCCGTTGTCGATACAAATTGGCTCCCCGCGACCGTTGCCGCTGGTGGCCACGACGGGCCGGGGGAAATCCGTTAATAAGAGCCAATGCAGAGGGGTATAGGGCAACATCGCGCCCAGTTCTCCGATTCCCGGCGCCAAGTTCGACGCTAGGTTACTATCAGATTTTTTCGGTAACAGCACAATCGGCGCCGCGGGGGAAGTCAGTAAGTCCTCTGCTTCTGGCGTAACCTCGCAGTTCCCCTGAATCTGAGTCAAATCGGGAAACATGACAGCTAGGGGCTTATGGGGCCGGCGCTTGCGCTCCCGTAGACGGGCAACGGCGTTTTCGTCCCCGGCGCCGACCCAGAGGTGGAAGCCCCCCAACCCTTTCACCGCTAGAATTTGTCCCAGTTCTAGGGTCTTAACCGCTAGGGACAGCGCCGCTTCCCCCTGGGCTAAGCATTCTCCGGCGCTGTTCCAAAACTCGACCTGGGGGCCGCACTGGGGACAGGCGTTGGGTTGGGCGTGAAAGCGCCGGTCTTCAGGATTGTCATACTCCCGTTGACAGTCTGGGCAGAGGCGGAAAGCCTTCATCGTCGTTTGGGGACGATCGTAGGGCAGGGCCGCAATGATGGAATAGCGGGGGCCGCAGTGGGTGCAGTTGGTAAAGGGATAGCGGTGGCGCCGATTCTGGGGAGCAAAGATTTCCCCCAAACAGTCGGAACAGGCGGCTAAATCAGGCAGAATGATGGCCCGTTTTTCCCCCCCGGCGCTGGCCCGAATCCGAAAGGCGGTTTCCCCCTGGGAGGGGATTTCCCGAACCCCTAGGCGCTCGACTCGACCGGGGGGCGGTAGCTCGGTTTTTAAGCGTTGCAGAAAAGTTTCTAATCTTTCCCGCTCCCCTTCAATCTCCACCTCGGCGCCGGCGCCGGTATTTTGCGCCCAGCCCCCCAGTCCCAATTTTTGGGCTAACCGATAGGCGAAGGGACGGAAGCCCACCCCCTGCACCCGACCCTCAACCGTTACTCGATAGCGCATGGCTTAATTTATAAGACCTTTTCCCCGTTATAGTCCTAGGCTTTCACTATATAACCCCCGCTTATCGATCCCATCAGAAAGACTTTTGTTAAAAAACGTTACAAACCTTTACAAACCGGGGGGATAACCGTAAGATAAGAAGTGTCAAAGCCAACGCACCTTGACAACTTCATAACAGGAATCATAAAACCATGACCACCACTCTCCAACAGCGCGAAAGCGCTTCCGTTTGGGAGCAGTTCTGTCAGTGGGTAACCAGCACCAACAACCGCATTTATGTGGGCTGGTTCGGGACTCTGATGATCCCCACCCTCTTAACTGCCACCACCTGCTTCATCATCGCCTTCATCGCCGCTCCCCCCGTTGACATCGACGGTATCCGGGAACCCGTTGCCGGCTCTCTGCTCTACGGCAACAACATCATCTCCGGCGCTGTTGTTCCTTCTTCCAACGCCATCGGCCTGCACTTCTACCCCATTTGGGAAGCCGCCTCTCTCGACGAGTGG
>WGLZ01000058.1 GCA_016471375.1 Cyanobacteria bacterium RI_101
TATTGAGAACGTGTCATCGATTTTGCAAAAATTTCAAAATTATGAAGTCTATATTCGAGCTTTTTGCTAAAGTCAGACTATACACAGTTCCTAATCTGACAAAGTATAATGCTTTTTCATGTCTCGTTTGAAAATGCTATACAAGGGTGAGGGTCAAGGTTTGAGGCGTACTTATCGCAAAAGTGAGATGCTCCCAGTTACCGTGTATACACAAGTCTCCAGATCCCCCCTAGCCTCTCATTGAAAGGGGGGAACCGGCTTCAAAGTCCCCCTTGTAAAGCGGGATTTAGAGGAATCAAACTCACCATTTAGGTCTTTAGCCAAGATCTGTGTACGCCGTAGCTCCCAAGAGGGGGAGTTAATGTTTATGTTTTAATCGGCGCAGTTTCGCCCCTTCATCACACGCTTGTTTATGGAAACAGAGGCAATTATCGCCCGCTACGCCCAGGGCTATTTTCCTATGGGGGACGAGAACGGCCAGTTGGGCTGGTATTCCAGTCGGCGCCGGACGGTGATTCCCCTAGATGAACGCTTTCGCTACCCCAGATCCTTGCGACGGGTTCTCAATCAGGAGCGTTTTACCCCGGCCATCAATCGGGCTTTCGCCGCCGTCTGCGCCGGATGCGCCGCTCGGGAAAGCACTTGGATTTCCCCGGAGCTACAGGAGATTTATAGTCGCCTTCACCAAGCGGGTTACGCCCATAGTTTTGAGACCTGGGAGGGCGAGCGCCTAGCCGGGGGCGTCCTGGGCTTAGCCATTGGCGGAGTTTTTATCGGCGAATCGATGTTTTACGCTATTCCCGACGGTTCTAAAGTCGCCCTAGTTAAACTGGTGGAGCATCTCCGGCGCCGGGGTTTTATCCTCTTCGACGCCCAACTCCCCAACCCCCACCTGAGTCGCTTCGGCGCCGATGAACTGCGGGAGGAAGAATATCAGGCTCTACTCCGGTTTGGGATCGGACTGCCCCGGCGCTTTGCCCCCTAGGGCTATGATTTGAACAGGGCTAATTTAGTAAACCGGAGGAAAATGGGCAGTAATTGGGAGAATTTTCTCAAAAATCAGGGGGAATGGCGGGGTTCTTTTACCCAGGTTTCGCCTAGGGGAGAAATCCTTGGCTCTACCCCTTCGATCTTAAACTTAGAGCCGTTTGAGAATAATCAAAAAATGCGCTTTCGGATTCGGCGCTTTGGGGAAGACGGCGAAACCCCCACCTACGACCACAGTCAAGAGTATTCCTCCCTCGGGCGGCAGATTCTCTTCTTCGACACCGGCGCTTTCAGTAAAGGCTCTTTGCAGGCGGCGCCCTTCGCCGAATTCGGCGCCGAATTTGGCTTCATTGACGGCGACCGGCGCCTACGGTTGGTGCAACTTTTTGACAAAGATCTAAAACTGGCCAGCTTGACCCTGATTCGGGAATTTCGGGCCGGGAGCGCCGCCCAAGAAAATCCGCCCCTGACTCTAGAAGACCTCTGGGGAACTTGGCGGGGAACGGCCTACGCGGCCTACGGCGACCTGCGGGAACCGGAAACCGGCTCTACCGTTTTAACCCTGACCCAAGGCGCAGATTCCTCCCTGGCGGAGTTAAGTTTGGCCTGGGGCGGACACAAACATCAGGCCCAAGCTGAGATCCAGGGCAACCGCTTGCTCTTTCAGGGGGGAGAGCGGCAAATTCTTTTGCTCCCGGACGGCGCTTCCTGTAATTTGCCCCTAACGGTTCCCCTCCGTCAACCGTTCTTTGTGGAAGCTGGCTGGCTCCTCGCGCCGAACCGGCGCCAGCGGTTAATCCGCTTTTACGACGCCGGCGGCGCTTGGGTTTCCTCGACTTTAGTCCTGGAAGAGCGAGAGGTCGGGGGATGACTGGCGGCGCTCCGCCAAAAACGCTGAAGGAAAGCGGTATGATTTGGGGGAACTCTTCCGCCCTTCCCCGGTCGGCGCCCTCGAAATCCCCCGGTCTTTCCCCGGACCGCTTCGCGATTAATCCCCCCTCAACTCCACTCCATGCGCGAGCAAATCACCGTTCTCACCGAAAATCTGAGTCAAGCCATTGTCGGCAAAGACGAGGCCATTCGCCTGGTCTTAGTGGCGCTCCTCAGCGGCGGCCACGCCCTCCTAGAAGACGTGCCGGGGGTGGGAAAAACCCTGTTGGCTAAATCCCTCGCTCGTTCCATCAACGGCAAATTTCAACGGGTGCAGTGCACGCCGGATTTATTGCCCACGGATATTACCGGCGCCAATATTTGGAACCCCAGTCAACGGGAGTTTGAGTTTATGGCGGGCCCCGCCTTCGCCAATGTTCTGCTGGCGGACGAAATTAATCGGGCCACTCCCCGCACCCAGTCGGCGCTGTTGGAGGTGATGGAGGAAAAACAAGTGACCATCGACGGCCAAACCCGCTCCGTTCCCCATCCGTTCTTTGTCATCGCCACCCAAAACCCCATCGAGTATCAAGGCACTTTTCCCCTGCCGGAAGCCCAGATGGACCGGTTTACCCTTTCTCTGAAGCTGGGCTACCCCACGGAAGGGGAAGAATTGCAAATGCTCCAGCGCCATTTGAATTTAACCCCGGCGGAAGACCTCCAGCCCTGTATTTCCCTCGAAGACGTGGCGGCGCTCCAGCAGGAAGTCCGGCAGTTCAAAATCGAGGAACTGACCCAACGCTACATTGTCGATCTCGTCCGGGGCACCCGAGATCATGAAGATATTACCCTAGGAGTCAGTCCCCGCGGCGCCGTGGCCCTGCAACGGGCGGCCCAGGCCTGGGCTTTTCTCGGGGAACGGGACTACGTCAATCCCGCGGACGTCAAAGCCGTGGCGCCCCAGGTTCTAGCCCACCGGATCATTCCCCGGAGCGGCAAACAGGCCGGGGCCATTATCCGCCAACTCCTGGACTCGGCGCCCGTGCCCGGCGCCGGCGGGACGCTTTAAGCGCGACTATAACCTATAAGGGAGGGTCAACTATGACGACAATTTGGGTCAACGAACAACTCGATCCCCAGGGCATTGTTTACGCCTGTATCGCCTGCCTAGATGAAAGCGCCGCCCAGGATTGTCATCGCAACTGGTTGGAAAATTTAACCGAGGCCCAGAAGCAAGAGGGCTGGAGCGCCTCTCTACGGTCGGTGGAGTCCTGGGACGAGGTGCCGGTCAACGCCCTGAAAATCAGTTTTTAGCGCCGTTTCTTAATAATTCTGGGGAATCGCTTTCGTATCCTAGAGCGCCAGATTACAATAGTTACACCTTCCGCCGTTGATGTCCCATTAACCGGCGCCGTATATTTTCCCGATAACCTTTGTCCACCCTCGTTTTTCTAGGTTTCTCCCGTGGTCGCCTCCCTTCCCAAACCGAGTCTTGCCCCCGATCTCGCCCCAAGTCAACGTCGGACTGGGGCCTTCGCCCTGATTGACAGCCTGGAGCGCCACGGCGTCAAGCATATTTTCGGCTACCCCGGCGGCGCTATTTTGCCCATTTACGACGAACTCTACCGGGCGGAGGCGAGGGGGGAACTGCGCCATATTTTAGTGCGCCACGAGCAGGGCGCCGCCCACGCCGCCGACGGCTACGCCCGAGCCACCGGGAAAGTGGGGGTCTGTTTCGGTACCTCCGGCCCCGGCGCCACCAATTTGGTCACCGGCATCGCCACGGCCCATTTGGATTCCATTCCCATGGTGGTGATTACGGGGCAGGTGGGTCGAGCCTTTATCGGGAGCGACGCCTTTCAGGAAATCGATATTTTCGGCATCACCCTGCCTATTGTGAAGCATTCCTACGTGGTGCGGGAAGCCAAAGATATGGCTCGCATTGTCGCGGAGGCCTTCCACATCGCCAGCACCGGCCGCCCCGGCCCGGTTTTGATTGATATTCCCAAGGACGTGGGTCTAGAGGAGTGCGACTATGTTCCCGTGGAGCCGGGGGCGGTGGATATTCCCGGTTATCGGCCCACCGTCAAGGGCAATCCCCGCCAGATCAACGCGGCGTTGCAACTGTTAGAACAGGCTCATCAGCCCCTCCTCTACGTCGGCGGCGGCGCCATCGCGGCTAACGCCCACGCTCAAATCCAGGAATTGGCGGAGCGGTTTGAATTGCCGGTCACCACGACCCTCATGGGTATCGGCGCTTTTGACGAAAATCATCCCCTGTCCGTGGGCATGTTAGGAATGCACGGCACGGCCTACGCCAACTTCGCCGTCAGCGAGTGCGACCTCCTCATCGCCGTCGGCGCTCGCTTTGACGACCGGGTGACGGGGAAATTGGACGAGTTTGCTTCTCGGGCCAAGGTGATCCACATTGATATTGACCCGGCGGAAGTGGGAAAAAACCGAGCGCCGGAGGTGCCCATCGTCGGAGATGTGCGTCAAGTTTTGGAGCAACTGCTACAACGGGCCCGGGAGTTGGATTACCCCACCCGTCCCCACGCCAGCCAAGCTTGGCTGAACCGCATCGAACGCTGGCGGGTCGATTACCCCCTCTCGGCGCCGAAGTACGAAAGTAGTATTTCTCCCCAGGAAGTGATCGTCGAGTTGAATCGTCAAGCGCCGAACGCCGTCTATACCACCGATGTGGGGCAACACCAGATGTGGGCCGCCCAGTTTTTAAATAACGGCCCCCGCCGTTGGATCTCCAGCGCCGGTTTAGGGACGATGGGCTACGGACTGCCCGCGGCCATGGGCGCCAAGATGGCCGTCCCGGAACAGGAGGTAATTTGCGTCAGCGGCGACGCTAGTTTCCAGATGAACCTTCAGGAACTGGGCACCCTAGTGCAGTACGGCATCAATGTCAAAACCGTGATCCTCAACAACGGCTGGCAGGGCATGGTGCGGCAGTGGCAGGAAACCTTCTACGAAGAGCGCTATTCCGCCTCCAATATGCAGGAAGGGATGCCCGATGTGGAACTGCTCTGCTCCGCCTACGGTATGAAGGGTCTGGTGGTGGAGCGCCCGGAAGACTTAAGCGGCGCCGTGGCGGCCATGCTGGCCCACAACGGCCCCGTCGTCCTCGACGTCCGGGTCAAACGGGACGAAAACTGTTACCCCATGGTGGCGCCGGGTAAGAGCAACGCCCAAATGTTGGGTCTCCCCGAACCCCAGCGCCGGGAGCTAAACGCCCTGATCCAATGCGGCGACTGCGGCGCTCAGAGTCCCATGACCCACCGTTTCTGCCCCGAATGCGGCGCTAAACTTTAGGTCAAAACGCTCAACCCGTTTTAACAGCTACCGCGTACACACAAGTGTCCAGATCCCCCCTAGTCCCCCTTTGAAAGGGGGGAAAACTTCTTAAAGTGCCCCTTGTAAAGGGGGATTTAGGGGGATCAAACTCCAAAACCGGTCTTTAACCGAGAGGTCGGCGCCGTTTGCGCCGGCTTAAAAAAACGATTCGGGGCTAGACCAAGCTGACCCCGAGCGCCTGACCGAGGGCAACCAGCGCCGGAGAATCGGCGCTGTTTTGATTTAACCGTTGGGGATGGAGACAATAGAAATAGAGTTCCTGGGGACGATCCAAATTCAGAGAAAGGTTTAACTGGCGCCCTAGGCCAATTAACTGAATCAGCCGTTGGCTTGTCTCCTCCCGACGCGGGTTTTCCGAGGGTAAAAGCGCCTGAAGCCCCTCTAAAATCAGGCGCTCTAAAATAGCCTGACCTTCCGGCAACCGCAGACGGCAATTTAAATACCGGGCTTCCTGGGCGATGGCTTCGAGTTCCTGCGTCAAGCTTTGAGGGGAGACGCCGTCTTCGGAAGACTGGCTTAAGGCTTCCAGAATCTGGTCGCAACGGTGGGCCAGGGCGATTTCAGCGGCGACTTGAATTTCCGGCGGCACCGGTAGTTCGTCCCGTTGAAAGGCGACTAAAACACTGTAATTGTCCCGATAGACCTGGGTATAAAGCTGATCCAAGTTGCGCTGGGTCTGGGCCGTGAGCACCCGCATAATTCGCTGGCGCTCGGCGGGGAATAAATTCGGCAAGCTAAAGGACTGAGCGCCGAAATAGTCGTTCATGGCTAAAATCACCTGGGCGGCGCTGGCGCTCGCCAAAGTTTGCAGGAGTTTTTGCTTCAGTCGCCCGTAGCGCCCCCGGCCCTGGGTGGGTTGAACGCAACAATGGAAATCCCAGCCCCCCAGGTGAAGCGCCGCGAAGGTGAAGGTCTGGCTCTCCCAAGTAATGGTGGAGGTGAGGTTAACCTGTCCTAGGGCTAAGGTCAAAGCGCCCAGTTGCTGTTTGTGATAGTCTACTTGCTCGGTTTGGTAACAGTAAAGGCTTTGTTGCGGGCCGTAGGGGGTAAAGAGAGAACTCATGGCGTAGTGGGCCGCCACCTGGGCCAGGCTAATTTTCGCCGGGGAAACCAGCTCCTCGTAAACCCGGCGACCGTTTTGGAATTGGGGCACGTTACTCGGCGCCGGCTCTAGACGGGCGATAAACTCCGGCTCCAGATCAATCCCCGTCACCTCCGCGGCCAACTCCATCGCCCGAGCGCCGTAGCGGAGAATTTGGGCGCCCTCCGGGCGGGAGATTTCGTCAAAAAACCAGCCGCAACTGGTGAACATCAACAGACTATAGCGTTGCATCTCCAACAAACGCAGGGCGTCGGCTCGCTCCTGGGGTCGGAGGGGGCGGGTCTGGTGGCGGGAGAGGAACTGATTGACCCGCTCTAAGCCGCGGTTTAAAATCACCTCGACGTACTCCCGGCGGGCCTGCCAGGGGTCCTGAAAATAACGGAGCGCCGCCGTCTGATAGAGTTCCGCCAACTGGTCCCGGAGCCAATTCAAACTCTCTCGGAGCGGCGCTCGCCAGCGTTGATGCCAGTCGCCGCCGCCGCCGCATCCGCAGTCCGCCTGCCAGCGATCCACCCCATGACAGCAACTCCAAGCGGTGACGGGTTTGAGGCAAACTTCCCACTGAGGGGGGTAGAGACTGAGATAGTGGGCGAAATTGGTGGTCTGCCAACCCCGGCGGGGAAATTCCTGGGTAAAGGCGTAGGCCAAACAACGCTCGGCGCTGCCTTTATGGTGTCCGAAGGTTTCCCCGTCCGTGGCCAGCGCCAACAACTGACTGGGGCGGAAGTCTCCCCGCACCGCCTGTCCCAGACGCCCGGCCAGAAAGTCGGAACTGTTTAAAACGTCGCCAAAGCCCAGATCCCGGGAGATGGGGCCGTCGTAGAAGAAAATATCAATGAAGCGCCCGTCCTCGATAAAGCAACGATAGGGTCGGGTGGGGTCGATTTGCCCCCCGTTGACGACGCGCCACTCTTCTTCCCCAAAAGGGCGACAGGCTTCCGCCTGGGAGGGCGCCAAGATGGTGAATTTTATCCCTTCGTCGATTAAAACCCGTAAGGTCTCCTGATCCACCGCCGTTTCCGCCAACCAGATCCCCTCCGGCTCCCGCCCAAAACGATGGCGAAAATCCGCTACCCCCCACTGTACCTGGGTGTATTTATCCCGTTCGTTCGCTAGGGGTAAAATGATGTGATTGTAAACCTGGGCGATGGCGTTGCCGTGGCCCCCTAGGCGCCGGCAACTGAGACGGTCGGCTTCGAGGATGCGCTGATAGACCTCCGGGTCGTGGTTTTCTAACCAGGACAGGAGGGTGGGGCCGATATTAAAGCTTAAATATTCATAATTGTTAACAATAGCCAGCACTTCCCCTTGATCGCTAAAAATGCGGGCGAAGGCGTTGGGGCGGTAACATTCGGCGTAAATCCGCTCGTTCCAGTCCTGAAACGGCGCCGCGCTGGGTTGGCGCTCAATGCGCTCTAGGTAGGGGTTTTCCCGAGGCGGTTGGTAAAAATGTCCGTGAATGGTGACATAGACCTGGGTGGCGGAGGGGGCGGGAACAGCCGCTTCTGTCTGCCGGCGCTCCGGGGAGTCGAGGGTGGTGGTGGTCATAACTCCCGCCAATTCTCAATAAGGGACAAGTTTTTTCAATCTACCACAGGCGCCAAGTTTGGGGCCTTCTCTAAAGTCTTGTCGGGCAAGAGAGCGGGGCGGGATAGTTCACTCTTCCTCAAAGAGACCGCTGGGGCCGACGGAATCGCAATAGTGTAAAAAAGTCTGGAAATTTTCCGCAGAATCGACGGCGGTAATCCGAGCGCCGATTTCGTCGAATTGGGCGTTGCGAACCTTGCGCCAGACCGGGGACACCGTGAGGGTGACCGGGGGTAAAGCGGGCTGGTCGGCCCGCTTGAGAACAATCTGGAAACTTTCGTCCTTGGGCCAAGTGTTGGGTAGGCTCAGACAAATGCCCTGTTGAGTTAGATCAAAGGAAACCCCCAACAGATTACGATCCAGATCCATGACCTGACAAAAGGCCAAAATTCTCGGCTGAGACCGTCTTTCCTGCATCTGGCGCTCAAATTCTTGCTCGGAGAGCGCCGGGGCGGAGAGGGAGGGGGAAGTGGGGTCGGTCATGGTTTGAAAATGTGGAGAAAATCACGCGCTAGGGGAATCCGGCGCGGCGCCGGGACGCGCCAGCCCTAACTCCCAATAGTATGCTAGACACCAGCGCTTTTTGTGAGTGATCCGCGTCAACCCTTCTTGGTGATTTTTACGCTCCCATGCTCCACGGTTTCATTCCCCCCGCTCGTTATTTCGCCTATCTGACCTGGCCGGAGATCGCCGGACTGCCGGAGCGAGACCATACCGTTATCCTGCAACCCGTCGGCGCCGTGGAGCAACACGGCCCCCACCTGCCCCTGGCGGTGGACGCGGCCATCGGCGCCGGGGTGTTGGGCCGGGCCCTAGAGAAACTGGATCCCCAGATCCCGGCCTATAGCCTGCCCCCCCTCTATTACGGCAAATCCAACGAACACAGCGGTTTTCCCGGCACCATTACCCTGACAACGACCACCCTGCTGGCGCTGTTGGCGGAAATCGCTGAGAGTTTATACCAAGCCGGTTTTCGTAAATGGGTTCTGGTCAACGCCCACGGCGGCCAACCCCAGATTATGGAATTGGCGGCCCGGGATATTCGCGCCCGCCACCCGGATTTTTGGGTTTTCCCGCTTTTTGTTTGGAATGTTCCCTTTGACGGCGCCGAAGCGCTAAACGCTCGGGAACTATCCCTAGGACTCCACGGCGGCGAGTTGGAAACCAGTTTGATGATGGCTTTGCTCCCGGAGCAGGTCAGAATCGAAAAATTAACGAAAGAATACCCAGAGGGTCTGCCCTCGGCGGACGGTCTGCTGAGTTTAGAAGGCAAACTGCCCTTTGCTTGGCTGACCCGAGACCTGAGCCGGAGCGGGGTGATTGGGGACGCGACCGGCGCCGCTCGGGCCAAGGGGGAGCGCCTGTTGGAGTCCCTCGCCCAGGGCTGGGTTCAAGTGATCACTGAAGTTTATCAATTCCAACCGCCCCGACCCCATGAGCCAAATTGAAAGTTTACGGGAAACCTGGAACCGACCGGCGCCGCGGTTAATCTTTTTCGACGCCATGGGCACCCTCTTTGATCTGCGGCAATCCGTGGGGGAGATTTACGGCGCCGTCGCCGCTCGTTACGGGGTAGAAACGGAGCCGGAGTCGTTAACCCGCTCGTTTTTCCAAGCCTTCGCCTCGGCGCCGCCTCTGGCCTTTGGAGACTGTTCCCCGGCGGAACTGAACCAACGAGAGCGGGACTGGTGGCGGGAGGTGGCCAGAAAAACCTTCGCCGGCGCCGTTTTTAGGGATTTTGACGCCTTTTTTACGGCGCTTTACGACTATTTCGCCGACCCGGCGCCCTGGCGGGTGTACGAGGATGTCCCGCCCACTTTGGAATACTGGCGGGATCAGGGCGTTCCTTTGGTTGTCCTTTCTAACTTCGACAGTCGTTTAAACCCGATCCTGACTCGTTTAGGGCTGTTAGACTATTTTGCCGACGTTGTCGTCTCTTCCCACTGCGTCGCCGCCAAACCCGATCCCCGCATTTTCCAACAGGCGCTGGTTCCCTGGGGCTTAGACCCCTCCCAGGTTTGGCACATTGGCGACAGTTTCGGCGCCGATTACCAGGGCGCGTTAAAGGCCGGTTTGCGAGGCTTTTGGCTCCAACGGCGCTAGGCGTTAGCCCCCCTAGCCCCCCAATTCTGGGGGGAACTAGACTCAAAGTCCCCCAAATTTGTAAGAACTATTCGTTCTCAAAGGCTTGCTGGTTAAATTTAAGAGTATGGCAGTTTTCCATAACAGTCCGCACGATATCGTCAGGAGCGCCGTTGGGAATATCTGCTTCAATTTCCAGCGTTATTTTGACGTTGGCCCCTTTCAGCTTGGTAAGGTGTTGGATGATCTCATCGGCGATGGCCGAAGCATCCCGGTTAACTCGTAAAGCGTCTAATTGCACATTGCCGTAGAAGCGCCGGGGCTGGGGTTTGGGAGCTGGGAGTGATGGTGGGGGAGAAATAGGAATCATTTCTGAGCCTGTCGCTGTTTGGGATGGCAATGGGTTAGAAAAGGTAGAGACACTCGTTGGCCCAATGATCACATCAGGAGATCGCTCAGAGTCAATCTGGTCTTGGGCGATTTCAGGTTTAACAATTAAAGATTGGTTGCTGATACTGGGAGAAATACCCGTGCCATACTTCAGTCCCCTGTAACGTTTTTCGTTCTCGTCAAAGGCTTCAGCATAAGCAAAGTTTTCATGCCAGATGGTAGAGGCTACCCCTTGACAAATGCAGTCTAATAAAACGGATTGATCCTTGAGGCGGGGCAGATACAAATATTGGGTCAGGTATTCCCACAGGGTCTTGAGATCGAGATGGTCTTTATTTTTCCAGAGATAGTCATCCAATGCCTGCATTTTTAAGATGCTAGGGGCGCAGACAGTTTTGATATAATCGCTATCAACTGCCCGACGGCTGGCCCGTAAGACAGCGGAATCTGCGCCCTGAATGCGGACTTCTTCCCATTCAATGTCACCTTGGGGATTATCGGTCTGCCCGGGAATAATGAGCCACTCGTAGGCATTACTGAGGAGTTGATCTACGTCTTGGGTGCTTTGATTGCGCTTAGTGGTGGCTTGTTTTTGTTGAAAGCCGTCGAGATTTAAGGCGTCTTTGTCCTGCAAAATCGATTCCCAGGCGAGATATTGGGCGGTGTTCTCTTCGAGAATCTTGATTTTAGCGAGATCGGGGGCAAGAAATAACAGGGTGTTTTTGTAGTAGCGGGGACTACTGCCGCGGGTTTGAAGGGTTGCTTCAATCCATTGTTGAGCCTGACTATCGGGGGTTTTCTTTTGATGCCCGTACTGGGGATGGAGAATAACAAGTCGGACGCCAAGACTCCCATCATCGTGAACATCGGCGGAATTGTCCGGGGCAATGTGAATGGCGCTAAATTCGCCTCGGTTTTTGTCTTGTTTCAAGCGCCGCACAATTTCTTCCCAGACGGGATAGTGTTCTTCTAGGATTTGGGAGGCCCGCTCTTGAACGGTGCGATTGACGTTGGGCTGAGTGGAAACCCAATAACGACTGCCATCAATGTAGAGATAGGTGGCTTGATCAGTGAGGCGACGGAGGGCGTCGCTAAAGGTGGCTACGCTCTCCCCCGGTTGGACACACCCCAGTTTGACTCGGCGTTCCTCTAGTCCTCGATTAGCGGCCCGAAGGGTGGGGGCCGATCCCATGTAAATGGCGCGACTGACGCGACGACAAGCAGAATAACGACCTAGGTTAGGGTTTTGGCGATCGAGGGTTAAAGGCAAGGAATTTAACCCATCCACGTCTTTTTCGATAATCGGTATCCAGTTGTCGTCTAAATAGCGGGTGAGTTCCGACTGTACTTGGGCGTCGTCCATGGGAATTTGCCCTGGCATGATCACTAAACTAGCGTCGTTGCGTTCCCAGAGGGTATGGATCACTTTGGCCATGAGCCGCAACACGCCCCGGGTGCGTTGGAATTTATCTAGAGTTGACCAGTCGGAATAAAGGCGATCGAAGAGTTCGGGGTGAATGGGGTAGGCGTCTTTCATCCTTCTTTCATAGTCCCGTTCTTTGCATTCGGCGGGGAATTCCTGAGCCTGGTTTTTGTAGAGATCAGCAAAGGCTTTAACCACGGTATCCCGTTGGACAAACAGACCGGGGTCGCTCATGGTTTGAAAGAGTCGCCGCCGCACAATTTCAAAGCTTTCTTCGGCGCTAGCGGGGCGCCAGGGGGATTCCACTCGACCGATGGCATTTTTGAGCCGGTCTAGGGCTTCTTTGCCCCGATCGCCGCCAATTTCAATATCGGAGGAGGGGACACTGACCACGAGCAGGGTATCTTTGGCATTTTTTGCGGATTCGCTGAGGGTCTGCGCAAAGGTGAAATGGGTATCAAAATCTCCCGCTGGAAGATCGTTTTTGTCATGCAGTTGGCGGCCATAGGCGACCCATTCATCGATCAGAATCAAGCAAGGGGAAAAGCGATTAAAAAGGGTTTTGAGTACGTCCCCCGGATTAGTAGAAGTCTCATCGGCTTCCCGCATCAGTTCATAGCCTTCTTTTCCCCCTAATTGCCAACCGATTTCCCCCCAGAGGGTACGGATTCGGGTGCCGTCGGGTTTGGAGTGGACTTGTCCAGGGGAAATTTTATTACCCACTAAGACAGCGACATTAACGTTCTGCGGCGGGGTGTTGAGTTCAGTTTCTTGGAAAAGGGGTTCCATCCCTGGCAAATCATTAATATTAAGGGCATGGCAGAGATGATAGAGGGCCAGCATGGCGTGGGTTTTGCCGCCCCCAAAGTTAGTTTGCAGTTCGATAACGGGATCGCCGCCTTGGCCGCTTAACCGGAGTAGGGCGTTTTTGAGTAATTGCTTGAGTCCTTCGGTCAAATAGGTACGGCGGTAAAATTCAGTGGGGTCGCGATATTCGTCTGAGCCTTCATCGAGGTAAACCTGCCATAAATCAGCGGCAAATTCCGCCTGTTGAAACCGTCCAGAGGCGACATCGGGGTGGGGGGTGGCAATTTCTCGCCAAGGTTTAAGACCTGTTTGGGGTTGCCCCTCGGTAGAGGCCAGCGCCGTTTTGCGGGTTTCGCGGCGGGCCTGTTCTTCAAACCGGAGCCGGAGAACTTCTTGTTTTTGTTTGTCGATTTCAGCGACTTCCGGCGCCGCGATGGCCGTTAGTAGGCGGCTGATGCTATCGAGAGCGCGGTAGGCGTTATCGGCGCTGTAGGTGGCGCTATGGGCCCAATCGTTGCGGATGGTGCGGAGTTCGCTGACGAGGGTTCTTTCCGCTTGACCCAGAGTTTTACGAAAAACGGTATTCCAGTTTTCCCAGATGGCGATCAGCAAGCTAGAAACGTCTTCCTTAAGTATCTCGTCGGGGGACTTACTGCGGGTGTAGTGTTCCGGCAGGCTATTTTCGACTTTGCCTAACCACTGCCCACCGTGGGCAAATTTCATTTCCCGCTCAAAGTAGGGATATAGCCCCTGGTGAAGTAGCTTTAGGGCCCGTCCGACTCGTTCGTGATTGCTGATGGCCATAGCGTCGTGATGGAAACAATACTCTTATCTTACAGGCATTGTAAAGAGGCAGATCAATGAGTTTTACTGAGGGTTCCTAAGTATTTAAGGATGATCAGAACTTTTTCAAGGTCGTTCCCTGGATTGATCAAGGAAAATAAACGGGATGGGGCGTATTCGGGACTGGGGTGATGGCTGGCTTTCAAAAATAAAAATTCACTGCCGTTGCTGATTAAGCCAAAGGCGTCTTTTTCTTGATCAGGGTTACTGAGCAGATAGGCAAGGGTCTGGGGAATGGCGCGGGTGACGGCAAAATCACTGCGTTTGGATTCGATAACCACCACCCATAAGCGCTCTGTGATCACTAAAACGTCAATGCGTCCCCGGATAGTTGCCCCTTCATCTACCATTTCCAGATTGACGCTGGCTTCGGTCTGAATACGAAAGGGAGGACGATAAAATCCGGCTAAGTCCAGCAGGGGGGCTAGCACCACCATTTTGACGCTATTTTCCAGCAAGGGCGGGTCTTCCATCAAGGCGAGGTAATTGGTTTTAACCCGTTGTAGGAGTTGTTTTTCGGTGTCTTCCAAGGCTTCCGGTGCCGTTGACCATTCAGGAAAAAAATTGGGATCTTGGCTTGCTTTTAGCCCAAATTGTTGCTTGAGGATATGGAGGGTAATGTCGGTGGCGGCAACGGTGAAAGACATAGTATAAATCCTCTAAAGAAAATTTATGGATTCGGTATAGGTGACACGATATCGGGACAAAGAAACTCTATGGTTAGCCCTAATTGCGTTAAGGCCTCATAACATTCTGCCCAATCTGGATCAACGGCATTAATAATGGGGGGGCGATCAGGACTTTTCAAGGCAACAGCAACAAATTTTCGATCTGAGGGATCAAATTTTGTCAAACTAGCATCGTCAGGAAATTCTTGAAAACTGCCATCTTTAGGAGTGATAGTAATTTTCTGACAACGTTTTGGGTTGGCTTGATTAGTAAGTATCCATTTCAAAAAAGCATCTCCTATGCCGGGTTGTCCTTTGGGATTAACTTTATTTTGATACTCTTTAAGGATTAGCCATTTATCATCCACAATAACCATTCCTTCTTTCTGGAAAGTTTCTAGGTATTTAATAGCTGAAAACTGACACTGTTGGGTAACCTGGGGGCAATCCCTACCGTTGGCAGCAATTAAAACATTGGTGTCGATGACGGCTTTCATCAGTTTAATCCATCTCCCATTTGTCGTTTTATTGCGGCTTCTGTCATTGCCATGAGGTCGCCCATTTCATCCCCGAAAAAGTTATCTGGCCAATTAATAATATTGCCGAATAAATCAATCTCTAAAGGGGTAATGGAAGATTGTCCATCGGGCTGTGAATTGCAAAAATAGAGATTAATATCATCAGGATTTAAGCCATCTTTTTCTTCCGCTATGCGTCGTTGTAGCCTTCTGAGCAAATGTTCGCTGTGGCTTTCGACAATAATTTGAATATTACGGGTTTTGATGGCATCAATAAATACATCAGCTAGCCCCGCTTGAACAGAGGGGTGAAGGTGAATTTCTGGCTGCTCTAGGATAATGGTCGATCCTTCGGGGGCATAGTAACACAATACTAAAACGGGAAGAACTTGGGAAACACCGAAGCCGACGTCAGTGATCAGCACTTCGGATGAATCTAACGTTCGTTTGACTCGTACTTCATAATCTTTGCGATTTTTACCGATCGCCTGGACGTTAAAGCTATCAATTAGGTTGAGGTCTTTGAGCCAGAGGGCAACTCTTTCTTGAAGGGAAACGGTTCTACGTGGACTCACTCTAATTTTTGGCAGTTTACGGGAAGCTAAGAGCGCGGGAATAGCGAGTTCTCCTCGTCTGCCTACATCTTGGGGTTTTTCTCCTGCCCAAGGATAGATACGTTTAGGATATTCCCGTAGAGGGCCAAGGTAATAGGTCTGTTGAAAGACTTGTTCATAGGCTAGGGAAAAGTCAGATAAGAAACCCGTATTTTGATAGTAACCGCTGGCTTGATCTGGAAATCCGTAATGTTTGATGGGTTCGGGCAATGGCCAGACCCTACCTTTGACCCGTTTTGGCCTAAAGCCCTTAGCTTTTAGGGTATATTCTGGGGGAGTTGATTGTCGTTGTTTCAGCTCAAAATTAATGAGTTCTTGTTCACATTTAAATTTATAGGAAAATTCTTCGACAGAGATTTGGTCTTGATCAAGGCTTATCTTTGAGCTAAATTCAAGTTTATTAATGGCAAATAACACATCATCCTTTGTTCCTTCTGGATTGAGTATATTCAGGGTTTTAGGCAGTTCCCAAGCTAAATTAAAATTAATCATATTAGGAATAATATGTCGATAGGAAATATCGTAAAATGTGCCGACATCAACATAGCTTCTTTCATCGCCGGTATGGAGCACTCTCTGTCTATCAGTAGATTCGACAGTTTGCTTTAATAATAGTAAGAATTGAAGAATACTGGATTTTCCCGAACTGTTACTGCCAAAGAAAGCTGTAATTGGAGATAACTTTATTTCTCCAGTATCTTGCCATGATTTAAAATTCTGAAATTTTAGCTTGGTAAACATCTTAATTAAATGGGTTTTCCATTTTGGACACAAGATAGGGTAAATTGCCGGATTTAAGCATGATTACCAGATGTTCAATTTGTTCGTATTCTGCTAATTCTTGGGTTTCTTCGGGGGTTAGATTGTCTTCTTGACTGCGGGTAAGTAGATAATTTAAACGCTGTTGCATGGCGGGAGTCGGTCGAAAAGCGGCAATTTCTTCGGGGGTGGGTTGACTGATCAAAAAATCAAGAATATGGCGATAAACTTGGGTCGTCAAAATAGAAGGTTGTAGGCATTGACTTAATAAATGGGGTAACTGGTCTTGAATAGGAGCCAGGCGCTCCATTAAATCATCGGGAATTTCAACGGTGAAGGTTGCCATGGTGTTTTTCCTCTAAAGAAAACTCATTTGTTCGGGCGCCGGTTGAGATTCGTTGGCTAGGCGGGAAATCTCTGGCCAGGAAATCACTAGGCTGTTATAACTAATAGCTTCCTGAGTCCAGCCTTTTCTGTCGCACAGGTTATACAGTCGATAGGCTAAGTCGCGGGCAATTTCCCCTTGATCGCCGAGTTTGGCTAGGAGATCCGCCGCGCCGGTTTCGCCTTTCTTGTCGAGGGCATGGATAAGGACTTGGGTGAGGAACCAGTGGGGGGCGTTGGAGGGAATAGATGACAGGGAACTGGGAACAGAATTTTCACTATTCCCTCTTCCCTCTTCCCTCTTCCCTTTTTTCTGGCCAATTTCTTCGCGGGGCAGTAGACGCGCTTTTCCGGCTTTGGCTTCGAGGATTCCGGCATCCACTAGCCCTTGGACGCTGGTTACTCTGGCTTTGCTCAGTAGTTCAGCTTCACCGTAGGGGCCGGGGTTGAATTGATATTGCTCGAACCAGGTCAGGGCCCAACGGGTATCACTATCAAATTCCCCTTCTTGTTCGGTTAAAAATTCGTCGAGGAGTTGGTTGATCAGTTGCAGGGCTGTCCGTACTCTGAGGGGTGAGCCATCGTTTTCGAGGACGGCGGCATATTGGGAATAAATGGCCATGCCGGGGCCAATACTGGCTTGTGCCAAATCCACGGGGGCGATGTTGCCTTGCTGGAGGGTTTTTAGTGCTCTGGGTAATTTGTCGTTAAGTTCCTTAATGAACTGGCGGCGGCTAGTTTTGGGGGCATTAGCGGGACGGGGACGGCATACGAGGACGATGGAAGATGCTAGGGCATTAGAGCCTATATTTCTTGTTCGAGCTTCTCGCTCTGTTTTTAGTGGCCAGGTTCCGCCAATGCTGAAATTAGCTTGCATTAAGCCTTCTAAGATGGTTTCCCAACCTGTAGATGCAATTTGATCCTCGCTATCTGATTCCGTCTGTTTAAGGGCGTAATAAACGGTAAAGGGATAGTTTTGATGGGTTATTGTATTAACGCGATGAAAAACTTTTGTTAGTCCTGTTTCAAAAAATTCTTTGGCTTTGGCTTTACTTCCATGACGAAAATTGTCTGCCACCATTTCTTGGGCTTTTGGTACTAGCAACGTTCCAAATATTTCAGGATAAATTTCCCCAACAGAGTGCCGCAACCAAACATAAAAGAAATCAGAAAGATCGGCATAAGGAACTGCGTCATAATATGGAGGATCTGACGACATTATTTTAGGCTTTAAATCATTACAATAAAATTCTTTTGCATCATGTTGAAATGAAATTCCTGAAGATGTTTGAAATCCTACTGAGTCTATTCCTTTCAACATCCTTTCAAATAAATTATGCAAACTACCCGAAGACTCACAAAAAAGATTACTTTCTGCAAAATCCCAGGTCATCGGAATGGCTTGGCGAGCAAAAACATTTCGCATTTGTTCATTGACAGAGTTCCAACTACAAACAGTTGATTGATGATTTGCAATTTGATCAATAAGAAAAGCTAAGTAAACGGCGATCGCCTCTCCATAAGCCCTTGCTCCTTGTCCCCCTTCCGCTAAGGGTTGATCATCATCGGGTAAACCAGTCGCTATAGCATCTTGAATTGCCTTTTCCTTCGCTTCACTCACCAAATCACTAAAGGTTGTCAGGGCAACTAATTGGCGATCTGTGAATAAATGAGCGTGTTCTGTCATGCCATAATTTTGCACACGAAACCCTAATGCTTCTTTCGGTAACTTAGTGTTAGGTTTCCAATCTGGTTGGGCAGATAAAGCAATTTCTTCCTGCTCCGGCGTTGGCGACAAATAAACCCGTCCCCCCTGACCTTCCGCCACGATCGCCATCAACTGTTGACCCATTCGCCCCGCTTTTCCCTCACTGCGGACATGATCCAACGGCACAGGGGTTTCACACGCCAAACAGACCGCCCCCTTACGTTCCACCGTACCCTCCGGCGCTTTTCCTTTCCCCGTTTTCACCTCAAAGCGAATGCGAGGAGTGAGAAGTGAGGAGTGAGAAGTAAGAGGAGAAACTTCATCTACACTCCCATCTCCCTTCTCTTTCCTCTCTTCTACAACAGGCTCCACCCAAGCCTCCTTACCCTTCTTCGTCGAAAGCTGAAACGATCGCACCAACGGCATCCGACAACCACAGGCCGGATTGGGACAAGTAACAGTTCTAGCCCATAACCAAGCAATGACGGTGAGAAGAGAGGTGTTAGGAGTGAGTTGTGAGGGATTAGGAGAAGAGTTGGTAGGAGTGAGTTGTGAGGGAGCATTCTCATTCCTCACTCCTCGTTCCTCACTTCTCGTTCCTCCTGTCTCACTGCTAACTTTTGGATACAAATGCCCGATACGTTTAAACGCCTCCTCTCGCATCCATTCCCCGTAATACCGCACATCCGCCGCCAACCCTTGGGCCCCTTTGTAGAAGTGAGAGGTTAGGAGAGAGGAATTAGGAGAGAGTTGAGGAATTAGGAGAGAGGAGTTAGGAGAGAGTTGAGAGGAAATAGTCTTGTTCCTCACTTCTCCATCCTCACTCCTCACTTCTCCACCCTCACTCCTCTCTTCTCCACCCTCACTCCTCTCTTCCCCCGCCGCAACGTCGTTAACATTCGACTCACTTCGTCCAATAACCCCCGCAATTGAGCCGTCTGATCCTTCGGGAACCACCCCAGAGCCTCGCACAGCGTTAGTAACGTCTCCACCTCCGCTAGAGATCCCTGAGCGATCGCCAGAAAGTGAGCCTTCTCCTTGTCCGACTCCCTCGTCCACCCCTCCGCTATATTGGCTGGAATAGAGACCACAGCCCGCGTGATTTGAGAACGCATTCCGTAGGTTTCTTCCTTCGGTAACTTCGGCGTCAGCTGATAAACGGCGATCGCCGCCTTCATAGCTTTCTGCCAAACGATCAAATCCTTGTACGCCATCCTCGTTCCTCACTCCTAATAACTCGTTTCTAGAAACTGGATTCACCGGCGCCTGATCCTTAAACCTCGGCGGAATCTCGATTAACGCCTTATTGATTAACACTGCCACCGGATTGAGATCGCTGGCATGGGCTTCCAACCCCAACCGCTGAGCCTCCAAGGGAATCGAGCCACCCCCCGCGAACGGGTCATAGGCCGGCGGCGCGTACCGGGCAATATAATCCCGCACCGCATCGGGTTGAGTTGGGGGTTCCTCCCCCCGCTCCCAGGCCAAACAGCGGGCAATCTCCCGCTGAGCCTCATTGATCACCTCTGGCTCCTTAATATCATCCCAGGACACCAAGCCCCGTACCACCTGCTTTGTAGCGCCCTTCTTATCCGTCTCCGTCTCAAAGCGCCCCAAAATATCAAACAACCGTTGCCGTTCCCGCTTTTGTGCCTCCTCCGTTGGGAACCGATCCGGCCAGCTAGATGGATCATCCACCAAAGAAGCCCACAACACCGCCCGACAAGCCGCTAAAGGGCGCCGCGCCCACCAGAGATGAAGCGTCGAAGGATGACCATGACGGATCGACTTCTCCCGCGCCGATTCCGCATTGATGGCCTCTAGGGGTAAAGCCACTTCGATGAGTTTTTTACGCATGGGAGAGTTAATAAGTCCTACTTAAGAACGCAAAGGTGAGGATAATCAACGATTTTACCGTTGATTGATAAGTGTTGATCCTGGCATTTGTCGGATATTCAATAAAAGTTTTAAATCTTTTTAAATATTATAGTTGGCATACAGACCTTTATTGAGGTTCCCCCCTTTCCCATAATGCCCGCCAATCATAATTAACGCTACAGGCTCCCCAATCCGGTTCCTTCTCAAACGGCGCTCGTACATAACGCACCTCGCAACCGGCTAGATCCGCTTGATAATCCCTCCCCGATTCCTTAACCCGAAACGCGTCCCCCTCTGGAAAATCCGCCGCCGGCACCGAGACCAAGGCCAAGAGAAAATTATCGGGCTTATTGAGGGCAGTTAAAACCTCGTTTTTGGTCACCGTCACCGTGGTAGCCCCGACGATCCGCCCCTTGACCTCAATAAACCGCAAATGGCCCGTCTCTGGGATCTGAGACTCAATATCATAGCCACACTTTTTGGCGCTCACGTCCTGGGGTAAATAACCCAACGCTTTTTCCCGCGCCATGACCGCCCCCATCGCCGCTAACTCCACCCGTTTAGTTTCTCTAGCAAATAGACTGGGTTCCGCGTCCCGTTTCCCTTGACGTCGTTGTAATAGACCAATAGGAACCACTAGACAACCCCCCACCACTATGGGCGGCATAGGGGACAACTGCCGCTCCTGTTCTAATTCCTCTAAACGCTTTTGTAGTCGAGCCGCTAGATCGTCAGCCCGTTGTTGGGCCTTAGCGGAATTAAGTTTGGCGTTGAGTTTGCCCGCTTCTTCCTGTCGCCGTAAATCCGCGGCCCGCTGATCCCAATAGTTAATTTCTTTGGTGAGCCGGTCTTTCACCGCTTGGAGAGTTTTATCAATTAAACGCTCTTTGGGTTCCCGCACGTCTTTGAGGTGATTGGGGACTAAATTGGCGATCGCGTAACTGATGGCTTGGCTTTCTAGATTTTGTCCCAGTTGCAGGTTGTTTAAGGAATCGGCGATCGCCTCTTTTTCGGCGCCGGTGATGGGACGGTAATCCAGATAAGGCGCGTAACCAGCATTGATAGGAGTGAGAGAATAGGTAACAGGAACGCCTAATATCTGTTTTCTCTCTCCTCTATCCTCTTCCCTCTCTCCTCTACCCTCTTCCCTCTCTCCTCTACCCTCTTCCCTAAACTCCACATACTGCATCCGCCGCGACACCACCCGCCGACGGCCATCTTTGACGGTGCGGGCGTCTTGAATGGCGTGTTCTAAATAGACCAGAGCGCGAATGGCTTCCCCTGGATCGCTTTCATCCACCAATACCGCTCCCCGTTTTAATAAATCCCGATGGCGTTCTAGGGTCAAATCTAACGCGGCGTCGAGGAGGGGATGGCCGGGACAGACAAAATCGGCCAGGGGTTTACCCGGCGAGCTAATCAGACTTTTATCAAAACAGATCCGTTCATAGCGCCGCAGAATCGCGTCTCCTACCCCAATTTGCCGGTCTCTGTTGCGGACGATCGCCGGGACATGGGTGATTTCATAACGGCGGGGTTCCCGTTGGCGAATACTGCCCCCCAATCGTTGAAAGGCTTCTAGGAAAAAGGCGGCGATGAAGTAGGGTTGCAACTTTCGCGCTTCCGCCCGTTCCATATCTTCCCGAATTTTCTGCACCTTGGTGGCGTCCATAGAATCCTGGGCTAGAGCTTTTTCTTCCAATAATTCCTGTAAATGCTTTTGATCCAGACGATCGGCAATGACTTGATCTAACTTGGCTTTGACATCCGGGCGATCGCCGTAGCGCACCGCTTCGATCAATAATTCCCGCAGTTCCTTACCCGCAATGGCCTTCCCCAATACGTCAAACACCTTGCCCCCAAGGGCGGCTTGCTCCACCTCCAACTTTTTCAACAGGGCATAATAGACGTCTCCTTCCCGGGTTTCCTGAGCCACCAAATTCCAGAGGTGACAAACTTCTGTTTGGCCAATGCGGTGGATACGCCCAAAGCGTTGTTCTAGGCGATTAGGATTCCAAGGCAGATCGTAATTGACCATCAAATGGGCCCGTTGTAGGTTAATTCCTTCTCCGGCGGCGTCGGTGGCGATTAAGACTTGAACCCCAATATCTTGCTTAAAGGCTTCCTCCGCTTTTTTGCGTTCCTCCCGCCCCATACCTCCGTGAATAGTGACGATGGCTTCAGGACGCCCCAGTAAGGTGCCAATTTGGCGTACTAGATAATTGAGCGTATCCCGATGCTCCGTAAAGATCACTAGTTTAGGGAATAGGGAGTAGGTAATAGGGAGTAGGGGTTTGTTCTCTGTTTCCTGTTCCCTATCCCCTAGCAACAGGGTTTGTAATAACTTAGACATTTCTTCCCACTTCCGATCCTTACCCCCCCGTCGCACTTGTAGCGCCAATTTCTCTAATCGTTCCAACAGTCGTATCTCAGTTTTCAACTCGGCGATCGTCCGGGCCGCCGTCGCTTGATCCACCACTTCTTCTTCCGTGGCTTCCCGTTCGGCGCTGGCCGCATCATCAAAGTCATCATCCCAATCTTCTGGGTCAATAGTCAGACCAAAGTCCAACTCGGCTGCGCCGCCCCGTTTCAGAATTTCCTCTTCCCGCAGTCGTTTTTGTAACCGTTCCCGCCGTCGTTGTAAGGATTGATAAATGGCTTCTGGCGAAGAGGCCAAACGCCGTTGCAGGATGGTCAGGGCAAACCCCACCGTGCCTTTACGCCCATCATTTTTAAGGCTCTCCGCTCGGTCAAATTCTTCCCGCACATAGTCCGTCACCTGCCGATACAAAATCGCCTCTTGGTCAGAGAGAACATACTGCACCGTATGGGCCCGTCGCTCGGGGAAGAGGGGTTTACCGTCAAATTTCAACAAATCTTCTTTAATCAAGCGCCGCATCAAGTCTGATGTATCGCAGACATGAACCCCGTCCCGAAATCGTCCTTCAAAGCGATCGCCGTCCAGTAAAGCTAAAAATAATTGAAAATCTTCTTCCTTTCCGTTGTGGGGCGTCGCTGTCATCAACAGAAAATGACGGGTCAGAGTCGAAAGTAACTTGCCCAACTTATAGCGTTTAGTCTCTCGAATTTCTCCCCCAAAAAAAGAGGCCGATAGCTTGTGGGCTTCATCCACCACCACTAAATCCCAATCCGTCCGTTCCAGCTTGGCCTTAATCTCCTCGTTGCGGCTCAATTTATCCAATCGGGCGATTGTCAAGGGCATTTCCGCAAAAGCATTTCCCGTCCGGGCCGCTTCCAGGCGATCGTTAGTCAGAATTTCAAAAGGCAAATGAAACTTCTGGAATAATTCATCCTGCCATTGCACCGCTAAACTCCCCGGACAGACAATCAAGCATCGCTGTAAGTCCCCCCGGATTAATAACTCCCGGATCAGCAATCCTGCCATGATCGTTTTCCCGGCCCCCGGATCGTCCGCCAGCATAAACCGCAATGGCTGGCGCATCAGCATCTCACTGTAGACTGCTGTAATTTGATGGGGTAACGGCTCCACCAAAGAAGTATGTACTGCCAAAAGCGGATCGAATAGATGGGCAAGACGAATGCGATGGGCTTCAGACGCCAACCGCAATAATGCCCCATCCCCATCAAAGCTCCAGCGTTGTCCGGCCGTCGCAATTTCTAGCCCCGCTTCCCGTTCCCGCAGTAGCAAATCAACTTGGGGTTGACCTTCGGCGTCTTTATAAGTCAGTTCCACCACATCGCTACCATGCCACTGAATATCAATGACGGTCACAACTTGGTTGGGCAGTATTCCCTTGAGAGACGCCCCACGGGTAAGGTCTTCTAGTCGCGTCACAACATGATTGGGAAAGATATTTAATAAACCTAATTTACCAGAAGCTACTGCTAAGGCTCTTGATTTTGCGGGGTTTGAAACGGCGCCGAAGAGGATCATGGCATAAGCTTAGGCTAGCAAGGGGGAAACACCGCTCACCAGCCGGTCTTCGCTGATTTCTGGTTCTCCCCCTTCGCAAGCTACCGCGTACACAGATCTTCCCCAAAACTCCTTTTGCCCCCCTGCCCCCCAAGTTTGGGGGGAGATTGAGACTTTTTTGAGTTCAAAGTCCCCCAGAATTGGGGGATTTAGGGGGCTGATTGACCCTTGTTAAACAGTCTCTAAGAACCCTTTTCCCACTCCGGGGTCAGCGCCCGAAAATTAAAACTTTTAACCTGAGGATGACAAACGACACAGGTTTTAGCGGTGGTGTCCGCAGGCAACTCGACGCCGGGATGCAGAACCTTAAAGTAGCGGGACTTTTCTGCGTAGAGGGGAACGACGGAGTTGGGGGGCAAGGGTCGGGAAAAGGCGCTGACGTAATCCCAGATCAGCAGTTGGGTAAAGCGGTTAATATTGGGCACCGCTACTCCAAAATGCTCGTCGGGGCGCTGGAGAATGGTCTGCCAGCTTTCCGTGGGCAGGACTTCCGGCGGCAGGGCGATATGGCAGGTAGAGCACGTATCCCAGTAAGCTTCAAAGCCGGGTTTATAGCGGCTGGGAATGGCGTCCACGGGGCCCATCTCCTCAACCTTCGGGCGCGGCGCCGCTAAAACCGGGAGCGTCGGCGTTTGGGCCAGCGCCGGCGCCGGAGCGAAACCCTGGGCTAACCCCCAACCGAGCAGTAAACTCCCCGCCAGCGCCGTCAGCAGGAGGCACAAACGAGTTATCCAAGGGTGTTTTTGACGCAGATTCATGGAACACAATAGTATTAAGAGTATTAAGCTTGGGCAAGAGAGTCATAACGGCGAATGGAGCGGGGCCTACTCATGACAGACTTCCGGCGACGGTCTCAGAGAAACCGGTTAACGAAGGGATCTCCAGGATCATAGAATATAACTTTGCCATCGCCCCCTCCCCCCATGTTTTTTCCCTCTCCCGGCGCCGCCCCGCCCGCTTCCCCTTGGTTCGCGACCTTGGATCGTTTTGTCCGGGAGCGGCAACTTCCCCTAGCGGCGCTGGCTTGGGAACTACGACGGGAATGGGGAGACCCCCAAAACTATCTGGGCCTTGACCTAGAGCCGACGCCCCATTTTTTTCGTTGCTCTTACGCCCAATTAGAGAGGCTCAACCAAAGCGTTGACCGACAAATTCAGGAACTCCTCGGGCTGTTACTCCACCATGATCCCGAACGGGAAACCGCCATTGTCGCCTTGGCCCAGGGGCAAGTGAAACTGCTCTACTTCCAACCGCAACTGCCGCCCCCCCAATGTCTTAACCATCTGGAAGTCAGTTTAGACGACCTGATTCCCCAGCTTGAAAGCGAACTGCTCCGCCTGTTAACCCCATGACCCTCCCAGACCCCCTCCGCGCCCAACTCCAATCCGAACTCGCTCTGACGGAGTGGGAGAGCCTCCGACCCCACGCCCAGCGGGACGGGTTAATTGTGGTGGAACCCCGTTTGGATTTAGTGGAAGCCGGCGCCGCCATCGCCGCGGATCTAACCGAAACGGTGCAAGATTGGATCAGCGCCGGGTTGATTCGCAAACCCAGCGCCGCCGAGTTAGGTCAGTGGAACCAAGACGGCGCTCGAAGCTTCCAAACCCTGATTGTTCAACCCTACGTCCTGATCCAGGTTGCCGATCCAGTCTCTATTATGAAATAATGGATCGTTTTTATGAGGAAATCAGAGTGGCTAAACGTCGTAACCTGAAAAAAGAAAAAGCCGAGCGCAATAGAGCCTACGCTCGCCAGTTCCGTTCCCAATCCACCAAAGGTCAGGGCAAACGCTTCGGCCAGCGCCGTCAATCCTCCGGCTCCGGCGCTCAAGGCGGTAACGGCGCTCAAGCCGAAGGCTAAAGAAGAGCTAGAATCCCCCCTAGCCCCCCTTGGAAAGGGGGGAATCGCATTCAAAGTCCCCCTTACCAAGGGGGATTGAGGGGCATAAAGTTAAGGATTTTTAACGGGATTTAAGGCGCTCTTAACGCCCCCAAGAGGATTCCTCTATAAGATAGGGGTGTTTTCTTGACGGCGCCTGACTATGAAACCCCTTCTGCACCGGACGAAAATTGTGGCCACCATCGGCCCGGCTAGCTCTTCCCCGGAAGTGATTAAAGAGCTACTACTAGCGGGCGTCAACGTGGCCCGACTTAACTTCTCCCACGGCAGTTACGCCGACCACGAAGCCATGATCCGCCTTCTGCGAACCACGGCCCGGGAGTTGGATCTACCCTTAACTTTGTTGCAGGATTTACAGGGGCCGAAAATTCGGGTCGGGCAACTGCCCCCGGAAGGATTGCGGCTCGAAGAAGGCGCCGCTTTAACCTTAGTGCCCCAGGCGGAGTACGCGGGGCAACCCGGAACTGTGGGCATCGATTATCCCCACGTGGCGGAAGAAGCGGAAGTCGGCACGCCGGTTTTATTGGACGACGGCTTGCTGGAGTTGAAAGTGACAGGGGTGGACGGCGCCGCGGTTCACTGCGAGGTGGTGACCGGCGGCGTTCTCAAAAGTCGCAAAGGGGTCAATTTACCCTCTCTCCAACTGCGTTTACCCTCCCTAACGGAGAAAGACCAGCAGGATTTGGAGTTTGGCGTCGCCCAGGGGGTGGATTTAGTCTCCCTCAGCTTTGTGCGGAAACCGGAAGATATTCAGGCGCTGAAGCGGTTTTTAGCGGACCGCGGCTCCCATCTTCCCGTGCTGGCGAAGATCGAGAAACCTCAAGCCGTAGCCAATTTAGAAGCCATCATCGACGAGTGCGACGCCATCATGGTAGCCCGGGGCGATCTGGGGGTGGAGATGAGTCCCGCCAAGGTGCCCCTAATTCAAAAACGGATTATTCGTCTCTGCAACCAGCGGGCCATTCCGGTGATTACCGCCACCCAAATGCTAGATAGCATGATCCGCAATCCCCGTCCTACTCGGGCGGAAGCCAGCGACGTGGCCAACGCCATTATCGACGGCGCCGACGCCGTCATGCTCTCGGGGGAATCCGCCGTGGGGGACTACCCCATCCAGGCGGTGAAAATGCTGGCCCGCATCGCCACGGACATCGAGCCGGAAATTAATTTTGTCAACTATCCCGCCCGCCATCAGGATAAGGCCCACGCCCTGGTGGAGGCGCTGAACCGGGTGGATCATATTTTGGAATTGCAATGTATTGTGGCCTTCACGGAAACAGGTTATTCCGCCAAACTGGCCGCCGCGGAGCGCCCTCGGGTGCCCATCGTCGCTTTTACCCCCCATCGGAGCACCTACCACCAATTAAACCTCGTCTGGGGCGTGCGGCCCATCATGTTTGAGTACGACGACCATTCCCTAGAGGAGTTGATCGACCACATGGAGGAGCAATTATTGGCTTACCAATTTGTGGATCCGGGAGATCAGGTTTTGATTTTAGGGGGACTCCCCCTAGGCAAACCCCGCACCACCAGTTTTATCAATATCCACACCATCTGCGACGACGTCCACTCCTAAAAAAATCCCCTTGAGCCTTGACAATCAACATAATCGCTAAATCCCCCTTTGCAAGCTACGGCGTACACGCAAGTCTTTGGTTTTGCCATTAACCTTATCTCGCCCCCTAAATCCCCCAATTCTGGGGGACTTTGAACTCAGACAAGCTCCGAACTCCCCCCAAAATTGGGGGGTTGGGGGGGGATTCTGATAGTTGTGTGTACACGGTAGCCTCCAAAGGAGGGGAATTGATCGCGGACAAGTAAATTGTTACAATTCTCCTCCCGCGGAGGGGGCAGGCGTAGCCTGACGGGGGGGTCAAGTTCCCCAAGCCATAAAGGAGCGAAGAGGGCTAACTCTGGCGAAATTGACTACACGGTAAAGTTCGCTAGGCTCAGGGAACCGGCCAAACCGGAAACCGCCAGTTCGAGCACCGCGTCGCTCTCTTTTTGGAAGCCCGCGGTGGCGTCGTTGATGGCGACAAAAATCCGGGAGCCGAAACTAAAGACGGCGCTGTCGCCGGGGTTGGCCAAAACCGCCGGGGTTAAGATCCCTTGAATTTGGCTGGCGTTGAGTTTACTCACAGCGCCGGCGTTGGCGGTAAAGAGGGTTGGCAGTTGGCTCACCCGTAGGAAGTCCTCGGCGGCGTTGAAATCTTTAATGACATCGAAACCGGCGAGGAGGGAGTCGCTTAAATCGCGGTAATCAAAGGTATCGGCGCCGTTGCCGCCGGCTAAAGTGTCTTTCCCGAGACCGCCCACTAAGAGGTCGTTCCCGGCTTCGCCATTAAGGTTGTCTCGCCCTTGACCCCCCAGCAGGGTATCGTTACCCGCGCCGCCCTTAAGAACAGCTTGGATAGAGGTCAGCGCCGAAGCGTCGAGGGTATTGTCCCCAATGCCTCCGGTGAGTTGGATAACCTCGATGTTGATAAAGGCGTCGGTTCCCTCCGGCCCCGTTAACCCCGTTTGAGTAGCGACAAAATTTCCGTTGCCGCTGGCAATCAGAGTATCCCGCCCGGCGCCGCCGTCGATGAGGTCGTCCCCGGCGCCGCCCTGGAGCCGGTCATCCCCTTCCCCGCCCTGAAGGACGTCGTTTCCGTCTTGTCCCAGTAAGGCGTCATTCCCGGCGCCGCCCTGGAGAATATCGTCCCCTTCCCGGCCCTCTAAACGGTCGTTGCCGCCTAGGCCGTTAATTAAATCGACGGAGCTGGTTCCCCGGAGGCGATCCGCTAGCGCCGTGCCGTTAATGATGTTCAAAGGCGGCGCGGTCGCTAGATCCAGACCCACTAAAATCGGGTCGTGGTCGGAGGCGCGGAAGGCGTTGGCCTCAAAGAGGGGATTGCCGCTGGGTTTGGCTTCAAAACTGGCCTCCCCGGCGCCGTCGTCAACCGTATTGTTGTAGTCGAAGAGGGGAATTTCGTCGGCGTTAATGCGCCATTCCGCCACCCCGGTAATTTGGGGCGTCATCGCGTCATTGGCCAGGGCGTAGTCGAGGTAGCCCAGTTGGCCGCTAAAGAGAAAACTATAGGCGTCGGGGCCGACAAAACTGTTCACCAAATCCGTAAAGCCAGCGTTTTTGATGGCGGTAATGGGGGTTTCCCCGGCGTAGGCGTTTAAGTCCCCGATAATCAGCCAATCGGCGTCGCCCTGACCGGTGGGGTCGCTGGGGAGCCAGGTCTTGACCAAAAAGTCCGCCGCCTTGGTGCGGGTGTCGTTAAATTGTCCCTGGCCGTCCCCTTGATCTACATCTAAGCCGGTTGCGTCGCTTCCGCCCTTGGATTTAAAGTGATTAACCGCCAGGTTAAAGACCCCCCCGAAGTCGGGGTTGGCGGGATCGATGACCTCAAAGGTTTGGGCCAGCGCCGGGCGATTGCGTTGGGTTCCGGCGCCGTTGGGGTCGGTAAAGGCGGGATCCGTCAGGGTGGCGAAAGTCCCCTTCGGTTGAAGAACGGCGGGCTTGTAAATCAGGGCCACCGTAATCTGATCCGTCCCCACAATGCCCGTATCAATGGCGGCGTAGGTTCCGGCGCCGAGGACGGCGTTCAAGCGGTTAACCAGTTCTAAAATGGCGGCGCCGTTGTTTTCAATTTCGATAAAGCCGAGAACGTCGGCGTCGATCTCCGTCAGCGCCGCGATTAATTTCTGGTTTTGGCGCTCAAATTCGTCGGCGCTGTCGGCGCCCCGGGGAGAGCCGGAGCCGCCCACGGTATCGATGGTGTTGAAGTAGTTGAGAACATTAAAGCTGGCGACTTTGATATTCCCCCCCACCTCCGGCGCTGTTAGGGGCCGGGGATTTTCCACCGTAAACTGGATCGGATTAGCCTCGGTGGGCCGTAGGCGCCAGGCGTTGGAGCCGAAGTTAAGAATGGCGGTTAATCCGGTAATGGAATCCCCGCCCCGGAAATAATCCGGCCCCTGGGCGCCGACACTCAGCCCTCCCGGCTGGGGATAGAAAATACGCCCGTTGGGCAGACCGCTATTTTGGCTGTTGTCGTCGTCGTCGAGGATAATGCGACGGCGGTTCAACTGGTCGAGGAACTGGGTAAACTCCGCCGGGGTGGGGGTGTCGTCCAGTTGGGTGTACTGAATCGGGCGCTCGTTGAGGGTGAGAACCACTTGCCCAAAGCGGGAGAGTTCAAAGTATTCCGAGACCACTAATTTATCGGGGAACTGGCTCAGCATTCCTTCAAACTGCTCGTAGTAGTCGTCCAGATCTCCCGCCACCGGTAGCGTTAAGGACGCGGGGGTGACCAGACCGAGATTATTGCCCCCGTCAATCAGCGTTAACGCGCCGTCCGGGCCGGTAGTGCCAATTTGGGTGGCGCCGTCAAATTCGCTCACAATCCCCTTCACCCGCGCGATTTGTCCCTCCGTCACCGTTAACAGGGGCGTATTGCCGGTAAAGACAAAGAGACCTTCCGAAGTGCTGGCGTCGCCGTCCTCGTCGGCGGTTTCTTCCTGAATGAAGAAGCCCCGTAGTTGATCCGTCCCTTGCAAAGCGCCGATGACCACCCCCTCAATGGTGACCACTTGCCCCAGTAGGGGACTGACGTCGTCGTGGGCGCCGCCGGGGCCCTGATTGGCGCTGTTGCCCTGAATTTGGTGAATTTTGGTAATCGTCGTTCCCGTTAACGGGGCGCCGTCGCCGGGAGACCCCACCGCCGGGACGGTTCCCCCATTACCCCCCAAGGCTAAGGTCGCCACTGCGCCGTTTTGCCCCGCCACGCTAAAGGCGCCGAGGTTGACGTCATAGGACGCGCCGTCAAAGCCGGCGGTATCAGGATAGGCTTCGTTATCCGCGACGGTATTGGCCGCCGGGCCGCCCACAAATAAAGTGACTGCGTCGCCGCCATCCCCCAAACTGGCGCCGCTGGTAAAGCCAATTTCCACCCCGGTTAAGCTAATCACCGGACTCCAAACGGTGTTAAAGACCGTGGCGGCGCTGGCGTCGCCAATGACCACAATGGCGGTTTGACCGGGATCTAGACGGGTCAGTCCTTGGATCAGGGTCGCGTCCGCGGCGGAGGCGGACTCGTCGTCGTAGAAAAGGTCGGGATCGGCGCCGGCCACCCAAGCCACCGGGCCGACATTGGTGATTTCAAACCAGTCCGCCGTCAGATCCGTCCCGATTTGCCCCGGCCAAATTTCCGTGATTTGCAGATCAAAGGTCAATTGGTTGGCAGTTCCCGGCGTGGGCAGTTGGGCCACAAAAGCGCCGGTTCCGTCGGGGACGCGACTGTTGGACTCGTTAGCGCCGTTCGCGTTGGCGTTTTCGTTGAATTGAGTCGTTTGTCCCAAGGCGGCTAATAACCCGGCGTCGTCGGGGTCGCTGGTGTCGTAAACAAGGGCGTCAATTAAATGCAGGGACGTAACCGGCGTATTGTTGGGAAAATCCATCCCGTTCCCTTGGTAGAGCGCCACAGCGTCGGCGCCGTTTTGGAGGAAATTACCGGGAAAGACCAAAGAGACGTTAGGAACGCCGCTGTTGCCAAGGACAAAGAAACCTTCCGCATTAGTGCTAAAGCCGTCTAAATCAAAGGCGCCGTAGGAGAGGTCGTTATTGTCGCCGTTAAAGAAGACCAGAACCAGACCGTCTAGGGGCGTATTCCCCGCGCCGCCGTCGTAGAGTTCCACAAACTCGGCGGCGTCCGTTCCGGGAGTGTCCGCGTCCACTTCGTTAATGACAATGGAGGGTAGGGGCGGTTGCTCCGTGGTGGGCGCGCCGAGGAGAATCTGTTCGGTGCGGAATTTTTGCAAATTATCCTGGGCTAACTCTTTGGAAACTTCGCCGTTGCCGTACCAAACCGTATCGCCGTTATCCACCAGTAATTGCAGGGCGGCGCCGGTGGTTAAACTCCCCGGCAGACCGACAACGCCCTCAAAACTACCGCCGCTGGGGTTCAGCGCCGTTAAATCGTTGTCTCGCAGAACCGGCGCCTCATTGGGGTTCCCCGTCCAGGTGTAGAGGCGAAAATCATTGGGCGCCGTCCCGGTGGCGGCGCCGGAGGGGCCGGCGATGATTAAATACTCGCCGTTGCCATTACGCTCCAGACTGCGAACGCCCCGACCCCCGAGGTTGAGTTGAATTGGCGGGCCAAAGAGAGCGGGACCGGCGCCGCCGGCCGCAATTTGTTCAAAATTGGTCACCGGCGCGATTAGCGCCTGGGTTCGGGCGGAAGTATCGCTCAGGGGCGCCCGAAAAGCCAAGTACATCGTTGAGCCGTCCGGCGCCGGAGCCAGGCCTTCGATGCTAAAACCGTTCACCGCTTCCGGCGCCACTCCGTCGGCGGCGCTGGCCGCTAGACCAAAGAAATTAGCGCCGAGGCCGTGGAGATTATTAACGTCCCAATTGACTAAATCTCCTTCTAAATCGTTGTACTGTCCGACAAAACTCAACTGGGTTCCCAAACCGGCGCCGGTCAGATCCGTGGCGAAGACAATTTCCCGAGTGTCCCGCTCACTGCCGCCGCTACTGTTGCTGTGGGAGCCGAGCCAATAAATCCGGTTGCCCATGCGGGCGGAGGCTTCCAGATCCACCTCCCGACCGTCGGGGGTGGTTAAAAACGGACGCAGGTCAAAGCTCGCTAGGGGTAAACCGGAATCCTCCCGGTCGTAGAGGCGAATCACCTCGTCTTCGTCGTCCGCCACCAACATGAACTCTTGATCTAAAGCGATGGCGGTGGAGGCGTCGCTGGTTCCCGTATGGAAACGGGTGCCAGCGGGATTAACCGAGGCCGCCGAAGCGCCGTATTGAATGACGTAGGAACCGCTTAAGTCCCCGTCGCTGACGGTAACGGTAATCTCCGTTAACCCGACCCCGGTGGGGATAATTTTTAAATTCCGACTGGCGCCGGCGCCGGTTAAAACTAAATTGGCGTCGCTGACCACGGCGCTGTTACTACTGGTCGCGGTTACGGTTAAATTAGCCGCCGGGGTTTCGACGTCGCCGAGGTTAAACTCAATCCCGAGGGTCTGGGCCGGGTCGGTGGGGTCGTTAAGGACGGCGCTGACAAAACCGGGGCCGTCGTCCGGCAGGCTTAAAAAGGGCGTAACGGTTTCTAGGTCAATAATCGTTTCATTATCCGCCTGAATTTGCGGCGCCGTGTTGGCGGTATTAGAACTAACGGCGCTGAAGACGACGTTGTCAAAGCGCCAGGTTCCCGTTGTCGCATAGGAGCTAGAACTATTGGACGCTTTATAATTTCCCGTCGTTTGGTCAAATCCCGCCACCAGACGAATCCGGGCGTCGCTAATATTTTCCAACGCATCCACGCCACTTAAATCTAGGGAGCGGGAAAACCAGGTATCCCCCGTCGGCGCCACATAGGTCTGGGCGTCGATCCAAGTTAAACCCCCATCGGCGGAGTATTGGGCGATAACGGTATTAGCGGCAGTATTACTATGGCGCTGGTCAAAGCTGAGTTGTAGATCGATGAAGCCGACAGTGTTGAGGCTAAATTCAATGCCTCTGGTTTTATTTCCCGTCCCCGACGCTGGGTAATTAGTTGTATTCCAGCCGGAATCGTCGCCGCCGCTGACTTGATTTTTACCCGACGCAAAGGTGGCGGTGGTTCCCCCCACGAGATTAACGCTGGGCGTCCCCTCCAAAATTTCCAACAAGGGCAAGGTGGTTCCTGTGCCAGTACTAGCGTCGGC
Source organism: Cyanobacteria bacterium RI_101 (assembly GCA_016471375.1). GTDB lineage: Bacteria > Cyanobacteriota > Cyanobacteriia > Cyanobacteriales > Microcystaceae > Synechocystis. The sequence continues at coordinate 33,551 of WGLZ01000058.1, forward strand.
GGTTAGGGAATCAAAAGTCCATTGGGCAACGGTGGTCATAGCGGCGCTGTGGGGGGAGACGGTAAAATCGGCGCTCTGGGGACTAAGCCCAGATTTTCGCCACTGTTCACCCTCCCACGGCGACTTTAAGGTTGGGGTAAGGAAACTTTAATTTTTTCCCTCAAGACAGGCGCAAAAAAAGCGCCTTTCCCCATCAACGGAGGAAAGGCGTCAAGCAAGGGCGTCAAGGAATTTAGCCGGGGGTCTCCGACTTTAATTCCGGCGCCGTTTGCCCAAAGCAAATCCGCAGGAAGGGCGGCGCGAGGAAGGTGGTCAAAATCACCATGATAATAATGGAGACCTCTAGGGGTTTATCCAAAACGCCGCTGGCGGTGCCGATACCGGCGAAGACTAGACCCACTTCCCCCCGAGGAATCATGCCCACGCCGATGGCGGCCCGGTTAATGCCGGGAATGCCAAAGACGGTCCAGCCGGTGACTAATTTACCGGCGATGGCGACGGTTACCAAAAAGATAGCGATGAACAGGCCGGCCCGATTGTCCGGGTTAAGGGGATTGAGAACCGTTAAGTCCGCCCGAGCGCCGACGGTGACGAAGAAAATAGGCACCAGGGTATCCGCCACCGGTTTAATTAACTCGTCCAACTCCTTGCGAGCGTCGGTTTCATCCAAGACTAGACCGGCGGTAAAAGCGCCGAGAATGGCTTCGAGGTGAATAGCGTTGCCGACAAAGGCCATGGCGAAGGCGAAAATAAAGGCGGGAATAATAATGTCGCTCCGGTCTTCTAATCGCTCGAAGATGCGCACAAAAGCTTTATTAAACAAGCCGCCCAGGGCGATGGCGCCGACGAGGAAAGCCGTGGCTCCGGCGATGAGATAGACCACGTTGAGGACGTCGATTTCCCCGGTTTTGGCTAAGCTGGCCACCACCGCTAGGACGATAATTCCCAGCACGTCGTCAATGACCGCGGCGCCGACGATAATTTGCCCTTCCTTGGATTTCAGTTGTCCCAATTCCGCCAGCACCTTCGAGGTGATGCCAATACTGGTGGCCGTTAAGGCGGCGCCGGCGAAAATGGCCGGGATGGCGGGGGCATGAAACAGGAGCATTAAGCCCGCCGTCCCCGCGGCGAAGGGAACCGCGACCCCAACGCAGGCCACGACAATGGCTTGAATCCCCACTTCCTTCAGTTGGCGAATATCCGATTCCAGACCGATTTGGAAGAGGAGGATGATCACCCCCAGTTCCGCCAGCACGGACACGACTTCGCCCTGGGCGCCGAAGACCGTCTTCACCCCCTCCAGATCTAAACCGTTGAGGTAGGTCAGAAAGGACATCAGATAGGAGTCGTTCGCCGTTAAGCCCCCTTCCGGGAAAATAATCAAGTGGAGCGCCGAGACCCCCACCACCACCCCCGCCACCAGTTCCCCCAGCACGGGGGGGAGATCCAGAAGTTGAGCGGCGCGGGCGCCAATGCGGCTAGCCAGATAGATCACGACTAAACTCAGAAGCACGCCGCTGAGAATCACGGGACTAAATTCGGCTTCGGCGGTGGCCAAAAAAGGCGGCGAGAAAAACCAAGGGCTGAGAACAGGCATAAGGGTTGAGCCAAATAGAAAGTTAATGAGTATTAGGAGTTAAGTGGTCGAAGGAGCGAGGGCTGAGCGTAGCCGAAGCCCTCGATTTTGGCGAGCCTCGGCTTTAGGATAGAGGCGCCAGAGGCGTTTTAAGCGTCAGGTTCACCGCTCGGCGGAGGGCCTCGGTGCGGTCGTCCAAAACGTGCTCCGCCGTGACGAGGTCGAATAATCCTAGCTTATGCAAGCGTTTCTGGATTTTTTCGCTAGCGCCGACAATATAGATTTGCAGACCTTTATCGTGGGCGTCCCGGATGGCGTTCTCAATGGCGAGGGAAGCCGTCACCCCCAAGAGAGGAACGTCCGTCAGATCCATCACTAGGGCGTCCCCTTCATGGAGGGCGTTATGCTCCCGAGCGATGGCTTTGGAAAGACCGAAGATCATGGGGCCGCTGAGGTAGAAGAGCAACACCCGACCCATGCCCCGATCCAACAGTTCCTTTTGCTCCGCCGTTAAACGGACGTCGTCGTCGGTGTCGGTAATCAGTTTCACTTCCCCCGACTGCATTTCGCTCAGGCGCTCGATGGTGAGGATATTGGCGATGAAGACGCCCACCCCCACGGCGACGATCAGATCCACAAAGACCGTCAGCAGAAGCACCCCGTACATAATCAAGGAACCCTTGACGGAGACCTTGTGGGAGCGCTTGAGGAAACTCCAATCCAAAATATCGATCCCCACCTTGAGGGCGATACCCGCTAACACCGCCATGGGAATGGGTTCCGTTAACCGGGCGGCGCCGAGCACCACGACTAGCAACACTAAAGCTCGGGTTAACCCGGAGAGCGCCGAAGTGGCGCCGGTTTGAATATTAACCACCGTCCCCATGGTGGCCCCGGCGCCGGGGAGACCCCCCGCTAAACCGGAAACAATGTTGGCGACGCCCTGACCGATGAGTTCTTTATTAGAGTTGTGCTCGGTTCGGGTCAAACTATCCGCCACCACCGCGGTGAGGAGGGTGTCAATACAGCCCAACATGCCCAACATGACCCCGTCCACTAACATCTGGGTCACTTGACCGGCGCTGAAGGTGGGGAACTGGAGAGGGGGCAAACCCACGGGAATTTCGCCAATGCGGCGAATCTCTGTGCCCTGAAAGAGGGTGACGGAAATCAACGTGCCGACGAGCAAGGCGATTAATTGGGGCGGCACCACCCGTTTCCATTTTTTGGGCCAGAGGAAAATAATCGTTAAGGTCAGGGCGGCGAGAATCAGTTCCGGCCAGTAGATATTACTGAACAACTCCGGCAGAGCTTTCACCGTGGCAATCACGCCTCCCTTCGGCGGCGCTTGTCCGAGGAAGGGGGCGATTTGGAGAATAATCAGGATCACGCCAATGCCCGACATAAAGCCGGAAATGACGCTGTAGGGCATGAGGGTGATGTATTTGCCCAGTTTAAAGACCCCGAAAATAATTTGGAAAACCCCCGCCAGCATCACCACGGTAAAGGCCATGGCTAAACCGTTGTCTGGGTTAGCCGCCGTTAACGAGGCCACGATGGCTGTCATCACCACGGTCATGGGCCCCGTGGGTTCGGAAATCAAGGTGGGGGTGCCCCCGAACAGCGCCGCAAAGAAGCCCACACAGATGGCGCCGTAGAGACCGCCGATGGGGCCGACGCCGGAGGCGACGCCGAAGGCTAGGGCGAGGGGCAGGGAGACCACCGCGGCGGTCAAGCCCCCAAAGAGGTCGCCCTGAAGGTTGTTAAAGCGAATTTTATTGGTAATTTGCATAGTTTAAACACATGGCAAAAAAAAGCGGGAATGGCTAGTTTAAATGAATTGACTATAGCTTGATGGCTATCTTGTGAGGAAAAGCATAGATTAAAGACAATCCCCCTGTAAATCCCCAGTCTCAAAATTGTCCATTAAAATCCCTAATCTTTCCCATAGCCCTGGGCTTATCAATGGGCGGCGGCGCTCTTTTTTGACTCCAGCCCTTGACACTTAATAACCAAATAGTTATATTAGGGAAAAGCGATTGAGTTAACCCGGCTGTCCTTGCGGACGCTAAGAGCTAACCCCAGTCGCCCCGCACTTTATACCTAATCATTCCCATGACCACCACCCAAATCGGATTACGGGAGCAGAGTCAGTGGACTCGGTTCTGTAACTGGATTACCAGCGCGTCTAATCGTCTTTACATCGGCTGGTTCGGCGTTCTTATGATCCCGACCCTGCTGGCCGCTACGACCTGCTTTATCATCGCCTTCATCGCCGCCCCTCCGGTGGATATTGACGGCATCCGGGAACCCATCGCCGGCTCCCTCCTCTACGGCAACAACATCATCACCGCGGCGGTGGTTCCGTCCTCCAACGCCATCGGCCTGCACTTTTACCCCATCTGGGAAGCCTCCAGCCTCGACGAATGGCTCTACAACGGCGGCCCCTACCAACTGATTATTTTCCACTTCCTCATCGGCATTTTTTGCTACATGGGGCGCCAGTGGGAACTCTCCTACCGTTTGGGGATGCGGCCTTGGATCTGTGTCGCCTACTCGGCGCCGGTTTCCGCCGCCACCGCCGTTCTTTTAATCTACTCCTTGGGTCAAGGCTCCTTCTCCGACGGTCTGCCCCTCGGCATCAGCGGCACCTTTAACTTCATGTTGGTTCTCCAAGCCGAGCACAACGTCCTCATGCACCCCTTCCACATGCTGGGCGTGGCGGGCGTCTTCGGCGGCGCCCTCTTCTCCGCCATGCACGGCTCTCTAGTGACCTCTTCTTTGATTCGGGAAACCACCGAGATTGAGTCCCAAAATCAGGGCTATAAATTTGGTCAAGAAGAGGAAACCTACAATATCGTCGCCGCCCACGGCTACTTCGGTCGCCTGATCTTCCAATACGCCTCCTTCAACAACAGCCGCGCCCTCCACTTCTTCCTCGGCGCCTGGCCCGTCGTCGGCATCTGGTTCGCGGCGCTGGCGGTCTCCTGCTTTGCCTTCAACCTCAACGGCTTCAATTTCAACCAATCCATCCTCGACGCCCAAGGCCATCCCGTCAGCACCTGGGCCGACGTGATTAACCGGGCCAACATCGGGTTTGAGGTGATGCACGAACGCAACGTCCACAACTTCCCCTTGGATTTAGCCGCCGGCCCGCAGGTTCCCGCGGCGCTCAACGCCCCCGCCATTCAGGGTTAGTTTCCCGGACATGATTAAGTTTTGGTTTATGATTCCTTAGATAGGAGCGCCCCGGTCAATCGGGGCGTTTTTTGGTCTCTTCCTTCGCCTCAACCAGTTTTTAGGTATTATCTTGACTTCGAGGGAAGAGCGTTTGCAAAAAATTCATAAATCGTTAGATTTCTGCCTCTTCTACCCAAAATTGAGGGTTGAAACCTTAGCCGCGAGATGGTTTTTGGCAAGGGCGGCCGTCTCAAACCCTTATCTAGACCGACTTAGCTCCGAGACTAAGCATAAAGTCCTAGGCGGTGAGCTTAACTTTTTGTTTTTTGTTTTAGATTATTAAAATTAAATTTATAAAATCAGATTATGAGCTATTTTAGGGTTTGAGGAAGCTTTAAAGCGGATTTAAAGCCTTTAAACGGTTATTTACGCCTTTTTACGGCATCTAACGTCATTTTTCAAATTTAGCCCCCCTTTCCATTTCCCCAGCGCCGGTGAATAATGCCAATAGAGATTGACGGAGCGAACCGGCTCCCCAAGCGAACTTTTAACTTCTCATCTGGAGCGAACGACCGTGACCCTAACTCTGGCAGTCTATGGAAAAGGCGGTATTGGCAAGTCCACCACCAGTTGCAACATCTCGACGGCGCTGGCCAAACGGGGTAAGAAAGTTCTGCAAATTGGTTGCGACCCCAAACACGACAGCACTTTTACCCTGACGGGTTTTCTTATTCCCACCATCATCGACACCCTTCAGGAAAAAGATTTCCACTATGAGGACGTCTGGCCCGAAGACGTGATCTATAAAGGCTACGCCGGGGTGGATTGCGTGGAAGCGGGGGGCCCTCCCGCCGGCGCCGGTTGCGGCGGTTACGTGGTGGGAGAAACGGTTAAATTGCTCAAGGAACTGAACGCCTTTGACGAGTACGACGTCATCCTCTTCGACGTTTTAGGAGACGTGGTCTGCGGCGGTTTTGCGGCGCCGTTGAACTATGCCGACTACTGCTTAATTGTGACGGACAACGGCTTTGACGCCCTCTTCGCCGCCAATCGCATCGCCGCCTCCGTCCGGGAAAAAGCCCGCACCCATCCCCTGCGCCTAGCGGGGTTGATCGGCAACCGCACCTCTAAACGGGATTTAATCGATAAATATATCGAAGCCGTTCCCATGCCGGTTTTGGAAATTTTGCCTCTGATTGAAGATATTCGGGTCTCCCGAGTCAAGGGAAAAACCCTCTTTGAAATGGCGGAAACCGATCCCTACTTGAGCTATGTCTGCGACTATTACCTAAACATCGCCGACCAGATCCTCGCCCAACCGGAAGGCGTTGTGCCCAAGGACGCTCAAGACCGGGATTTGTTTAGTTTGCTCTCGGATTTCTACCTCAATGGCGACCAACCCAAAGCGCCGGTGGCGGAGCCGGAATTGATGATGGTTTAGCCGGGACGAGATCATCACAGTAGGATGCGTTAGCGATAGCGGAACGCATCTAAAACTTCCACACTTTTATCAGAACTCTCGATATGTCAACTAATATTTCTAACGCTCTGGGCAAACGGGGCGAAAGAATTTTTGAACTGGCCATAACAGATCTGGAAAAATTTAATTTTCCACTGTTTAACCCAGCCAACTTGGGCGATAAGTGGCCTGTTGTTGACTATTATGTAGAGCTGTGTGGAATCACACAATTTATTCCCTTCTTTTTCGTTCAAGTTAAAACGACAAAATCTCCAATTCACAAGGAGGTTTTGGAAGTGAAAATCAGTCAGTTAGACTGTGCAAATTTATTTAAAATTACGGCGCCGACCTATCTAGCGGGAGTCCATGAGCCTAGCAAAAGGGTCTTTATTCTTGCAATTAATCATTTTCCTCCCCAGGGAATTTATAATATTCCTCTAAAATATGAGCTAACTTCTAAAAACTTGAAAATCCTGTACGAAGAAGTCAAAGAATTCTGGCAAACTTATTTTCGTAAACCCTCCACATCCTATTTCCAATGAAACTAGAAAATCCCGCGCCTTGGTATGTAAGCAAAAGAGGCAATCTCCTCGCTCAAGAATTTCTGTTTGAACTGGAGCCAAAGCAAGTAGTCTATACTGGTGATGAATCAGAATCCCCCTTTGATTACCTGACGCTCTTTGCCAGAGAAGATGGTAGTCTGGTAACCCTAGCAATTGCGATTCGCGCCACAGAAAGTCAAATAACCGATGGAAACTTTTTCCCGTCGGAAGACTTAGAAAAGCTAAAAAAAGCGAACATTCCTGTTTTAATCCTTGTTATTGATGTCAAACGTAATCACTACTTTTTTGGTTGGGCTAAAGAAGATTTTGCTTCTCGCTCTTTTGATACACCCCAAAAACAAACGCTTCGTCCCGCTACCCCGGAGGAAATTGAAATCCTAAAGCAGGAAATTATGGCGCTTTCTTAAGCAATATTCAGCCGCCCTCAAAAATGACGAAGCGAGGCGCCTTGCGGCTACGCCTAACCCACCCTACGAACTTGACCCAAAACTTTATTCGGAGAACCCAAACCATGACCGCAACCCTGGAAAACACCGCCCCTTCGGCGCTGAACTTTGACTGTGAAACCGGCAACTACCACACCTTTTGCCCCATCAGTTGCGTCGCTTGGTTGTACCAGAAAATTGAAGATAGTTTCTTTCTCGTTATTGGCACGAAAACCTGCGGTTATTTCCTCCAAAACGCCATGGGGGTGATGATCTTCGCCGAACCCCGCTACGCGATGGCGGAACTTGAAGAAGGGGACATTTCCGCCCAACTCAACGATTATGAAGAACTGCGGCGTTTGTGTCTACAAATTAAACGAGACCGCAATCCTAGCGTTATTGTTTGGATCGGCACCTGCACCACGGAAATCATCAAGATGGATCTGGAGGGATTAGCGCCGAAATTAGAGGCGGAAATCGGCATTCCCATTGTTACCGCGCGGGCTAACGGTTTAGATTACGCCTTTACCCAGGGGGAAGACACAGTTCTAGCCTCCATGGCCCATAAATGCCCAACCGCGGTTCAAGTCAAAGGGGAAACAGAAAAAGAAGAGCGCAACCCCATCCAGAAATTACTGACTTTTGGGCGCTCGAAAACCGAGAGTAAACCGGAAGAGGAGTTTATCGAGCATCCGCCCCTCGTTCTTTTCGGCTCCCTCCCCGATCCCGTGGTGACAAACCTAACCTTGGAACTGAAAAAACAAGGCGTTAAGGTCTCCGGCTGGCTCCCCGCCAAACGTTACACCGAACTGCCGGTCATTGACGAAGGTTATTATGTCGCCGGAGTTAACCCCTTCCTCAGTCGCACCGCCACTACTTTAATGCGGCGCCGGAAATGCAAACTCATCGGCGCTCCCTTTCCCATTGGCCCGGACGGGACTCGGGCTTGGATTGAAAAAATTTGCTCGGTTTTGGGCGTGGAACCCCAGGGGTTAGCGGAGCGGGAAGCGGAAATCTGGGCGAATTTAGAAGACTATCTCCAATTAGTCCGGGGCAAGTCGGTCTTTTTTATGGGAGATAATCTCCTGGAAGTGTCCCTCGCCCGTTTCCTCATTCGGTGCGGCATGACCTGTCAAGAAATCGGCATTCCCTACATGGACAAACGCTATCAGGCCGCCGAGTTGGCGCTGTTGGAAAAAACCTGTCAAGAGATGGGAGCGCCGTTGCCGAATATTGTGGAAAAACCGGATAACTATAACCAAATTCAGCGGATTTACGACCTCAAACCCGATCTGGTCATTACCGGCATGGCTCATGCTAACCCTCTAGAAGCTCGGGGCATTAACACCAAATGGTCGGTGGAGTTTACCTTCGCCCAAATCCACGGTTTCACCAACGCCCGAGATATTTTAGAACTGGCGACCCGCCCCCTACGGCGTAATCAAAACCTGAAGGAACTGGGTTGGGAACAGTTTGCCTCTGTCTAGGACTAACGGCGCTAGAAAGAAACTATACCGGTTTGCAGACGGGTGAGAACGACGTTTGTTAGTCCTCATCCCCTTCGACTGCGCTCAGGGGATCACCCAGCCCCTTCTCCCATGAAAGGGAGGCGAGGGGGGATAATCCGTTGATTTCGCTCGGTTAAAGCGCCAAACCCCGGCGCTCTTCCACGGCGATGGGCTTCAGCCAAAACAAGCGCCAGAGGTGGCCGACAACGCTGAAAATATAGGGCAATTTACGCGCGGTTTTCAGCCAAGCCGGCGCCGAGGTTTTCTCGATTTGACCCATCTCTAAATTAGCCCGACTACAGGCCTGTAAGCGGGGGAAAAATTCCGGGTGCTCCACGTCTAAAATTACGGGAAAAGCCCGGGCGGAAGTTTCGTTGGTTTTACGAATCACCTCTTGATCGAAGGCTGTGGCGTCTAAGCCTAGAGCGCGGTAAAAATTAACCCGCTCATGCACTGTGAGGGTATGGGTGGCGAAGACCGAGAGCAGGAAAAAACGACTTTGCCAGCGGGCTTGCCAGGTTGCCCAGAGGGACGTTTGGGAACGGAGAAGCGCCTTAAAAATATCGCCGTGGCGGTTTTCGTCCTGACACCAGCTTTCAAAGTAATTGAAGAGGGGGGAAAACTGATTTTCCGGGTGTTTTTCTAGGTGGCGAAAAATGATGATATAGCGCCAATAGCCGATTTTTTCCGAGAGATAGACGGTGTAGATCACCCAGGCGAGGGGGAAAAAGGTATAGGTGCGATTTTTCGTCAGTTTCCCCAGATCCAGCGTAATGTTGTAGTCCGCCATCGCTTTATTCAGGAACCCCGCGTGACGGGCCTCGTCCCGGGCCATGAGATGGAAAATTTCCGAGAGCAGAGGGTTTTGGGTTTTAGTACGGCGGGAAAGTTCTTTAAAGAGTAAAAACCCCGAAAATTCGGAAACGCAGGAGCGCTCTAGATAATCGATAAAGGCCTGGCGCGTCTCCGGCTCCAACTGTTGCAACGCCTGCTCGTACTCCGGGGTGCGGACAAAGTGGGAGCGATTGTAGTCGGTCTTCATCTCCGTCAACATCGCTTGCAGTTCCTCCCGCTGAGCCGAGAGATCCATTTGGGCCGCCGCCTGAAAATCGGTGACGTAAAAGCGGGGCGTCAGCAGGCTCTCCCGCATCTGGGTTTTAACTTGGGGGACTTGAGGCGCTAGGGTACTGACCATTTTCCTTTCATAGCTAAATAGTTATGAAAAATCATAGCGTTAAAATGAGACTCGGCGGACTTAGGGCAAGTAAAGTTTTGTGACGGGGGCGCGAACGGGCCAGCAGAGCCGAAATTAAGGGAAAATGACGAAAACGCTAGCCCCTCTAGCCCAGATTTTGTTTACGCCCTATGGGTATGAACCCCCTCCCCAAAGGAGCCAGATTCCCAAAGCGCCGTTATTGGCTGGGGTTAACCGGTCTTTTTTTCCTAGGCCTCGGCGCCTGGATTCCTCTCAGATTAGCGTTGACCCAGGCCTCCGGCGTTCCGCCCCAGGGAATTTTAGTGTTAGGCGGCAATCCGAACCGCATGTATTGGGGCGCCGATTTAGCTAATAAGCATTCTGATCTACCGGTCTGGATCTCCGACGGCGCCGCTAACCGGGAGCTAAACTTAGCGATTTTCCAAGAAGGAGGGGTTGCCCAAGAACGCATTACCCATCTTCTCTGCGCCACGGACACGGTGACGGACTTTACCTGCGCGGTGGAAAGTATCGCAAACCCCAAAATGGCTCATATTTATCTGGTCACCTCCGATTTCCACATGGCTCGGGCCCTCGCTATCGCCTACTGGGTGTTGGGCAGTCGGGGAATTCGGGTCACCCCGGTGGAAGTTCCCTGTTTGTGCGACATTCAAGAGTCGGCGTTGCATATTTTGCGGGATCAACTGCGCGCCATTCTCTGGCTAACCTCGGGCCGCACCGGCGCCAGTCTGAATCCCCGTTTACGTTTATCAGACTAAAAGCTATTTCTGGAGTCGGCGCCGGCGTTGAATCCCTGAAATGTGGAGAATCACAGATGGCTTGACCGTCCCGTCAGGCTATTTCCCTGAATTTTCTTCCAGTCATACTTTCCACAATTTTGTCGCTCAAAATTGCCTGATCAGCATTTCAATCCTTACCGCGGGTTCGCTAAAGAGTTCTGGGGAAGACCTCCCTCAGGGGGGGGCGGTGTACACAGATCTCGGTTAAAGGCTCAGTTTTATGCTCTATCGCCCTACACTTCGGCAAGCTCAGTGGGACAATCCCCCTTTGCAAGGGGGACTTTGACGGCCGGTTCCGCCCTTTCCAAGGCTACGGTGTACACAAAAGTGGAGTGTGAGCTAGTTTCCATCCGAGGAAGATAGCCTCAAAGCGCCGCAGATCATGGATCAGGGTGGGCATACCGGGAGGGCGTTGGGAACGATACCCAGACCATCCCCCCAAGCGAGCAACGAACTAAGTTGCCCATGCTAAAGAAGTCGGAGGATAAGGATTGTGCTGTTTTGGAGTGCGCCCCTGCAAGGAGGGGGCCAGTTGGGTCAGGCATTGCTGCTGCTCATCGGTCAAGGCAATAGAGGGTGATAGTTCTGAATTATCACGCCCTTCGAGCAGTTGTAGAGTTCGCACGGCAATCGACAAGGCCAGAACAGTTAAGCGCTTAATGGCTTCGACCGATTCGAGTTGAGTGGCTTCGAGATTGAAGCCTGCTCGTTTGAGGGTAGCAAGCATTTGTTCGATGCGCCAGCGCCAGCAATACCATTGAATAACCTGCAGAGCTTGTTCGATGCAAACAACTTCATGGGTGGTCAACAGTCGCCAATGAATCGGCTCTTGTCCAGCAGGAGGGTTGACTTCCTTTGCCTCTACCGCATATAGACGGACGCTAGGGGGATAGTCCTGAGCGCTGAGGTTGTCGGGACGTTAAAGGTGGACATTGGCAATCCGCACTGCCAAGAATGCTTCTCGCGCAACGCTTCCTCTCCGTGGGTCTTCTGTCACTTGCACAGTGTAAGTCCCCGCGCAGGGTTGGGCGCTCAAGTAGTCATACAACAACGTCGATTGTCCCAAGAGA
>WGLZ01000079.1 GCA_016471375.1 Cyanobacteria bacterium RI_101
AATTTTAATCAGATCGCTAATGGCTTCTTTTGCCATTTCATGTTCGGGAAGCGGCGCCATAATTTCTAACTGTCGGTGATAGTACGCCAGGCGGGAATGGCGGCGGGGCCCCAGCGCCGTCAACAGAGACTCAAACTCCGCCCAACTCACGTCCCGGGCCATTAAGGTCTGACCAGGCGCGGCGCTTAGCCGTTCGATAGACAGTACCATAGCTCCAGCGCCTCCGAGAAATCGTGATAACTTGTCTACCCTACCGCACAGGATGGGTCGCTTGGAACTGAATCCTCAGCGCCAACTGTCCCAGGTATTGTTAAAGATGGACATATCCGGGAAAGCCGTGGGATTGCCGTTCTCCTCCAGCAAGCGCCGGAGGGATTGGAGTTTAGGCTGGGCGCTGAGGGGTTCCTGAACCAACTGGTAGGGCAGAATCCCTTCCTTCAGCGCAAAGGCCGCCACCGTGCCCGCAGCGGCGCCGGAAGACCATTCAAAGGAATGCACCCGATAGGCCGCGGCGGCGATGTGACTGACGGCGACGCTTTTGCCCGCCACGATCAGGTTATCCAACTTCTGGGGAATCATGGCCCGCAGGGGAATTTGGAAGGGATAGGATTTACCGGCGCCCTGGCGCTCCCCCTCCCGTTCGGTATTGCCCGGTTTTTCCGGGGGGGATGCCGTCATGCAGGGGTGAAAGTCGATGGGATAAAAGCCAATGCCCACGGAGTCGGCGTAGAGGGTGGAGCGTTTGCGGCGCCCGGCGCTATCGGGGGGGATTTGGCCGTTGAGGACATTAAAGCCCTCCAAACCCGTTAGCGCCGCCTGAAGTTGGCGGTATTCTCCGGGGGACAACACTTGTTGGTAATAGGGGTCGCGGTAGTCCCGGCGGGAAATGTCAATTTCGTTGATGGTAAAGCCCTGGGGCGTATAAAAGGAAGGACGACCAATGATGCGGCGGGCTTCCCGCATATAGGGGTATTTGGATAAACCGTGGGCTGTGCCCATGGGGGAGTCTAGCCCTTGGAGAAAGCGGTTATTGGGGTCGGGTTTTTTCACGTTGGGCCCCAATTGAGAGTCTGTGGTTCCCGCCACAAACCAGTAATAGAAACCGAGGGCGTGGTCTTCCCCTTTTTTCAGGGTTTCCGGCCGCAGTCCCCCCAGCCAACCGCCGGGTTCCAGTTGTCCCAGCGCCTTTAATTGCTCCCGAGTGTAGATCAAATTATCCTGGGCTGTGCCGGGGCGATAATCGTTGCCCCAGGTCCAGTTCTGCATAGAAATATTCCCCGGTTGGGGCTGGTCGTAGCTAATGCCCTGGAAGGCGCGGCGCTCCCCTTTTTGGGGACTCCAAATCTGACGGTAGGTAAAGAGCAGGTCTAAATTGACGAAACGGGGCAACTCAAAGCTGTAGTAAGGCTCGTGTTGGGGATAAAAGGGGGGCATGGTTTGGGGCTGGGGCCCAGCCGTTTTTTCCATGGCGAAGGTGTAGGTAAAGCCCTGAGTACAGTAAGGGTCGGGGACGGCGCCGGCGGAGGAGGGTTCAAGGTAAGAGCGGGCGTCAATCCCCAACCGGTGGGGCAGATCCGCCAGGGCGATCAATTCTCCGGTTTCTGTGGCTTCCACCACATACCAGGGCGCCGGTTTTAAGGCCGGGTTTTTGGGCGCGAAGCGAATAATCGTTTTCCGAAAGAGGGGGGAATTTTCCCAGCGGTAACTGTCCTCGATGGTTTGGGAAAGGGGCAGGGTATTGAGAGGCGGCGCTCCCGGCGCCGGACGGTGTTGGATGGCGATAGCGGCGGCGATTTGGTTGCCCTGGGGGTTTAAATCCAAGGTCTTGATCACCGTATTGGGAAACCACTTTAAGGTTCCGCCCCCCTGCCTTTCCGCCTCTTTTAATTCCGCCATTAAGACCCGGTGGCCGTCCCTAGGTAAAAAACAGGATTCGCTCACCCAACAGTCCCCCGGATTGGGGGAGGCGTAGACCTCTTGAATGCGTTTACGAAAGTCGAGGTAACCCCGGGGAAAATAGAGCTTGGCCGCCTGGGTTGCGCTCTCGTCCAGCGCCGAGGTGCCCTGGGCGGAAATTTGTCCCCCCACCCAATCGGTAATTTCCGTTAAACAGACGGTTTTGCCGAGCCGTAGCCCTTCGTAGGCGGCGCCGGCGCCGGCCAAGCCCCCCCCTGCGACTAACAGATCGCAGGTCTCTGTCCGTTCCGGCTCCCTCGGCGCTTGGGCCCCCAGGGGAAGGGGAGAGCCGAGTCCAAGAGCGAGAACAATGGCGAAGGAGCGACGGAGAGCAACAAGAGACATCGTTTAACCCAGATCTTCAAAGATCTTGAACATGGGCAGATACATGGAGAGCAAAATCGTCCCCACCATGGCGGCGATCAGCACCATCATCGCCGGTTCGATAATACTGGTTAAAGCTTTTACCGTCTGTTCCACCTCGTCCTCGTAGAAGTCCGCCACCTTCATCATCATGGAATCCAGTTCCCCGGTTTCTTCCCCAATGCTGATCATCTGAATCGCAAGGGAGGGGAAAACCTTCGCTTTTTGCAGGGCCAAACTCATCATGCCCCCCGCTTGAATTTCGGCGATAGCGCCAGCGATGGCGTCGGAGATAATTTTATTGGGCACGGTGTTACAGACAATTTCCAGCGCCTGAATAATGGGCACCCCGGAGCGGGTTAACGTCCCAAAGACTCGACAAAAGCGAGCCACGGCGGTTTTTTCATTCAGGGGGCCAAAGAGGGGAATCTTGAGCATCATCGCGTCCACCTGACGGCGCCCGGCGTAGGTGGCGTAGTATTTCTTGAAAATAAAAACCGCCGCCACGATGGCGATGACGGGGATAACCGCCAAGGGACTGCGTAGAAATTTACTCAGGTTAAGCATAAACTGGGTCAGCGCCGGCAGTTCCGTGCCCAAACTTTCAAAAATACCCGCAAAGACGGGAATCAGGAAAATCGTCATCCCCAAAAAGGCCACCACCGCTAGGAAGCCCACCGCCACCGGGTAGGCCATGGCGGACTTGATCTGGTTTTGCAGACGGGCCATGTCCTCCAGCAGTTTAGACAGCCGGTTCAACACCTCGTCCAGCACCCCCCCGGTTTCCCCCGCTTCCACCATGCTCACGTAGAGGTCGTCAAAACAATCCGGGAACTTGGCCATCGACTCCGAAAGATTATTCCCCTGTTGCACCTCGGAGCTAATCCCCACCAGCGCCCGCTTCAGTTTGGGGTTGGGGCACTGCTCCCCCAGGACGCTCAGGCAACGAACAATGGCCACCCCGGCGTTGATCATCACAGAGAACTGCCGGGAAAAGACGGCTTTATCCTTAACGGTGACTTTATTGAGGAGATTCTCTAAAAACTCCAGATTAATCTCTCCCCCCGCCGGTTTAATGGAGCCGATGGCGGGGTACTGCTGTTTAAGGATAGTGCGGGCCTGTTCCGGGGACATGGCCTCAATTTTTTTCTTGAGAACCTTGCCGCTACTGTCTTTGACCTGGGCAACAAAGGTAGCCATCGCGAGCGCTCCGGGGGTTGGGAATGGGGATTGGGACTTAGGGGTTAGGGATTGGGGGGCGAGTTTTCATCTTAAAAAAGAATCCCCCCCTAGGCATCCGTAGTTTTTCAGAAGCCTAACTAACGTTTCGCTTTAGCCGGGGGCCCCGCCGGCGCCGCGCTGGGAACCACGCCGCCCACTAGGCGTTGCAGTTCGTCGGGTTTGCTGGCCTTGGATAACCCTTCTTCCAAACTGATGGTGCCGGAGACGACTAAATTGGCCAGCGCCTGCTCCATAGTTTGCATTCCCAATTTAGCGCCGGTTTGGATGGAGGAATAAATCTGGGGCGCCTTGCCTTCCCGGATCAAGTTGGCGATGGCGGGGGTGATGACCATAATCTCCTGAACCATGGCTCGGCCAAATTCCCCCGGTTTCGGCGCTTTTTTCTTGACTAGGTTTTGGCTAAAGACCGCCAGTAGAGAGTTGGAGAGCATAGCCCGGATTTGCGCCTGTTGGTTGGCGGGGAAGACGTCCAGCATCCGGTCAACGGTGCCGGCGGCGGAGTTAGTGTGGAGGGTGCCAAAGACTAAGTGTCCCGTTTCCGCGGCGCTGATGGCCAGGGAGATGGTTTCCAAATCCCGCATTTCCCCCACCAGAATGATGTCCGGGTCTTCCCGCAAAGCCGCCTTGAGGGCGTTGGCGAAACTCTTGGTGTCCTCTCCTTTTTGGCGCTGGTGAAAGAGGCTTTTAATATTGGGGAAAACGTACTCAATAGGGTCTTCCACCGTTAAAATATGCTCCGCCCGAGTGCGGTTAATCAGATCCAAAATCGCCGCCAGGGTGGTGGTTTTGCCGGAACCCGTCTGCCCCGTTACCAGGATCAGACCCCGGGGGCGCTCCGCCATCTCCCGGACAATGGTGGGCAGACCCAACTGCTCAAAGTTAGGAATTTTGGAGGACAGCGCCCGCAAACAGGCGGCGTAACAGCCCCGCTCTTTGTAGACGTTGACCCGAAAGCGAGCCAGACCCTTGACGCCGTAGGAGCAGTCCAACTCCCAGCCCTGCTCCAGTTCCTTGCGCTGGGAATTGTTGAGCATACTGAAAATCAGCTTTTGGCTATCCTGGGGCGAGAGAATTTCGTCGTTAATTGGCCCCAGTTTGCCGCTGATGCGGAAATAAACCGGAGCGCCGGCTTGGATGTGCATATCCGAGCCGCCCATCTCCACCAGTTGCTCCATCAAGTCTTCGATAATGTATTCCACAGCCATAGGAACCGCTCCTCAAAAGCGCTGAACATCGCGGGCGACTAACCCTTCCCCAAGTGTAATCCCTCTTTTTCCCCTGGGTTAAAGAATCCTTAGTTACAATTCTTAATAAAGTTCTCAAAATTTAAACAGGCGTTCTGGGTGGGCATGGGCAAAGCTAAAGTTAGAGTCATTGGCGGCGGGATTGGCGGGCTGACCTGCGGCGCTCTACTGGCGGAAGCGGGTTACGAAGTAACCCTTTACGAACAAGCTCAGGTTCTTGGCGGTTGCGCCTCCACCTTCCGGCGGGGGCCCTTTATCTTCGACGTCGGCGCCACCCAGGTGGCGGGGTTAGAACCAGGGGGTATTCACTGGCGGGTGTTTCAGCGCCTAGGATTACCCGTTCCCCCCGCGACGGATTGCGACCCGGCCTGCGCCGTTTTTTTACCCGGCGAAAGGGAACCCATTAACCTCTGGCGAGACCCGGAACGTTGGCGGGCCGAACGAGAGCGCCAATTTCCCGAGAGCGAACCCTTTTGGCGGTTGCTCCAGACCTTGTTTGACGCCAGTTGGCGCTTTCAGGGCCGAGACCCGGTGGTGCCGCCCCGTTCCCCCTGGGATCTGGGACAGTTGCTCCAAGCCTTTGCCCCCGATACCTGGATTACGGCGCCCTTTAGCCTCTTAACCGTGGGGGACGCCCTCCGTTTACTGGGTTTAGGAAACCAGCGCCGATTGAAAACCTTTTTAGACCTGCAACTGAAACTCTACTCCCAGGTCGGCGCCGACGAAACCGCCCTACTCTACGGCGCCACGGCGCTGAGCGTTTCCCAGGCGCCCCAGGGGTTATTCCATCTTCAGGGCAGTATGCAGGTTTTGAGCGATAGCCTAGCGGCGGGGTTGGAAAAATTTAAGGGCCGGATTCTCACCCGGCGCCGGGTGGAAAAAATCCACACCCAGGGGGGGCGGGCAGTGGGGTTAACCGTCCGGGATCTGAAAACCGGGGGAGTCACCCAGGAGAGCGCCGACCAGGTTGTGGCCAATGTCACGGTGCAGGATTTGGTGAAATTACTGGATACCGTTCCCTTTGCCTATCAACAACGGGTTTCCCAATTGGCTCCCCCCTCCGGCGCTTTTGTCTTATATCTGGGGGTAACGGACGCCGCCATTCCTCCTGATTGTCCGCCCCATTTGCAATTTCTCTACGACCCCCAGCGCCCCGTGGGAGAAAATAATTCCCTCTTTGTCAGCGTCAGTAAACCGGGAGACGGTCGGGCGCCTCTAGGGCAACGAACCTTGATCGCCTCCAGCTTTACCGAAGCGGCGCCCTGGTGGGGGGAAGATTATAAAGCGCGTAAACAAGCTTACTGTGACCAAGCCCTCCAGCGCCTGGGGGAATACTTTACCCTGACCCCGGAAACCCTGTTACACCAAGAAGGCGCCACCCCCCGCACCTTCGCCCGTTACACCGCTCGGGAACAGGGCTTTGTCGGCGGCGTCGGCCAGCGCCTCTCCACCTTTGGCCCCTTTGGTTTCGCCACCCGCTCTCCGGTGGCCAATCTTTGGCTCGTGGGGGATTCCGTTCATCCTGGGGAAGGCACCGCCGGGGTCAGTTACGCCGCCTGGACAACGGCGCGGCAGATCCGACAGTTAACCGGGGGGATTTAAAAACCGGCGCCGTCTCGATAGGCCCGGATAGAGAAAATCTCCAGACTAAAGAAACCGGGGGAAAAGAGGGGGTTAAGCCGCCCGTCGTATTCAAACTTGCTGTGCATAATCTGCGCGGCGCTGAGGCGACTCCGGTCAAACGCTCCCCGTTCCGGCGCCGACTTGGCCCGAAAGACGGGAATCAAGCGCCGGAAGGGAATCCGCAGGGTTTGGGGATGGTTGTTAAAGGCGTCGAAGGAGTAGCTGTAGCCCACGCCGTCCCACTGGTCTTCGCTCCGCAGAATCAATTTATAGCGTTTGCCGTCTCCCTGCACCCGCAGTTCAATGCCGTCGTAGTCGGAGAGATCCAGGGGCGGCGCGAAGGTTTTCGTCCGGGCCGAGGCGAAGCCGCCGTTATTGTCCGTAGAGACCTGACCGGAAAAGACGGCCCGCCCCGGCAAAATTTGGAATTGGCTGGCGCTGACGCCCCCCATCACCACATCGTCCACGGCGCCCCACAGTTCTCCTAAACCCGGCGCCGGGCGGGTAAAGTCCATCAGAGTCACTTCGTTAAGATTGGGCGGCGGCCGGAGTTTTCCTTCTCGCAGAGACCAGGATTGCCCTTCGGGCGCGACGGCGTTGAGAGCGTCTAGAAACGTCATAGCGGCGGCGGGTAAATCGGGGTTAAAGAGACGGGATAGACAACCCAGAAAAGGCAGGACTTCAAAAAAAACGAGAGTGCGGAAGAGGCGCTGTATTTCCCACGGGGAACGGGAGGGCGAGTCCATGGCGGCGTTAACGGCGAGGAGAAGTCTGGGTTTATTTTAGTCGATATTGTTTCATCCTCAACAATAACGAGATGCCGACATCGGGTTGTTAAGCGGCTTAGGAGGAGGATTCCGGCGCCGTTAAATAAGCTCGAACGCCCTGGAGACGAGTAAAAGACCAAAGCGGCAACAGCGCGGACAAACCGACGCCGAGGAGAAGGGTCAAGCGCCAATCCGTTACGGTAAAAAGTTGATGGCTGATGACGTACCAAACGGTAAAGGTAATGTAGGGTAGGAAAAAAAGTAAGGTCGTGGCGAGGCCGGGATTATAGCCTTTGGCTTGAAATTGAAACGCTAGGGGATGGGTTAGGCAATTAATCAGAATTTGGAAGACTAAAAAGCCGGCGCCCAGCCAAGGATAGACCGGCGCTAGTACGGCGCCGGAAAAGCCCCAAACCCAAGCGCCGAGGTTAATGACGAGGATCATTAAATCGTCTAGAGGCCTATTTTCTAGGGGCGGATTGAGGGCGAGAAAGGTGTCGGAGTTCACGAATTTTTTAAAGCCGTCGGAATTGAGGACGTACTCTTCATATTCGTGTAGGAAAAATAGAGGCAAATGCAACCACATCAACCATTGGTAAAAATTTAGAATTTGCCCCGTCGCAAGTTGTAGGATTAAAAGGGTCAAAATAATCGGCGCGAGTAAACCCCCCAGACTTTGCCAAAGAAGATTCAGTTGCGATAACTTCATGACTCACCTCGCTTTTTTAAACAAAACCGGCGCTCTAGCCGTCGCAAGCCGCTATAATCACCAGAACAGTACCTAGAGCCTTAAGCTTTTATTCTATCAACTTCGTCTTGTTCCTTGCGGAATTTAAGTATTTTTTAAGCATTAACAAAGATGTGTCGAGGCGTTTCCGGCTCCCTTTCTCCCGTCCCCTGGGCGTAGTCGAAGGGGATGAGGGCAAACAAAAACCGTTCTCGCTAGTCTGTAAACCGCTCTAACAATCCCTTCAACAAATTCAACGCAAAACGAAGGGGAGCCTCTCAACCTTGCAACTAGTACGATTCAAATTTTGCAAGGCGCCGTGCTGAGCCTGTCGAAGTGGGGACTTTGAGAAGTTTTCACCCCTTTCAAAGGGGGGCTAGGGGGGATCTAGACACTTGTGTGTACACAGTAACCTTTCAACGGGGGGTTAGGGGGGATCTTAACGCTTGTGTGCGCACGGTAGCTTAGGAAGAGGGGTTGGGGCGTAGTGAACCGATTTAAGTCCTAGGAAGCGCCGACCAGGGCCGCGACCACCTGTCCTAAACCCACGGAGTTGGAGGCTTTAAATAAAATCCGGTCGCCGGGTTGGAGGGTTTTTCGCAACCCTTCGACGAGGGCCTCGCGAGCCTCAAACCGCTCCGCGGGGACGCCGGCGGCGCCCTGGGCGATGTAGTCCGCGGCGGGGTCGGCGGCGAGTAAAAAGAGAGCGTCAATGGCTAATTCTTTAACCTTAGCCCCAACCCGTTCGTGTAATTCCGGCGCCCAGTCCCCCAGTTCCTTCATGGCGCCGAGGACGGCGATGCGGCGCCGACCGGGGGTTTGGGCTAAAAGCTCCAGCGCCGCCAGCATGGATTCGACCCCGGCGTTATAGGTTTCGTCTAGGAGGAGAATATCCGGCGCTAGGGCGATCTGTTTGGCCCGCCCTCCCGGCAATTCCACGGTTAAACCGGCGGTAAACCGGCGCCAGTCTAGCCCTAAAACTTCGGCGCAGGCCAGCGCCGCTAGATAGTTAGAAGCTTGGTGGCGACCCGGTAGGGGAACCGGGAAAATTAACTCGCCAATCTTGAGGGCCTGGTTTCCCAGCCATTCCCCCCGAAAATCCCCTCCCTCTAAACCGTAGGTCAGGGTTTTCCCCGACCAAAACCGGGAGGCGGTTTCCATCAACCGCCGATTGTCATGGTTCAAAATGGCGACGCTGTCCTTGGGCAGTTCCGCTAAGAGTTCGCACTTGGCTTCGGCGATGGCTTCCTCCGACCCTAGGCGCTCGATGTGGGCGGCGCCCACATTGGTAATCAAACCGATATTCGGCTCGGCGATCTGAGCCAATAACGCGATTTCCCCCCGGCCCCGCATGGCCATTTCCACCACGCCGTAGTCCTGCTCCGCCGTCATTTGCAGGAGAGTCTTGGGCACGCCGATTTCGTTGTTGTAGTTAGCTTGGGTTTTATGAACTTGACCAAAATGACCGAGAACCGCGGCCACAAATTCTTTAGTCGTGGTTTTGCCCACCGATCCCGTAATGCCGATAATTTTCGCTGGCAAAGACCGGCGCCAGGCCTGAGCTAAACGCTGATAGGCGTCGAGGGCGTCCCCAACCACAAACTGGGGCAGAGCCAAGTCGGAGCAGACCCGCTCCGTCACCGCTCCGACGGCGCCGCGCTCCGCCGCCTGGGAAACAAAACGATGACCGTCAAAATTTTCGCCCTTGAGGGCCACGAACAATTGACCGGATTCAATTTCTCTAGAATCTGTACAAATCCCCGACACCCGTAGTTTTCCCGAATCTTCTCCTAGGGCGACAGGGAAACAATCGAGGATTTCACGGATTTGGGATAGGCTGAAAGTCAACACCATGGAATTAAGGTTGAGAAACACAACAATCCTCATAGCGGCAAATACTGGCGCTTGCTTAGGGAAAGTGTGCCCTCACTTTGTGATCTTGATCACATACAAGCCCGACATTGTATTCTATCCTTAAGGAAAAATTACGATGTCTCCCTGGCTAACCCCAGCATTCCCTCGGATAACCCTTATCCTATCACCCCTTGACGACCTCTTTCCCCAACTTCCGTCCCCATTGAGAGGACTGACTCCTCTTCTTGGCTTCTACGGATCAACCCTATTTTCAGTCTAGCTTCCCCGGCTTATCCTAGAAGGAGGGCTGTTTCCATGAATAGTTCCCCAATGCTAACCAACTCCCATTTTCAAAAGCAATCAACGGACGAGCAGGGTCTCTACGATTACCTGCTCCGGCTAGTTCAGAACGAGGCGCCCGCCCAGACGCTAGACGAATTTCGTTCGCTGTTTTTTGAAGGACGGGGATGTCGGAACTATGAAGTTTTTATAGGATTAGAGCGCCTGGTCAAAGCGAAAAACGCCGACCGTAATTTCGACTATATTTTTAACCGCTGTTGTCATATTCTAATTAACCACTGGCAGATGAATCCCCAAACCCAACGGGAGATTCCCAAGCTAGTGGCTTTGTTTGACACGGTTCGGGACAGCGCCCAGTATGGCAACCAAAGCCGGGTGCGACAGTTGGTTCGCAATTTTAGCCAGACTGAGCAGTACAATAAGCTGAAACGAATCGCGACGGTCATCAGCGACAAGCAAGCCGGCTCTTCCACTCAATCTACCTCCGTGGGCACCTTGATTAACCGCTATCCCTATCTCTACGACTACTGTTTAATGGGGGACGACAGCAGTCAGGAGCACCGCCAGACCGTGCGCCGAATCAAAGCTCAAAACGAGCGGCGCTTTGAACTGAACCTTTCTCGTTATGTGACCTATAAAGTGCGTTTGGCTCAAACGGCCCGCTCCGGCCTGATTCTCCCGGATCCGGAGGTGATTCGCGCCGTTAAAAACCCGACGCTGTTAAGCGATAAAGAACTGAATAAATCCCTCAAGCATTTTGTCGGCCCCGTGGAAAGCGGACAGAGCTATAAAGCGCTGTCCCAAAGCTTTAACAACCATATTGTTCATACCCAAACCTTCGGCGCGTTCAAAGACGACCTCTACGACTACATTCTCAATTCCCTCGAAGGCAAATATCGCCAGGGACAATTTAATAAAAAGCTCTTCCAGTTGTTTCAAAACACCTATCCCGAGTGTAACCATCAAGCGCCGAGCGAGTTTTTGATGATGCGCACGTCGAGCCAATTACTAAATTTCCTGATTGTGGAGGGGCCTCAGCAGTTGGATCACTACGTTTTCATCGATATGATTACTAACCTAGGGGTGACCAAAACTGTGGGGCTACTGTTGAAAATTGTCCTCTTCTGCAAAAAAGTCAAACCCTACCTTGAGAAAAGATTTTCAATTTTATTTAACCACTACGAATCCTCTAGTCGAGAAGGAGTGCCCTGGTTAGTCAAGTCCTTGGAAAATATGCAGTTGGCTTTTAGCATTCATTTTGGGCGGGTGGATCTATCGGGGTTGCAACAGTCCAAAGCCATGGCCTAAAACCCTAGCACAGATAGTCTTGTTAATCGACCCGCTTCTCCTTGCTTTCCGCCACGGAGCGACTACAGACCCAGTTGCTGGGAAGGGTGGAGGGCCAGCCCATGCGCAGGGCTTCGGGACAAATAGTCGTGACGGTTAACTGGCAGTCAATTAACTGCATGGCTTCCCGCTCGCATTGCTTGAGGCTATGTTTAAGGATAGAGTCGTTTTTAAACTCTATAGTTTTATTGCACTGGACGCAGACGATGTGGTGATGGTGGTGGGGATGGGGCTGGTGGAGTTCGTAGTGTTTATGCCCCTCCGCTAGCTCTAACTCCCGCAGAATGCCCATCCGGGACATTAATTTAACGCTCCGGTAAATCGTTGATAAACTAATGCCCTCTTGTTTTTGCTCCAGCAGTTCGTGCAACTCTTCGGCGCTGAGATGATTGCCTTTGGGGAGGTCGTGGAAAATCTGGAGAATTTTTTCCCGCTGGGGGGTCAGGCGCCAGCCCCGCGCGTTCAGTTCCGCCTTGAGGGCGCTGGAATCATAGGCCATAGCGTTGGATGGGGAAAAGGGGAGAACTCTTTCTCCCCATCATAGGCAAAAGCGAGGATATTTGCAATAATGAACGGCTAATTGCGAATCAACGGGTTATTGGCAGGGTCCCATCATATTGAGTTGCACCACTAACTGGTCAATGGCCCGCACCAGCGCCGTGCCGGAACGACTACCGTCGTTGGCCAGAATACTAAAGACTAAGGTGCCGTGGGTGGGATTGGTTAAATACCCGGACAGGGCCCGGACGCCGTTCAAGGTTCCGGTTTTGGCGTAAACATTCCCCTCCGCCGGGGTGGCCCGCATCCGACTCCGTAGGGTGCCGTTTTGACCGGCCACCGGCAGGGAGGTGACAAAAATGTCCTTGGCGGGAGTGTAATACATCGCCTGGAGGGTGTCCACCAGCGCCCTGGGGGTGGCGGCGTTGGCCCGGGAAAGGCCGGAGCCGTCGGCGATGCGGAAACTGTTGGGATTGACTCCCAATTGGGAAATGGTGGCTTTAACGGCGCCGGGCCCGCCTAGGTGGCGCATGAGACCGTCGGCGGCGCCGTTGTCGCTCCGTTTATTGGTGACCATCACCCAGTCGTAGAGGGACTTGGAACGAATCGAGGCGCTGGGGTCGAGACGCTGGAGCGCCGCGGCGGTAGTAAAAATTTTGTTATTAGACGCGGGGATAAAATGACGATTCTCGTTGTGGGCGTAGAGCACCTGTCGCCCCTCAAGGGTTTCGACTAAAATCCCCCATTTTCCGAGGGCTTTCTTGCCGACAATGCGCTCCACAATGGGCTGGAGGGTGGCGGGACAGGTTCCTTGATAGATGGGAGCGCCGAAGTTGCCTAGGTTATCGCTACTGGGGCGACTGTAGGGCGCCGGACTATAGGGCGCCGGCTCGACTTGCAGGGGAATGGACTCTCTGCCTTGAAAATAATCAACGCTGGCCCGGGTGTAGGGTTCGTTGGCTTGGCTCGGGCCGGCGCTAAGCGTTAAAGCCGAGAGGGACAGCGCCGCCAAAACGGATAGTCGTTGAGAATTAGTTTTCATAGATCAAAAGCTCGCTCACCGCCACAATAAATCTCTAGCATCTTAGCAGAGGTTAGCCCGTTGGCGAGACTAGGGATTGGAGGTTAGGGGTCAGGGGTTAGGGATTGGGGGTTAGGGGTTGGGCTAGCGGTCTTGAGTCGTTTGGGTGATAATGACAAGACGACCGGCCCCCACCCATCCAAACCGTAAGCAGGAGTTTGCCCCATGAACTGGCGAGGTTCCATAGATTTAAAGGATAAAATTTTCGGCGCCTTGATGTACTTGATTCCCCTCCTAGACGCCTTTATGTTTGGGCAATACTTGTTTAAACAGTTTCCGGTCTTAATGGCCGTCTATTTGCCCTTGTCGCCGCTGATTACGTTTTATTATCAGTTTCCCTTTGGGTCCTTTATTATTTTTCTAGTTCTCTTTTTTGCTGTGGTTCGCAACGATAAAGTGGCTCATTTTGTCCGCTTTAACGCCATGCAGTCCATTCTCATCGGCATTTTACTCTCGCTCTTTGGCTTGATCATGCGCTATGTCTTTGAGAGCCTCGGCAGTCCCTTATTAACGGAAACCCTCTATAACTTCGCCTTTTTAGCGGCTTTTGCGGCCAGCGTTTACGGGATTATCCAATCGGCGCTGGGACGCTACGCCGAAATTCCCACCATCTCCGAGGCGGCCTATTCCCAGGTGCGTTGGTAATTTTTATTAACTTGCCATGGTCGCGCCGGTTTATTCCCTCATTGTCCCGATTTTTAACGAAGAAGAAACCCTGCCGGCGCTCTACGAACGGGTCGTTCGGGTTATGGACGCTCTGGACGGGGAAAGCGAATTGCTTCTGGTCAACGACGGCAGTCGGGACGGCTCTCTGGCGCTCCTGCGTCAACTTCAAAGCCGAGACCCTCGGGTCTGTTATCTAAGTCTGGCCCGCAATTTCGGCCATCAAATCGCCGTCACCGCGGGGTTAAATTTCGCCAGGGGTCAGGCCGCCGTTATCCTCGACGCCGATCTCCAGGACCCGCCGGAGTTGATCCCAGACTTAATCCGGCGCTGGCGGGAGGGCTACCAGGTGGTTTACGCCCAACGCACCAAACGCAAGCGGGAGGGCTGGTTTAAAAAACTGACCGCCTACGCCTTTTATCGTCTGCTTCGGCGCTTGGCCGACGTGGATATCCCGGCGGATACGGGGGATTTTTGTTTAATGGACCGACAGGTCATCGACCTCCTCAACGCCATGCCGGAGCGCAACCGCTATATCCGGGGTCTCCGCTCCTGGGTCGGGTTTCGGCAAACGGCGGTCTATTTTGAGCGGGAGCCGCGCTACGCCGGGGAGGTGAAGTACACGTTTCGCAAATCTTTCCGTTTAGCCGTCAACAGCTTAGTCTCCTTTTCCATTGTGCCCCTGCGTCTGTCCACGTATTTGGGCTTATTTTCCGCCCTAATGGCGCTGGGGATGGTGGGTTTGGTCTTTTATTGGCGCCTCTACCAACCGGCCTCTCGGTTGACGGGCTTGGCGGCCGTCGTTGTGGCGATTCTGTTCCTCGGGTCGGTTCAGTTGGTTTGCATTGGCATTTTAGGGGAATACATTGGCCGTATTTACGAGGAAGTTAAAGGCCGCCCCCTCTACACCGTGGCGGAGGCGGCGGGGTTTGAGTCTTAGTCCGAAAAGGGGCTTCCCGCGACAGCGCCGAGAAAAGGCCCCCCAGTTGGCCCTTAACAGTCTAGGCGTTGGGTTCTGTCCGCACTTCAGTGGCGCCGTCAACCCCGAGGGCGACCGTTTTAGCGGCTTCTAACACCGCTTCCGCGTCGGGATTGTAGCGGAGCACAACCACGCTCTCCGTTTGGGCGACCCAGAGGCCGACTTCGTCGGAAATATTGGCGTCGTCTAGGGCCTTGGCGACCCGTTTGGCCAGACCGCTTTCGTCAAAGGCGCCGTCCAAACCGACCCGATGGGGGGGGATGGATTGCTCCTGGGCGACGGCGGGCACATTAATCGCGGGCGCGGCCTTGGCTTTCGCTTCTTCGCCTTTGCCGAATAATTTGCCGAGAAAACCCATGGTTTAAGATCTCCTAAATAGGTGAATGGGAAAACGCAAGAGGGCGGGAGCTCCCGCCCATGCTTCTCCGATGCTATCAGAGCGCTAGCCGTCCTCAACTCTTAAAGGATTAAAAATGGGTTAAAAAGGTTACGTCCGCCGCGGCTTAGCGCCAGTATTGCCGTCAAGCGCCGATCAACAAGCGCCGTAGTTGATCCAGCGCCGTCGCGGCGCTCAGTTGGCGGACTAACTCTCGGCCCCGACTGGAGCCAAAACGATATTCGCCGCTCCGAGAGAATCCAGCGGGGCCGGCCAACCCGAGATAAACCAGTCCCACGGGTTTCGTTTCCGTTCTGCCTGCGGGGCCGGCGATCCCGGTAACGCTCATCCCCCAATCCGCGCCGATTTTTTCCCGAATCCCCAGAGCCATGGCTTCCGCTACGGCGGCGCTGACGGCGCCTTGGGACTCGATTAACTGGGGATCGACGCCGAGAAGTTGAATTTTCAAGCGATTGTCATAGGCCAAAATTCCCCCTAAAAAATAGGCGGAACTGCCGGGAGCGGCGGTTAAGAGCGACCCCAGAAGACCGGCGGTGCAGGATTCCGCCACAGCGACGGTTTCTCCCCGGGCCCGGAGCAATTCCCCCACCTTTCCTTCCAAGGTCTCTTCGTCCCGCCCAAAATAATCGGCGCCGGCGATGGCGATAATCTCCTGAGCCACGGGGTTAATAACCGCCTCCGCTTCTTCTAGAGATTTGGCTGAACAGGATAACCGTAGACGCACTTCCCCGGCGCCGGCGTAGGGCGCCACGGTGGGGGAAGTCAGGGCGAAAAAGCGCTCCACTTTCGCCGCCAGCGCCGATTCGCCAATGCCCCGAAACTTGAGAACCCGGCTGTAAATCTGCTCTCGGCCCCAGCCCTGGGCTTTGAGATAGGGAACCGCCGTCTCCCGCCACATGCGTTTCATTTCCGAGGGCACCCCCGGAAAGGTGAGGAGCGTTAACCCCGGTCGGGGCGACCAAATTATCCCCGGCGCCGTGCCGGAGGGATTGGGCAACACCGCGGCGCCCTGGGGCAAAAGAGCCTGTTTGGCGTTGTTGGGCGCCATCTCTCGCCCTAGGGACTGGAACTTTGCTCGAATATCCGCTAGAACCTCCCCGCGCTCCTCCAGAGGGGTTTGGAAAAAATCCGCTAGAGTTTCCGCGGTTAAGTCGTCCGGGGTGGGCCCCAAACCGCCGGTAAAAATCAAAATTTCCGCCCGTTGACAAGCCGTAGCCACGGCCGCCTGTAGGCGCTGGGGATTATCTCCCACCACGGTTTGGAAATAATGGGGAATCCCTAACCGGGCCAATTCCTGAGCGAGAAACTGGGCGTTGCTATTGAGGATTTCCCCGAGCAGTAGCTCAGTCCCGACGCAGATAATTTCGGCGCTCATGGGGGTCTCGTTAACCTAGGCGCCGAGACGGGAGGCTAACTTTTCCGCTAGGGCTTGACTTTCGTGAACCCAGTGGAGGGGCCGCTGGCCCTGGGGATCGAGGGAGGGCACTAGATTACGAGCATGGAGCGCCATGTGCAATTGCAGTTCGGCGACATACTCCTGAAGGACGTCCTGGGACTGGGGGGAAGGGGTGGAAGGCGTTAAAGACTGGGGCACCGTTATCTGACCTCTGGCAAGGAATCAAGGAAAGACCGAAGACTGAAGCGGGAGTCTCTAGAGAAGAGCAACCTCGCCCTAACGACCCTATCACAGATATTTTTGATAGGTTAGTTTTCGTAACAATCTGTAATATTGCCCCCGGTTTTCTCGGCGATCCCAAAGCGAGTCGCGTTCAGGGGACGTTCGTCAGAGGCTCGGCGCCGGGGTCTTTGATAACCATCGCCAGACCGAGCAGAATCTCCGCCCCAAGGCGATTCGGAGCGCCGATTCAGCTTAGCGACCCATCCTCCGTCATCGGGCTACCGGTCTCTGAGAGCAGTTCCGACTGTAGCGCCGCTAGGTTAACCCGCCAATAACGGTCGCTTTCCGGGACAAGAACGCCTTGTCTTTGCAGGCGCCCCAGAAGACGGGAAACGGTCACCCGAGTGGAAGCGATAGCTTGGGCGATTTGACTATGGGTCAGGGGAAAGGGAATCCGGTAACTCTCCGAGCTAATTTCCCCCACCTCCCGACTGAGGAGAAGCCAAAAGTAAAGCAGGCGCTTGAGCGTGGATTTTTCTCCGAACAGAGTTAACCAAGCTAACTGACTCTGGTGGCGCTGGTGAAACTGTTCTAATATTGCTTGATAAAGCGCCGGCCATTGTTGCAATTCCCGCCAATAGAGCCAGACCACCCCCGTTTCTTCTAGATGGGCGTAGGCCCGCATTTCAAAAGGGCTGTGGCCGACGATGGTGTAGGGTTGCCCCGCCCGCCAAATCCCCAAGAGCGCCGGAGGCGCGTCCGGCGCCGGGAAACCCAAGATCCGAACCGCGCCCCGGTGGACGAGATATAAAAGTCCGGGTCGAGAGGGAATGAACTCGTCTTGGGCAAAGCGCCGGTCCCGGTAACGCTCCTGACCCCAGAGGATCAAATCCGACCAAGTAGCGGGAATTTCCGGGGCGGCCATAGGGAGACAGAGCGTCTTAAGCGGCGGGCTGATCGACGGTCGGCGTCAAGCCCCGACTATCTAAAACCGCTTGCAGTTGGGCTTCTTCATCCTTAGACAGGGAGGTGCGGAGGACTTTGCCGCCGTATTTGCTCACGTCTTCTAGGACTTTATCCGGGGTGACTTTCCGCACGAGGACAAACAGCGCCGAGGTTTTGGGTTGGAGGGTTTCCCCCAACTCCCGCATAAAGTTGTCGTCCACGCCGATGTCGCTGAGCGCCCCCGCTAGGGCGCCGCTGGCGGCGCCGATGGCCGCCCCAAAGAGGGGAGAGAAGAAGAGAGTGCCAATCAGCAGACCCCAAAAACCGCCGCTGGCGGCGCCGGCGCCGGTGAGATTCACCGCCTGTTTAAGCTTAATTTTACCGTTGGCGTCTTTGACCACCACCGCGGCGTCTTCCAGTTCGATTAAGTGCTCGACCTGGAGTTTCGCCAGGGTTAAACGCACCTCTTCGGCCTTGTACTCGTCATCGTAGGCAATAACAATCAGGTCGCTCATGGGTTTGAAACAAAAAAGGGGAGGACGCTAGCTATCCTACCCTAGTTTTTTACCCCGAGACGGCGCTTAGTAATAATTACCCACTTTGCGGTGATGCACCGCTGTCAGACCCTCAGTTTTGGCGACCCGTCCCTGGGTGACTTGACTATAGACAATCCAATGGTCGCTACACTCCAGACGGCTAACCACTTCCCCTTCGAGGTAAGCCAGCGCCTCCGCCAGGATGGGGGAGCCGTTTTGAGCGGTTTGGGTCTTCACCCCTTCAAAGCGGTCGGCGCCGGGGGGGAAGCGTTTGAGGAAATGTTTCATCAGCGCCTGGTAGTTGCCTTCTTCCAGCACATTGAGGACAAAGCGGTCGCCCACCTGAAGCAGGGACTCGATGGCCCGATCCTTGGCCACCGCCACGGTGAAGCCGGGGGGGGCGAAGCTGGCCTGGGCCACCCAGGAAGCCAACATGGCCCCTTTCACGGCGCCTTTTTGAGCCGTGATGATGTAAAGACCGCCGCTCAGGCGCCCTAGCGCCTTTTCCAGATCGCTGTCTAGGGATTTAAGCTGTTTAATTTTCTCCGCCTGGGCCAGCTGTTGCCCCAAATCCGTCCCCGCCTCTTCGCAGAGTTGATACAGCGCCTCCGCGGGCGTTTCTTTAACCCGGATGGGGCTGAAGCCGGACTTTAACCCTAAGTCTAAAAATTTAGTTTTCAGGGGATCGATAGGTTCGTCGTCGCCGCCGTAGGGTTCAAACAGTCCAAAGAATTGTTTCGCCTTCGCCGCGGCTAGTAGGGTGCCCAGATTAGAGGTCAAGACAGAATTATCGGCGCCGCTTAGGGGCGGCATTCCCAGAACAATCCCTCCGGCCCGACTCACGGTTTCCTGCAATTCCTGGGGATCGCTGGAACCCAGATCCAGCACTTCCACTCCCACGCCGGTTTTCGTAATGCCCTTGGCGATACTTTGGGTTAAACGGTCGCCGTAGCCGTAGCCCGCTAGATAGAGGACGGCGACAATTTTCTCCGCCTGGCTCTGGGCCAGGCTCCAGGTCTGGTAACGGCGCAGGAGTTCCTGAAGGTGATGTTTTAACAGGGGGCCGTGGCCGTTGGCCACCAGTTGGATGTCCCCTAAGCCGTCCATTCGTTTCAGCGCCGCCAAGACGGAGCGGGCGTTGGGGCCCATCAGGCAATCGTAGTAAAATTGATAATCCGCTTCGATGGCCCCTAAATCCTCGTCAAAGGCCGCGTCGGAGCAGTAATGGAGACCGAAGACGTCGCAGGTGTAAAGAATCCCCGTTCCCCGGTCGTAGGTGAGCATGGTGTCGGGCCAGTGGAGGTTGGGGGCGCTGACGAATTCTAGGCAATGGCCCCCGCCTAAATCCAAGGTGTCGCCGCTTTTGACCTGACGGCGCTCGAAGGGCTGATGGACAAAATTATCTAAAAATTGCAGAGCCACCTTTGTGGCCACCACCGTCGCCTGGGGCGCGAGTTGGAGAATATCTTTGACTAAACCGCTATGATCCGGCTCCGTGTGGCTAATGACCAGATAGTCTAAACGACTGAGATCGACTACACCCGCCAGCGCCTCTAGGTACAGTTGGCGGAACTTGGCGTGGGAGGTGTCGATCAGCGCCCGGCGCTCGGCTTCGATATAGAAAGAGTTGTAGGTGGTGCCGTTTTGTAGCCCAAATTCAATGTCGAACCGGTCCCGGTCCCAATCTAAAGACCGTATCGCTTGGGTTTGCGGCGCTAGCTCAAAGGATTGGACGCTGAGGCGGGGAGAGGGAACGGCCATGGTTAGACTCCTGGGCGAAAGTCGAAATCTGAAAGATTTATGATAAAGCCGCCGCCGGACAGATTGCTATGATCAAGCCTAGGCGACCCGCAACCCGGACGCGAGAGGGTTGAGAGTTAATCTAGAGAATGGAGCTAAGCGGACTCGAACCGCTGACCCCTTGCATGCCATGCAAGTGCTCTACCAGCTGAGCTATAGCCCCGTTTTTCACAGCTTTACTATCTTCTCTCACATATCCCCATTTTGTCAAGCCTTTTGGCAAAATTTAGTCTGACAGTCCTTTTCATGGAGTTCCTATGCCGCCCCGTCCCCGTTTCCAGCGCCGTCTGCGCCCCCCCGGCGTCCCGGAGCCAAAGCCCTGGGGCGAGCGTGTAACCCGGCTCTGGGGCTGGTTTTTGCTCTTGGTTACCATGGGACTCTTACTCAGCCTCATTCCCGAACCCCTGACGGAATTGGGACTGAATCCCTGGGCATCCCCGACCCCAGAAACCGCTCGTTTAAGCCAAAGCCTGTGGCGCTCGGGGTTTGAAACAGGTTTTCCGGGAGAATGGCTGACCCGGCGCCAAACCAAGCAACCTCAAGCGACCTTCCAGGCGGGCGGAAAACTTTCTAACTCGGGCCCGGCCCGTTGGACGATCCTCAACCCGGCCCAGGTTGGTTTAACGGGAATCACCGCCCCCGAAGGTAAGCATATTTACGCCGGTCAACTGACTCAATCCATGGAAGCTCCGCCCCCGGCGCCCTATCCGGTTCTGGAAATGGAGGTAGCCAATCCCGCCTATTTAGCCGAGGAGCCTAAACCCCTAGTTAATCAGTTTTATATCTGGTTGGACTGGCCCAAGCCTGGCGCCGGGGAGGGCGTCGCGCTCATGACCCTAGCGACGACGGAAGATTGGCAGGGCGTCAGTCTCCGGGTCAGCGGAGAGCGGTCGGAACTGGAACTGGTCGGCGCCGGCCCCCTGGGCGGATTTAAGACGGGAGACGGGTGGGAGATTATCGCCCCCCTAGAGCCGGTCTATTTACCCCAGCGCCGTTGGGTCAAGATGACCGTTTATCTGGACTATGCTCAACCGCTGTTGGTGGTTTGGATGAACGAAACCCCGATTTTTCAGGCCAATGGCGGCAGTTTGCTCCAGGCCCGTCAGAGTCCCTATCTGGTTCGGGCCCATTGGGGACTGGCCCCGGCGCCGACGGCGAGTCAGGCCCGGCTTTACAATGACGCCATTAGCCTCTGGACGCTGGAGGAACCCTTAGAAAATTGGGAGACTCCGCCGGCGCTGGGAAACGAGGAAGAGAGCCTTAAACCGGTATGATCGGTAAAACGGAAGCCGTTATTTAGGAACGACCCGGCCCTATGAATAAACTCAATAAAATTAAAATTCTGATTATTGTCGGTCTAGCGGGCGGCGCCTTACTTCTGGCCGCGGCTCTGCTCTTAACGGTGGGGCGCAATGTCGGACAATTTTTCTTTGGCCGCGGTTTTGCCGAAGAGCAACTGAGCAGTTATGTCGCCAACGTCATGCAGGAAGAAGTCAAGGGTTCCCAGTGTCAACAATGGGACACCGACGGCAACGGTTATGTATCCTGCACCTATACCCTCGTTTCTCAACCCGGCAAACCCTACGCCATCGAATGCGCCGCCTGGGGGTTAGACGGTTTTCTCAACCGCGGCTGTAAACCCAAGTCCTATATTCCGTAACCTTAAAAACTAGTTATAGCGGAATTCTCCCGGGCGAGGGACGATCTGATGGCTCAAGCTCTTGATTCGAGCGCTTCGGCTACGCTCAGCGCTCGAATCAATCTGGAAGCCACTATTAAGATTGATTTTATCCTTCGCAAATTCTCTAAGGATTGAGCATGAAAGTTTCTGAAATTATGACCCAAACGGTCATCACCGTCCGGGGAAGCCAAACCATTGCCGAAGCCGCGCGGCTGATGAAGGAGTACGACCTCTATACCCTGATTGTCGAGCGCCGTCACGCCGAGGACGCCTATGGTATTTTAACGGAGTCGGATATTATTAAAAAAGTGGCGGCCTACGGTCGAGACCCCCGCCGGATTCGGGTCTATGAAGCGATGACCAAGCCCTGCATCGTGCTCAATCCCGATTTAAGCGTGGAGTACGCCGCCCGACTGTTCGCCAACGCCGATATCCGCTCGGCGCCGGTGATTCGGGACGAACTCTTGGGCATCATTTCCGCCACCGATATTCTGGTGAAAAGCAACTTTTTAGAGGAGCCGAGGGAGCATTCCCTGGCGCGGGAGATTGAGCAAGCGGTGCGGGAAGCCCGGCGAATTTGCGCCGAAAAGGGGCATAACGCCCCGGAATGTAAGGTGGCTTGGGACATTGTCGAAGAACTACAGGCCGAAGCGGCCCACCAACGGGCCGAGCGCCTAGAAAAAACGGCCCTAGAGCAATATTTAGAAGAATTTCCCGAGGCTTCTAGTTCTTTTGACTTAGATAATTGGTGTAGCGGTTAACGCTAAACAAGAGAGTTTGTCCTAGCTTATCTCGCCCTAGACGCCTATGACCCTCATCGACTCCGGCAGTTTACACAATTTCGCTTTTACGGCCGGGACGCTTGTTTTTCTGGCCATCATCGTCTGGGCGGTTTGGTTTGCCTTTAACATGGACTAACCGCTCCCTTTCCTAACGGTTGATGATAGATTGGCAAGAGTCCGCCCAGATGGCCCTGCGCTCTTTGCTGGGCAGTAAACTCCGTAGCGCCTTGACCATGCTGGGCGTCGCCATCGGCAACGGCGCCGTGGTAGCCCTAGTGGCTGTCGGTCAAGGAACCCAGAAAGCGACTCTAGAGCAGTTCGAGGCGCTGGGGCCCAATGTGCTCTTTGTTCGGCTTACCTCCGCCCGCGTCCGTCGGGCCGTCTCCGCCAGCGCCCGTCCTTTATTGCTAGAAGACGCGGAGGCCATCGCCGCCAATGTCCCCGCCATCAAAGCCGTCGCGCCGGAATTTCACACGACTCAACTGCTGAGCTACGGACGCCAAAACCTCAACGCCCAAGTCATTGGCTCGACCCCAGACTATTTAACCGTCAGGAAATATCGATTGTCCCGGGGGCGCTTTTTTAACGAAGGGGATATTGAACGGAACCGCCGGGTGATGGTTCTCGGCGCCGCTATGGCCCGGCGCCTCTTTGGGGAAACCGATCCTGTGGGGAAAACTGTCCGTTTGCAGAATCAGAGTTTTTTGGTCATCGGCGTTCTCCAATCCAAGGGCGTTTTATTTGGGACGGATCAAGACGATCAAGCGCTGGCGCCTCTGCCGCTTCTGAGTCGGCAGGTGGCGGGGCGTTTTTTTCCCTACGGCATTCCCCTCACCCTGATTTCTCTGCTGGCTCGGGACGAAACCCATCTGCCTACCGCTCAATTTCAGGTCACCAATTTAATCCGTCTGCTCCATCCCGACGCCCGACCTGACGATATCCAGATCACGCCCCAAAACGGACTACTGGAAACGACCCAAACCGCCAATCAAGGGCTGACCCAGATGTTGGCGGCTATCGCTAGTATTTCCTTGCTGGTGGGGGGCGTCGGCATTATGAACATCATGTTGGTCTCTGTGACGGAGCGCACCCAGGAAATCGGACTGCGCAAAGCCCTCGGCGCTCGGGAGCGGGATATTTTATCTCAGTTTTTAATTGAAGCGGTGATTCTGGCTTGTGTCGGGGGCGCGTTGGGCGTTGGCGCGGCCGTGGCGGGAGTTCTAGCGGCGGAAAGTCTGGCGCTAGCGCCGGTGAGCTTATCCTTTTCCGTCATTATCTTATCCCTCGGGGTGTCCAGCGCCATTGGTCTGGGTTTTGGCGTTTTACCGGCCCAGCGAGCCGCGCGTCTCGATCCGATCCAGGCCCTGAGGAGCGGTTGAGCCGTGGGTGGGACAGGGCGGAGCCGAAATAGAGCGATCCAACCAGCCTTGGGCCTGTTGAATGTGGGCCAGAGCTTCCTGGGGATTGTCCTTGAGAAGATAAACTAAGGCGGCGGCTAAGTCCTGGGCCGCCTGGGCCTTGCGGTTGGCTTTCAAACGGTGCCAATCCTGGGGGGAAATAACTAGGCGCTCGGCCAGTTGTTGGGCGAGTTCTAGGGAAGAGGCGGAAGTCGGGGAGGCTAACATAGACTTGAATCGCGATGGAAAATCCTTGAGTCAAGGCGACGAATTTTCGCTAAGGTGGCAACGAAAGTTATTTTAGGAGCCTTAGCGCCGTGACCGCCGACCAATTGTTAATGCTGATTGTTTTACTGATTCCGGGCCTTTTGCTCTCCGCCTTGGTCATGGGGAGTTTCGCCAAGGGGGGCTAACGTTAAAACAAAGGGGGCGGCGTCTTTAAACTATCGGCGCCGGCTAAACTGGCGTCCAAGTTCTTGCGTTGCTCCATCTGCCCCAAAAAGTAGCCCGTCATCATGGCGGACGCCAACAAATTGGCGAGGTCGTCCCGGTCGGTGGTAATCTGCACCTGAAAGTCTTCGTCCGGGAGCATGCCCACTAACCCCCGCACGTTTTGGCTGATAATTTCTTTAATTTCGGCGCTGGCGGATTGCGCGACCCAGGCGAGGGTGTCCGGGTGTTGCTGTTGGAGGTATTGAATGAGGGTATTGTCTTCAGATTTTTCTAGTTCCGTCGCTGAAAAGTCAAAGTTAAAGTCCATTACGACTCCCTATTCCTAAATGAGAGTGGGCCTGCTTAGCTTTCCACTATAGCGGCTAGGACGAAAAAGTGAGGAGTACAGACGGCGCCGGGAGGAAATTCGCTTCAATATCCTCCTTTCCTAACCGGCGCCTTGCGCGGAGGGATTTAAGGGAATAAAACCCAAAACTGGGACTTTTATCGAGATCCGTATAGGCTGAAGCCCCCTCTTGGGAAGGAGTTGGGGCGCGGTTTTAACTCCGAGACTCGGCGCTAACCCCGGGGCTGGACCAAATTATCGGCGCCGGCCACCACCTTAGCGGAAATAATCTTGTCCTTGTCCGTCAGTTTTTCCAAGGTTTCCTTGCCCTCCACCACGTAACCAAAGACGGAATAGCGCCCGTCCATCAAGTTAAAACCGGGGGGGGTCAGTTCGCTGTCGAATTTAAAGAAGAAAAACTGGGAAGAGCCGCCGTTGGGCTCCGTGTCGGGACGGGCTAGCGCCAAGGCGCCGAAGGCGTTGAAGGGCAGAGCTAACTCCGGCAGATACAGACCCGCTTCCTCTAGGGTTTCGCCGTAGATGGGGCCGTCTTCCCCTTTCACTAAAATTTCTAGGGGGATGGAGCGGTACTGTTTTGTTTTCGGGTCAATAAAGCCTTCCTCCGGGCCGTCTGGGTCGCCGGTTTGCACCACAAAATTATCTTCGGAGCGAATAAAGGGGAGACCGTCGTAGAACTTCCGTTGCACCAAATCTACAAAGTTGCCGGCGTTGACCGGGGCGCTATAGCCGTCCACCACGATGGTTAACGGCCCCTGGCTGGTTTCCATGGCCACGGTGGCCCGGCCCTTCAGTTGGGGAAGATTACCGTATTCCGCTGGCACTTCGTAGGGGAAACCGGAGACCATCAACTGCTCTAATTCCCCAATCTTCCCTAAAGCGCCGGTTTGGAGACTGACCACCGTTTCCCGGTCCTTGGCTTCGATGGCGGTTTGCAGATCCGCCGCCTGGGTCTGGATTTGGCTCAGTAACGCTTCGCCTTGTTGCCGGCGCGCTTCGGGAACCCCCGCGAGAATTTTCTCGCTTTGAACCTTAAGGATATAGTTCGCCTCCCGCCCGTCCTTGGCGATGGCGGGCCAGCGCTTGGCTCGGATATGGTTGTCAATATCTTCCAGAGAAGCCTGGAGTTTCCGAATCGGCGGGTTATCCAAGGGCAGAGCGTAACGCAACAGCGCCGAGGGATCGGTGATGGCGTTGCCCTGGGCCAGGGCGCCCAAAAGCAGTTCCGTCGCCTGGGCGGAGGGCGCGTTGAGCGTCAGGCACAGCGTCAGAATCATCAGGGATAATCCCCAGATCCAGAGGCGGCTGAGAATCGATGGCGGTTTATGGGTAGTCATCTTGAACGAAGATCTGGATAAAGGGGCACGAGAAAATTTTCCCATTTCGGCGCCCCCTTCCCCTGTAAAATGTGGGGGTGAACTTCCTAGCGCCTATCTCTTCCCATGATTTCTAGCAACGACTTTCGCAGTGGCGTCACCATTGAACTCGATGGCTCGGTCTGGCGAGTCGTAGAGTTTTTGCACGTCAAACCCGGGAAAGGGTCGGCCTTTGTCCGCACGAAGTTGAAAAATGTGCAAACCGGTAGCGTCGTGGAGAAGACCTTCCGGGCCGGAGAAACGGTGCCCCAGGCCAACATTGAAAAGAACGCCATGCAATATACCTATAAAGACGCGGATCAGTTTGTCTTTATGGACATGGAAACCTACGAGGAAGCCCGTCTCAACGCCGACCAGTTGGGGGATAAGGTGAAGTTTCTCAAGGAGGAGATGGAAGTGAGCATTTTGTTCTGGGGCGACACGGTCTTAGACGTGGAACTCCCCACTTCCGTGATTTTAGAAATCACCGACACCGACCCCGGCGTTAAAGGCGACACCGCCACCGGCGGCACCAAACCCGCTATTGTGGAAACCGGCGCCCAGGTGATGGTGCCTCTATTTATTTCCATCGGCGAACGGATTAAGGTCGACACTCGGGACGGCTCCTACCTAGGACGGGAATAGCCGCGGAATAGTTGACTGAACGCTTCGGCGCAACCCATTGTTTATCGGGGAGGGGAGATTCGTGTCCATTAACTTTTCAGAACTGCAAGCCCTACTGGGGGCCATCGCCCAGGCGGAAATCACCGAATTGTCCCTAGAGACGGAGGAATTTAAACTTCAAGTCAAAAAAGAAAACTCTGGAATTGCGCTTTCGGCGCCCTTGCCCGTAGCCCCGACTCCCGCGGTCGTCGCCCCTTCCCCTGTCGCTCCGCCCTTGGAAATAGCGCCGACCTCGGAACCCGAACCGGCGCCGCCTTCCCCGGCGGAGCAAAAGTGGGCGCCGATTACCTCTCCCATGGTGGGCACCTTTTACCGAGCGCCGGCGCCGGATGAGCCGCCCTTTGTGGAGGTGGGAGACGCCGTTCGGAAGGAACAGGTGGTGTGTATCATTGAAGCGATGAAATTGATGAACGAAATCGAGTCGGAAATCGCCGGTCAGGTGATGGAAATCGCCGTGGCTAACGGCGAGCCGGTGGAGTATGGACAGACCCTGATGTGGGTCAAGGCTGGTTAGCGCCGTGGAGCGGCCCCGGATTAGCCCGCCTGGGTTGATGCTGGCGCCAGCCCTCCTTCTTCTGGCCCTCGTCTTTTTACTCCCTCTTCTTCAGGCGCTCTGGCTGAGCTTCCAGTCTCAAAACCTCGACACCCAACTCCGGCCCGTTTTCGCCGGTCTCCAAAATTGGCGCCGTTTGGGGGGCGATAGCCGTCTCTGGCAGAGCTTGGGTCAAACCCTGGTCTTTAGCGTTATTAGCGTGAGTTTAGAGTTATTACTGGGACTGGGAACGGCGCTGATTTTAAATCAAAATTTTCGGGGTCGGGGTGTTGTCCGCGCCATCGCTATTCTGCCCTGGGCGCTTCCTACGGCCATCATTAGCGTCGCTTGGGTTTGGATCTTTAACGATCAATACGGCTTAATAAACGATCTACTCCTCCGCCTGGGAGTGATTTCCCAGGGCATTAACTGGTTGGGGGAGCAACCCTGGGCGACGACGGCGGTCATCCTAGCGGATGTCTGGAAAACCGCGCCTTTTATCACCCTGATTTTACTGGCCGGTCTCCAAGCTATCCCCCCGGAACTCTACGAAGCCCACGCCCTCGACGGCGCCGGCCCTTGGCAGAGTTTTGTCCGTCTGACCTTGCCCCTGCTGGCGCCGCAAATATTTGTCGCCCTGCTCTTCCGTTTTGCCCAGGCCTTCGGCGTTTTTGACCTCATTCAAGTGATGACTGGCGGCGGCCCGGCGGGATCCACGGAAACCGTCGCCGTCTATATTTACAACATGACGCTGCGCTATTTGGATTTTGGCTACGGCGCCGCCCTAGTGGTCGCCGCCTTTGGTTTACTCGCGGGGGGGTTGGCGCTGGTCGCAGTCGTCTTTAAGGCGCTCAGTAAAGCCTATTAGACGGTTCAGCGTAGGACTTTCGCGGCTAAGGCGGAAACCCAACAAAACTCGACGCTAGCGAGGAAAACAGTCTAGGGCGCCAGATCCATGAATGCCAGAAGACTGAGGATCAAGCCGGCGCTGTTTCTCCCCAGTCTCATGGGCGCAACTCCGAGGAAAACCTCTGCCCAGGGGGGAAGGTTAGCCTAGAACCCTAGAATGATCAAAGTTTGCAAGTCGACTAAGCGGCGCCGGGGCCGTTGAGAAAGCGCCCCGCGAATTTAAAGACGTCCCCGAGATCCACATCCCCATCCCGGTCGCTGTCTAAAAATTGCTTCAGTAGGGGATTTTGAGCCATTCCCGCCATTCCTCCCGGAGCGCCGGCGCCGAGGTTGAAAAATTTCATCACAATGGGCAGAAGGCTCGGGATTAAGCCCTCCAGTTGGCTGGCATTGAGACCCGTTTTTCCGGCGACGCCCTGCAAGACGGCGCTTTGGGCTTCCGGGGGAAGAAGGGAGGAGAGCGCGCCTAAATTACCGCCCGACGCGGCGCCCATGACCTGGCCCGCCAGAGCGCCTAAATCCAAGGATCCGCTCTGGACCTGTTGTCGCAGAGCCGGGCGCAGTTGGGAGCTGAGGGCGGAAAGCGCCGTTTGGGTTCCCTGGGCGTCTAGGCCAAATTTTCCGGCCACCTGTTGCAGTTCCTGAGTTAGTCCCCCTAGTTGTTCCACGCTGGCGGCTTGTTGGGGGTTATTGACGGCGCTGAGCACGTCGAAAAAAAGTCCCATGGCAATTGTCCTCAATGGATAAATAAGCGTTTGCCATCATCTTAGAGGATGTTGGGAAAGGACTAAAACCCTAAATCCGCCTTAGCTTGGGCCGCCGCCAGTTGTAAACGGTCGTCGTCCTCCCCCCGCCAGTCGGTGTCGCCGATTTCTTGATAAAACTGTTGGTCGTAGGCGCGGGTGCGGATCACCACGGGCATGGGAACCGCGTGGCCCAACACTAAAGCTTGTTGTTTAGAATCTAATTTAGCTAAGACGGAGCGGAGATTTTGTCCCCCGGAAACGCCGGTAAAAATGGCGTCAATATCCTTTTCATCGTTGAGTAAACAGGTAATCCGGGTGCCGATTTGGGACATGACTTCGTTATCAATCCCCGACGGGCGCTGGTCCACCACTAAGAGGGTGACGAAATATTTCCGCATTTCCCGAGCGATGGTGCCGAAAATCGTCTGATGAACGATGTGGGAATCCAAGAAACGATGGGCTTCTTCAATGGTGATGACTAACTGGCGGGGACGGTCGCTGGGATTTTTGCTTTGCAGAAACTTCTCCGATTTCTTCACATAGGTGCTATGAATCCGGCGGGTAATCATGTTGGTGGCTAACATATAGGCCAACAAATTAGACTGGGAGCCAAATTCAATCACCACGTGTTTTCCGGCTTCAAGACATTGCAAAACCTGATCAATATAATTATGGGGACAACTATTACGCAGATACTTTAAGCTATCCAAGCGCCGTAATTTGCGCTGGAGGGACATGATGGAGCCGGGATGACCCTGTTTTTCCTCGCAGAAAAATTTAATTTCTTCGTTGGACATTAGCAATAAGTGATTAATCCAACTCCGGCCAAATTCGGCGTATAAAATATTGGCGTTATCCAGCGCCGCTTCCGAGAGTCCCAGTTCAAAACCCACGAGGCGAATATCCTCGATTTCAATTTGCTCGTAGCTCAAAAATAATTCCTGAGCGCCCCGGACGCCCCGGCGCTGGGTGGATTCGGGATCGAGGGTGAAAATTTCCACCTGCCCCGGAAACAACTGTCCCAGACCCTTGACGGTAGCCACCTGTTTCCCCTCCCGCATAGCCTCCCAGCCGTACTCGGAGTGCATATCAAACATCAAATTCACCGCCGCTTGCTTGCGGATAATGCCGGAAATTAACAGACGGGTTAAAAAAGATTTCCCCGTGCCGGATTTGCCAAAAACGCCGTTACTGCGCTCCACAAACCGGTCTAAATCTAAACAAATGGGCACCTCCATATCGAGGGGTTGCCCAATGGAAAAATTGCGCCGGAAGGGATCGTCCTCCCAACCGAAGACCGTGCGAAAATCCAACTCGCTGGCTTCAAAGACTTCGCTGAAATGGGCCGGAATCGTTTTCACCGGCAATAATTCCACCTCGGCGCTACTGTTGGCTTCGTAGGAGCCTAAACCGTTTTCCGTTTTTCTTTTCCCCCCTCGCTCCTCAGTCTCCGTCAACATCAACATCGGCGCTAATTCCAGAGTGCCGTAGGTGCCGCTCCCCGCCAACACCGACCGCATCAAACTGTCCTCGACCCGGGGGGGATTCGCCAAAATACGAGGATTGGCCGTCCCCAGCGCCACATCGGTGAGAAGACAAAAAAAGCGGGAACGGACGCCATGAATCACCAGAAATTTCCCCACCCGCATTTCTTCCACGGAGACGTCGGGGTAGAGTCGCACTTCCAAGCCCTGGGTGAGGGAGCCTTGGGTGACGGAGCCGAGGGGAGTCTGGGTCATGGCTCGCGCCTAATCCTGAACGTAGGGCGTTCCCTCCATCAGCGCCGCTTGGGCCCGGGTTAATTCCCGACCCAAATAGG
This sequence comes from Cyanobacteria bacterium RI_101, assembly GCA_016471375.1. GTDB lineage: Bacteria > Cyanobacteriota > Cyanobacteriia > Cyanobacteriales > Microcystaceae > Synechocystis. The sequence continues at coordinate 30,642 of WGLZ01000079.1, forward strand.
CGGCGTGGTCTAGCAAGGTCACAGGGCAGGGTTTCATTTCTTCAAAGAGTTTGACGCATAATTCCTTGGCGGTTCTTCCCGTCAAGGTCAAAGTCGGCTGGCGGACTACCGGCCCCTGACAGGGAATCACCTCTCCGGTTTCGGGATCGACGGCTAATCCTTTTTCATTAATATCGTTGGCAAAATGTTTAACCCCTAGGCAAGAATGTTCTTGATCCACATAAATAATCCAGTACCCTCCCGGATCTAGGGCGATGAAGCGATTGGAGAGTTGGTCGTCGAGGGCTTGGCAGGATTGGCGCAAATCGGTCATGCTACGGATAAAGAAGACTGTTGTCCATGATAAAGCAGATAAAGGCGGGTCTAGCGCCGGAGCGGAGGAAACAGAAGCCGGCGTTGTTCAGGGGGACGGCTTACTTTCCCGCCCCAAACTCTCTGTTACCATCGAGACGGAGCCATTAATCTTGGCCTCATTCGCCAATTCCGCTCAAGGCCCAGCCTTAAACATCCCTCGGCGCCAATGTCTTTTCCTCTCACCAAAAGCCATTTCTTAGCCGGTTTGCAATGCCCCAAGCGCCTTTGGTTGGCCGTCTGTAAACCGGAATACGCCTGTCCGAATTCCCCGACTCGGCAAGGGGAACAAGCGGAAAAGCAGAAGTTTAGAGCCATCGCGCAACGGAGCTTTCAAGGGATCGCCGTTAGCGGCGACCTCCGTTCCGCCTTAGAGCAGACCCAGCGCCTGTTGGAACAGCGGCAACCTTGCTTATTTGAAGCCGCCTTTATTTTTGACGATATTTTCCTTCGGGCCCATATCCTCCAGCTCCGACGGGATCAGAGTTGGCGACTGTTGGAAGCCAAACCGACGGCGGAGATCCGGGAGGAATATTTGGCCGATCTCGCCCTCCAAAGCTACGTCCTCAACGGCGCGGGTATCCAGGTCGCGGAAATGGGATTAATTCTGTCCGCCCCAAGAATCGGCGCCGAGAGGGCGCCGGAGACTCTCCGGTTAAGAGCGACGGATGTGACCCGGAGCGTCCAAATTTGGCAAAACCAAATTCCCGATTACCTCAGCCAATTTCGTCAGTTTTTAACCCAACCGGAACCGCCGCCGGCTCCCATGGGGAGCCATTGCGATTACCCCCATCTCTGCCCTTTTAAGACCCATTGTCAGGGAGACGGAACCAACCTCGTTGTTAACAATTCCGCAGACTTTTCAAGCTCCCTCCCGGAAGCGATAACGTCCGATGGGCCTCGGCGCTAAGAGGTTTTTCCCAGCAGAGCCGGCGCAATCCGCTCGCTGGCTAAGCGACCCCCAAAGAGATTGCGAGCCGCCGGCCCCAACTGCAAAGCGGCGGCTCCCCCCATGATGAATAAATTGGGACACCCCGGCCAGCGTAGATGTTGATCTAAAACAGGCAAGCCCCCCACCGTCGGAGCTGGATAATGTTCAGAGATCTCAGATAAAAGGGGCCAACCCCGCGCGTCGATGACGGTTCCCGTCGCTAGCCAAATACGGTGGACGGAAAGATGAGCAAGGCGCTGACGAGAGCCGGACTGGACGTAGGTCACCCGCCAGGCGTCTCCTTGCCACTGGACGGATTGGACTTCGCAGTGTTCGTAAAAAGAGAGTGTTCCCGCCCTAGCGAAGCGCCGCAACTGGCTCAAAATAGCGGGAGTTAACGAGCCTCCATTGCGAGCGGATTGAATCATTTGCCAACGCTTTTCCCAACTCGGCTCCGCCTGAAAACCGTTGAGATATTTGGGGCCTAACCAGCCCGGGTCCGCGTCGAAGAGTTTTGCGTAAAAGCTTCGTCGAGCCATCATGATCACCTTAGCCCCCCGTTTAATCGCGCCTAAAGCCAGATGAGCGCCGGTCAATCCGCTCCCCACAATCAGCGCCCGCTCATTCAATTGTTTTAGTCGCCGTAAATCGACCTGACCAGCGTGAAGCAAACGCTCGGGAGGATAGACCGGGGGCTGGGTTTTTGCCCAGGAAGGCAGGCGCGGCGCTCCGCCGCCGACGGCCAAGACCACCCTTTTGGCCATTAAAAACCGTCCCCCCGTTAGGGTTAAACCCAATCGCTGTTGTTGTCCCCGAGAAAACGGCTCTAGGCGCTCGACCTGAGCTGGAAGCACCCGTTCTCCCACGCCCCAGCGCCGAATCACATCTCCGCAAAAATCTTCAAATAGGCGGGTTTCAGGCAAATCGTAGGGCGGAACTAGCCCCTGGGAACGGGATTCGGCAAAGGCCCGTAGAGCAAAGGGATTGGGATCTGGGTGATGGACAGCGGGGGAGCGCAAATGGGGAATTTCGTAGGCGGAAAACTGGCGGCGCCACCGCTCTAACCAAGCGCCCGCGGGATCGATAGCCAGAAATCGGTGGCTTAGGGAGTTCTTTTTTTGCAGTAGGCGAACCGCTAGGGTTAAGGCCTGGGGGCCGGCGCCGACAATGGCGATGTCAATTTCTTGGGGCCAAGCCTCATTCATGGGGCGCTCCGACTGGGCTATGGGTTGCGCTATCCGTCGGGGAGTTGCTACGATAACGATTATCATTGCATACCACTAGTGATTGAGGAGTTGTTTATGTTGGCCACAGTCGAACGCCCCACGGTTCCCGTAACGGTGCTGACGGGCTACCTAGGGGCGGGGAAAACCACCCTCCTGAATCGCATCCTCACCCACGAGCATGGTCAAAAAGTGGCGGTCATTGTCAACGAATTTGGCGAAGTGGGCATTGACAATCAACTTGTGGTGGACGCCGACGAAGAGATTTTTGAGATGAACAACGGCTGCATTTGTTGCACCGTGCGGGGGGATTTGATTCGTATCATCGGCAACTTGATGAAGCGCCGGGATAAGTTTGACCATTTAGTTATCGAAACCACGGGCCTGGCCGATCCCGCCCCCGTGATTCAGACCTTTTTTATGGACGACGAAGTCCGGGAGCAAACCCATCTAGACGCGGTGGTCACCGTAGTGGACGCCCACCACATTGAGCGACATTGGGACGCCGAGGAAGCGGCGGAGCAAATCGCCTTCGCCGACGTGATTGTGCTTAATAAGACCGACTTGGTGACAGAAGCGGAACTGGCGGCGCTGGAGCGCCGTATTCGGGGAATGAACGCCCTGGCCAAGATTTATCCCGCCCGAGACGCTCAGGTGGAGATGGCGGCGCTACTGGGCATTCGAGCCTTTGACCTCGATAACGCCCTGCGGATTGACCCGGATTTTCTCAACGAAACCGCCCACGAACACGACGAAAGCGTCCGCTCCATCGCGCTGGTGGCGGCCGGCGCCGTGGACGGGGAAAGGCTCGGTCAATGGCTGGGGGAACTCCTCCGGGAGCGGGGCGCCGATATTTTTCGCCTGAAGGGGATTCTCAATCTTGCGGGGGAGGATCGTCGCGTGGTGTTTCAGGGGGTTCACATGCTGTTGGACGGTCGCCCGGAACGACCTTGGCGCCCCGATGAAACCCGCAAAAATGAGTTAGTCTTTATTGGTCGCAATTTAGACCAGATGCGCTTAGAAGAAAGCTTTCAAGCCTGTCTGTCCCCCGCCTCATCCCTGGGATAGAAGTTGATGTCAAAAGCTAAACCGCAAACTTTACTGCGACTTGCCTGGCAAGAAACGCTATCCGACTATGTGACCGCCCTCGCTTGGTTTCCTGACGGCGCTCGCCTAGCGGCCTGCTCCGCGGCGGGGGAAGTGGTCTTGGGGGAAGCCGCCACCGGCGTTTGCGCTCTCCTGCAAGCGCCCCAGGCGGAAGCTTTAAACGCGCTTTCCCTTTCCCCAGACGGTCGGTTTTTAGCCACAGGGGGACAATCGGGGACGGTGACCGTCTGGCGGATGGACGGCGACTCCCCTGAGATATTTAGCCGACTCCACTACCCCCGAGCTTGGATCGACCGCCTGCGCTGGCATCCCTCCGCCCCGGAACTGGCGGTGAGCGCCGGTTCTTGCGTCCACATCTGGAGCGCCCTCAGTCAAACCGTTCTTGCCAGCCTCGATTTTCAGGATTCGTCTGTTTTAGACCTCGCTTGGCGTCCCCAGGGGGACTCTCTGGCGGTTGGCGGTAACCAAAACGTCAAAATTTGGCGCCGAGATTCTTGGGGGGAAAGACCCCTACGTCGGGAAATCGGGGGCGCCAGCGCGGCGCTGGCCTGGTCGCCGGAGGGTCGCTATCTTGCCTCTGGCAACAACGATTGTTCGATTTGGGTTTGGCAAAGCGGCAACGCCGACCCCTGGCTCCTGCGAGGTTTGTTGGGGAAAACCCGTCAGCTTGCCTGGTCTGGAGGAAAGGAGTCCATGCTGGCTTCCATCAGCGCCGATGAAATTGTCGTCTGGAGACAAACGACCCAGCCCGCCCCCGGCTGGTCTGCCGAGGTTTTGGACGAACATTGGGACACCGTGACGGGGATCGCCTTTCAACCCGGCACCCAGGACCTCGCTTCCGCGGGGGAGGATGGTTGGCTCTGTCTCTGGCGCCGGGCCCGTCGGTTAACTCAAAAACTCCAGGGCGCTTCCCAGGGTTTTTCCGTCCTCGCCTGGAATCCCCAGGGCACAGCCCTGGCGACGGGGGGACGGGGGGGAGAAATCTGGGTCTGGGAAACCTCCAAGCCCCCGTTGTCTCCGTCCTAAGCTTGCCGACCCCAGCAAGATTGCTTTTTCGGCGCCTGGCACTGTAAGATATTTTGATAATGATTATCGTTTTTGACCATGACTGCATCCCCGCTGGCTAGCCCGGAAGAGGCGGCGCCCTCCGCCCCCATCATCGGACGCCGTCCCCGGCGCTTGCGGCGAACGGAAACCCTGCGTCGTCTGACGCGGGAGACTCGTTTGGGAGTAAATGATTTGATCTACCCTCTCTTTGTAACGGAAGGGGCCGGACGCCGGGAGGAGGTTCCCTCGATGCCCGGTTGCCACCGCTACACGGTGGATTTATTGCTAGAGGAGATTGCGCGGGCGCGGGAGTTGGGAATCGGCGCGATTGCCCTTTTTCCCCTCATTCCCGAGCGCCAAAAAGATAATACGGGCGCTGAAAGCCACAACCCGGAGGGCTTAATTCCCCGAGTCCTGAGAGCCATTAAACAAGCCGTTCCCGATATTTTGGTCATTAGCGACGTCGCCCTCGACCCCTACAGTAGCGAGGGGCATGACGGTATTGTGCGGGACGGCGAAATTCTCAACGACGAAACCGTGGCGGTGTTGGTGAAACAGGCGTTGACGCAGGCGGAAGCCGGAGCCGATTTTGTGGCCCCTTCCGACATGATGGACGGTCGAGTGGGCGCGATTCGTCAGGCGCTGGACGCGGAAGGCTGGATCGACGTCGGCATTCTCGCCTATTCCGCTAAATACGCCTCCGCCTACTATGGCCCGTTTCGAGCGGCGCTGGATTCCGCTCCCCAGTTTGGCGATAAGAAGACTTATCAAATGGATCCGGCTAACGCAAGGGAAGCCCTTAAGGAAATCGCCCTCGATCTCGCCGAAGGCGCCGATATTGTCATGATTAAGCCCGCTTTAGCCTATCTAGACATTCTTTGGCAAATTAAACTGCATACTAATCTACCTGTCGCCGCCTATAACGTCAGCGGGGAGTACGCCATGATCAAGGCGGCCGCCCAACAGGGTTGGATTGACGAGAAAAAAGTGATTCTAGAAACCCTGACCAGCATGAAACGGGCCGGCGCCGATTTGATTTTGACCTACTTCGCCAAAGAGGCGGCGCTGATGTTGCGGGAAGGAGAGTAAACCCAAAGACCTTTCCGCCTCGCTCAACCGACTTCCTACCCAGGACATTGCTCATGATTAATTGGAAAACACGATCATTTCTAGCCCCTAGCCTCCTTCGCGGTTTGTCCCTCGCCGCGCTGGCTTGTAGCCTAGGCGGTTGCCAAACCAATCCCCCCTCTACCCCTGAATCCCTCCAATCCCAAGGGTCAACGGCGGCGCCTCAGCCAGAATTGCGAGTGGTGACGACCTTCTTACCCATAACCCAATTTACCCGGGCGGTGGCGGGGGAGCGGGCGGAGGTGACCCAACTGTTGCCCACTAACCTTGGCCCCCATGATTATCAAGCGAAACCGGAAGACGCCCAGAAATTGGCAAAGGCTAATGTTCTCGTCAAAAATGGTCTGGAGATGGAGGACTTTTTAGACGGTTTGGTGAAAAACGCCGACAATCCCAGCTTAAGGGTGATCGATTCTAGCGAGGGCGTGGCGGTCATCGAGACGGACTCGGGGGGCGGTCATGACCACGACCATGACCATAACCATGACAAGTCTGAAAACAACTCCGCCCAGCACAGTCATCAACACGGAGAACATAACCCCCACATCTGGCTCGATCCGAAGCGAGCGGTCCGACAGGTGGAAAATATTCGGGACGGGCTGATCGCCGCGGATCCCGAGGGCAAAGCTATTTATACCGCCAATGCCGGCGCCTACATTCAACAATTGCGGGAGTTGGACGCGGAAACAGCCCGACGTCTGGCGCCCTACGCCGGGAAAACCTTTGTCGCTTTCCATGACTTCGCGCCCTACTTTGCCCAGAGCTATAACTTGAAGGCGACTTTCCTAGTGGACGTCCCGGAGGAAAATCCGTCCCCCGGAGATGTGAAACGGGTGATGGACACGGTGAAGGAGACCAATTTAAAAACGCTCCTGACGGAACCCCAAAGCGGCGAAGACGCCTTTTCCGCCTTAGCGAAGGATTTAAAGGTGAAGGTCAGCGTCTTTGACCCCCTAGAAACGGGAGGCCCCGACGCGCTGGAACCGGATTATTACCTGAGCGCCATGCGCCGAAATGTCGATCATCTGACGACGGCCTTTACCGGCGGGTCAGCCCAGTCTTTTCTGCCGCTCTGGGGGCCGCAACTGGCGACGGCGCGTCCCCAAACCGTTGGTCTTCGATTTTAGGAGGGCGCCTTGAGAGAGATTGTTTTGGCGGTGGAAGCGCTGACGGTGGCTCGGGAAAGCGCCGTGGCGGTGCGGGATGTTTCCTTTGTCCTAGAAGCGGGAACGGACACGGCTATTGTCGGCCCCAACGGCGCCGGTAAAACCACCCTGGTGCAGGCCATTCTGGGTCTTTTACCCCGGCGGTCGGGAAATGTGTTGATTTTGGGACGCCCCCTCTCCCCTCAAGGTTGGCTAGCGCCGATTGTCCGGCGACAAATCGCTTATTTGCCCCAAACTTTCCTCTTCGATCGCCGCGTTCCCATCACCGTCGAAGAATGGGTCGGCTTAGGCTGGGATCGATTGGGGGTTCAGGCGCCCTGGGCAAACCGAAAAAAACGCCGCGGCGCCGTTCAGGAGGCTTTGGCTCGGGTGGAAGCGCTGCATCTTCGGCGCCAACCGGTCAGCGGTCTGTCCGGGGGCGAGAGCAAACGGGTTTTGCTAGCCTATTGCCTCGTTTATCCGCGGCGCTTGTTGATTTTGGACGAAGCCCCGGCGGGATTAGACGCCAGAGGGGAGTCGGATTTTTACCAACTGCTCTCTCAACTCAAACAGGAGCGGGGCTGGGCCGTGTTGCAAATTTCCCACGATTTGGAGCGGGTGCGCCGGCACTGCGACCAGGTTCTCTGTCTGAATCGGGCGTTGCTGTGCCAAGGCGCTCCCTCTGCGGCGCTCTCCCCCGCTAATCTCTCCCTGGCCTACGGGGCCGACTTTGTCCGTTATCGCCCTTAATCCCCTATGGCCGTCGAACTGACCCGCGTTATTGAACTCTTCCAATTGCCCTTTATGCAACGGGCGCTCCTCGGCGGCGTTCTCACCGGCTTAATGGGAGGACTGTTGGGAAGTTTCGCAATCCTGCGTCAACTGTCCTTTTTTAGCGACGCCCTAGGACATTCCGCCCTTTTAGGCGTCAGCGTTGGCCTGCTGATGGGGATTAACCCCTCGGTCGTTCTCTTGCCCTTCGCCGTTTTGTTCGCCCTAGGGGTAACGTCTCTGTTGGAACGCGCTCCATTATGGACGGACGCGCTCTTAAACATCATTTACTCTTCCTCCCTCGCCATCGCTATTATTCTCCTCAGCTTTACCGGTCAGTACAAAGGAGGGCTGAATAACCTCTTATTTGGCGATATTTTAGCCGTGGGGGAACTGGATTTAAGCTTCAGCGCGGCGCTTTTGCTGGCTTGCGCGGTTTTTATCGGTCTGACGTTGCGAACCCAGATGTTATTGACCTTGCACGAACCCTTAGCCAGGGCCCGGGGCGTCGCCGTCTCAGCTCACCGCGCCGCTTTTATTGTTTTGCTGTCCCTCGTGGTGGGGGCGTCCATTAAGGCGATTGGCGTTTTACTGGTCAGCGCCTTTGTGGTGATTCCCGCCTGCGCCGCCCGCTTACTCAGTCGCGCCTTCCTGCATTATGTCTGGCTATCCGCGGGGCTGGGGGCGCTCAGCGCCGTCGGGGGGATGGTCGTCTCCGCGGCGCTTAATTTGCCTTCGGGCCCGAGCATTGTGGCGACACAGTTGATATTTTTCTTGCTTGCAATCCTAATTTCTCAAAAAAATGGCTTACCCATTGACCGCTGATTCTTATCTTATTCAATTGCCATTACTGACTCAGGATAACTAATTATGCCCCCCTTCTCAGAGACGCTCCTAATTCCCAAACGGGGAATGCCCGTCACCATTATCACCGGATTTTTAGGCAGTGGTAAAACGACGCTACTTAATTATATTCTGAGTAATCATCAGAATTTAAAGGTGGCGGTTCTGGTCAATGAATTTGGCGATATTAATATCGACAGTCAGCTACTGGTGTCCATTGACGAAGATATGGTACAGCTAAGTAACGGCTGTATTTGTTGCACCATTAATAATGATCTAGTGGAAGCTGTTTACAATGTTTTAGAAAAAAATGACCGGATTGATTATCTGGTTATTGAAACCACGGGGATTGCCGATCCATTACCCATTATGATGACATTTCTAGGAACTGAGTTACGGGATTTTACCCACCTTGACTCAGTGATTACCTTAGTAGACGCCTCTGAGTTTACCCCGGCGCATTTTGATAGCGAAGCGGCGCTTAAACAAATTGTCTATGGGGATATTATTCTGGTCAATAAAACAGATCTAGCGATGGCTGATCGGTTAGACGAACTAGAGCGTCATATCCTTACCATCAAGGAAAAAGCGCGCCTGATACGATGTCGAAAGGGATCGGTGCCTCTGCCACTTATTTTGGATGTGGGCTATCATAATCCAGCGGGTTATGAGCGTCTTCTTCAGGAAGAAATTGAACAAACCCAGCGAGATCAAGACGATCCAGACCATTGCGACCCTAGTCATGATCATCATGCCCACGAACACCATCACCATCACTCCAGCCATTTAGAGAATGACGGGTTTGTCTCCGTTTCCTATCGCGGCGCTTACCCCTTTTCTCTCCACAAGTTTCAAGAATGGCTGGATACTCTACCCGCTAATGTGTTCCGTGCTAAGGGTTTGCTCTGGTTTACCCAAAGTTCTCAGAAACATATCTTTCAGCTCAGCGGTAAACGTTGCACTCTAGAAGTTGACTCCTGGGGAGATACCTCTCCGAGTAATCAACTGGTCGTCATCGGGCGAGACCTCAATCCAGAAGACATTCGTCGTCAATTAGCCCTCTGTGAGACGAAAATACAGCCGGCGCCGGACTAAAGCCATCGGTTTTTGTCTCGCTAGGCTGGCGATCTTCTCAGAATTCCACATTTAACCTTTTCTCATCTTCTATCATCAATATGACCGCCCAAATTCCCGCGCCTAACCTGTCTGCCAATCAAGTCATTGCCACTATTCCCACCCAACTGCGATCCCCTGTCTCTCAAGCTGACATGGAGCAAGCGGTTCGTACCCTCCTACTCGGATTGGGCGAAGATCCCGACCGCGAAGGATTACGAGATACCCCTAAACGGGTGGTTAAGGCTCTGACGTTTTTAACCTCCGGCTACCGCCAATCCCTAGATGAACTGCTGAACGGAGCTGTGTTTGCAGAAAACGCCAACGAAATGGTGTTGGTGCGGGATATTGACCTATTTAGCTCCTGTGAACATCATATTTTGCCGATTTTGGGGCGGGCCCATGTTGCTTATATTCCCGATGGCAAAGTGATTGGTCTTTCTAAGATTGCCCGCATTTGCGAAATGTACGGCCGCCGTCTGCAAGTTCAAGAACGGCTGACTCAACAGATTGCCGACGCCTTGCAAGGGTTGCTCAACCCCCAAGGCGTTGCCGTCGTCGTGGAAGCGACACACATGTGCATGGTGATGCGAGGAGTACAGAAACCGGGTTCCTGGACAGTGACCAGCTCCATGCAGGGAATCTTTGCCGAAGATGTGAAAACTCGCCAGGAGTTCATGAGCTTGATCCGTCATACTCCATCATTTCACTAAAATGCCTAACCCCATAACTACGTCTTCATTGATTGCGGTCGCCGGCCCGTCGGGTAGCGGTAAAACTACCTGGATCAGTCAATTTTTAAAAGACGCTAACCGCCCTTCTTGCTATCTCGCTCCCGGCGCCGGCAATATTTCTGTGGATTTAGCTCGCATTGCCTATCGTTTTCCTTGGGTGCGGATCATTCCCGAAAACCAGATCCAGTCATTTTTTGAAAACTGGGCGGAGGATAGCTCCACTCAAACTGTCATTTATTGGGAACTGGGTTTTCATCTCGTTCTTGAGCATCCACTCCTGTCGGCCTTGCCCTGGCATCGGGCTCGGCTGGTGGGAAGAGCAATGTTTGAGCCTTCATGGATTGAGTGGCGTTCCTGACGCTCCAGATTTAATAGCGCGGTTCGGCGCCGACGGGGCGCAATATCTTTGGGAGTCTGTATCTCGGGAAAATGTGGGATGGTTGCGCTCCCTTCATTTTGGCTTTCACGAACTGGATTGTTTACTCATCCATGGAAGTACTGTTGGCTGCGCCGATGAGCTTACGCCGACGACCCCGCCGATCATTCTCTGCGACCGGCTAATCCGCGCCGATGCGAACACCTTATTTTGTGGGCGCTCGGGTCTGGCCTTCGAGTGTCAGGTGCTCCCCCGTCAGCTACAGTCCACCGTCAGAACTCTAGACGGCCCTCAAGCTCCGCAAGATCAGGGTAAAACGCCCCGTCGCGTGGTGGGAGTCGGCAGTGCGGGACGTCAATCAGGACAGGCAGTCTATACTCTGTATCGTCCAGAAACCAATCAGGTAACCTTTAAAACCATTAACTACTAACCACTCTGCGGATTTTTGAGTTGCCCGACGGACAGGCATTTTGCGTAGACTTTCCTTGAGCGTCGTGGTCGGAGCTTTATGGGCGCCGCCGTTATTTCCCCAAGGTCGAATAGTCAACAACCGGCGCTGGTGGCCAATATTCTCTTTTCCGCCGCCTCTCTGTTAGGTCTTTGGCTCATCGTCAGTATTTTGCGCTCCGGGCGCCTGAAATAGGGGTTAAGACGCTTTTTTCAAGCGCCGCACATAGCCTAACCGTTGCAGACGATAGATGAGGGAGCGGAGGATTTGTTCCCGCGTTTCATTGTCCAGCGCCGCCTGAGGCTCCGCGATTTCCGCTTCCAGCAGGCGCTCTAACTCCAGTCTCTCTAGAGTCAGTTCCGAACAAGGGGCGGCGGCGCTCCGGGGTTTCTGGGCTAGAGGAGAGATAAACATAGGAGGAAACGGTGTAATCGAGAATACCTCCAGTGTTCTCCATTTCTCCGGTATCGACTAGCGAAGTAATCACGATGGGTTGGTGATCTTGATCACAGTGTTTTCAGGCAATTTTTGCTAGGACAAACTCCCGCAGGCGTTGGAGGGCTAGATAAGGAATTTCGTGGCCGCCGTCAAATTCCTCGTACTGAATTTCGGCGCCGACCGCTAGAAGCTGGTCTCGGGCCCGACGGGCCGCGTCGATAGGGACGACGGGATCTTGGCGACCGTGGAGTTGTAAAAGCGGGGCGCTGGGAGGGGTTTGGGGTTCAAAGTGAAGGTAGCCGCTTAAACAAACCACCCCCGCCAGGGGCAGATCCTGTCCCAGATCTAAACTCATGGCGCCGCCCTGGGAAAACCCCCCTAAAACCGTCCGCTCTAGGGGAATGCCCGTCTCTGACTCTAGACCCAGCAACCAGTTTTCTAAGAGAGCGCGACTCCGGGCTAGTCCCTCGGGATCCGGCGCTTCCAAACGGTACCAAGCCTTTCCCCCCGGCGCTTGGGGATGATCGAAGGGCGCGTTGGGAAAGAGGCAGAGGGTCTGGGGGAGAGCGAGTTGGGGAGCCAAAGGATAGAGATCCTGAGCGTTGGCGCCCCAACCGTGGAGCAGAACTAGGGTAAATTGGGGGGTTCCAGTGGCGAAGCGTAGGGCGAACAAGGGAGAAAACTCCGGCTGAGGGGCGCCTCTAGCTTAACAAGCTTCTGAATGAGACCCAAGGATTAGCCGCCCAAGGGATTGACGGCGCCGGTTAATAACGCCGTTAGCTCCGCCCCGGGTTGGCCGATGACGCCGTCCCCATTGGCGTCGACGCCGAAGTTAACCTCTTGGATAAAGGTTTCCTCGGAAGCCAAGTCCCAGATATCGGAGAGTTGCCAATCCCAATTGTCATTGGCCCGCCAGAGACCCAGTTGCCCGGCGCCGGTATTTTCCCAAAGAACTTGGTTCTCCCCGTTGAGGGTTTCCGCTGCCAGGGGACTCCATTCCGAGAAACGGTTGTCGTAGGGTTGGTTTTGGTACTGGAGGGGCGTCGGAGCGCCGTCTTGCCCCTGAACGTAGAAGTAGTTGACCAAATCCCGGAGCAACTTAACGGCGCCCTGGGTTTCGGTTTCGCTGAAGACGTTGCCGATAAGGCCGTCCCGGTTCAGATCCTGTTGGAAGGCGGTTTCTTGCTCGAAGGTTTGGGGGGT
>WGLZ01000097.1 GCA_016471375.1 Cyanobacteria bacterium RI_101
CACTAAACCTATTTTATCGATGATGCCTGCCACGATTCCCAGATGATCTAGGTTTTCTACTTTTACGCTCACTGAGTCCCATGCCTCCCTAAATGCCTTCATATTTTATACGATTGAGCATCGACCTGCGGAATGTAGAGCGGAACAATCTCTTAGCCATAAATTAGCCCGTTACGCCCAAACTCTACCGCCCTTAACCGCTGGCAGTAAAATTGCTCAAAAAGCCGCCGATTTCGGATTTGAATGGGAAACGGCGGAAGGGGTGTGGGCAAAATTTGAAGAAGAGTTGGCCGAGTTTAAAGAGGCGTTACAGACCTCGGATCAATCTCATCAACAGGCGGAATTAGGGGATTTACTATTCACCTTAATTAACATTGCCCGTTGGTATGATTTGGATCCTTCCGAGGCGCTGCAAGGCACGCACCAGCGTTTCATTCAACGATTAACCCTTATGGAAAAGAACGCTAATCGTCCTCTCCATCAGTATTCCCTGGAGGAGTTAGACAGCCTGTGGCAAGCCGCGAAAAAAGAACTGAATCATTAATTGCCAAGCGCCGCTAATTGTTCATCCAACAACTGATTGGTCAACTTGGGATCGGCCCGGCCGCCGGTTTGTTTCATGACCTGACCCACAAAAAAGCCCTTCATATTGCCCTTGCCGCTCCGGAATTTTTCCAACTCCTTGGGATGGGCCGCGATCACTTGGGCGATAACCTCCGCCAGCGCCGCCGGGTCAGAGAGTTGGGTCATGCCCTTGGCTTCCACTAGTTTTTGGGGAGAGCCGCCCTTTTCTAAGAGTTCCGGCAGGATTTCCTTGGCGATTTTGCCGCTAATGGCGCCGCTTTCGATCAGCGCCACCAGTTCCGCCAGTTGCGCCGGTTGCAGGGGCAGTTCCGTAATGGTTAATTTCTGGGCGTTCAGATAGGCGGCGATGTCCTGGGTAATCCAGTTGGCCAATAACTTGGCGCTAGCGCCGGCGGCCGCGGCCCGTTCAAAGTACTCCGCCACTTCCCGGTCTTCCGTCAACACCCGCGCGTCGTAGGGCGAAAGACCAAACTCCGCTTCGTAGCGCCGCCGTTTCGGCGCCGGCAGTTCCGGCAAGTCGGCCCGCCAGGCCTCTTTTTGAGCTTCCGTCACCTCTAGGGGCGGTAAATCCGGCTCCGGGAAATAGCGGTAATCGCTGGAGCCTTCTTTTTTGCGCATACTGATGGTGCGTTGGCTCCCCTCTTCCCAGAGGCGGGTTTCTTGGATAATGGCTTCCCCGTTTTCTAGGGCCTCGATTTGGCGCTCGATTTCGTGCTCGATGGCCTTTTGAATGGCGCTGAAGGAGTTCATATTTTTGATCTCTACTTTCACGCCAAACTCCTTTTCCCCCCGAGGACGCACGGAAATATTGACGTCGCACCGGAGGGAACCTTCCTGCATATTGCCGTCGCTAACGCCGAGGTAACGGACTAACTGCCGCAGGGATTGGGCGTATTCCGCGGCCTCCTGACCCGACCGCAGATCCGGCTCGGAGACGATTTCCAAGAGGGGCACTCCCGTGCGGTTAAAGTCCACCAGGGAATGGGTAGAACCCGCCAGACGGTCGCTCCCGGCGTGGACGAGTTTGCCGGCGTCTTCCTCCATGTGCACGCGGGTGACGCCGATGGTCTTGCGGCTGACGGCCTTCGTTTTTTTATCAACGAGTTCGATTTCCAATTTCCCATGCTCCACAATGGGCAGGTCGTACTGAGAAATTTGGTAATTTTTAGGCAGGTCGGGGTAAAAATATTGCTTGCGGTCAAACTTGCTGTAGGGAGCGATTTTCCCGTCCAGCGCCAAGCCTAACTTCACCGCCGCGGCCAAGACCGCTTCGTTCAGGACGGGAAGCACGCCGGGATAGCCGAGGCAAACCGGGCAAACGTTGGTGTTGGGAGGGCTATCAAAATGGGTGGAGCAACCGCAAAAAATTTTACTGGCGGTGTTGAGTTGACAGTGGGTTTCCAACCCGATGATCGCTTCGTAGTCAGTTTTCACGGCGGTGGGACAAGGAAGGTGAACGGTTCAGTCATTATATCGCCAGCTTAGGGCGTCAAGGTCGTTGAGCCGCGCCGTTCTCGGAACCTAGCCATTGCGCCGTTCTTTGAGCGTAGTCGAAGAAAACGATCCCAGGGCCGGGCGATACCCTTCACAGTATTCTAGAGCAAGCAGGGTTTGGCTCCCTCTCGCCTGGACGTCTTCCCCCTGTCGTTATGTTTTAGATCGTCGTTTTCAATTAGGAACTCAGTGACAATGCTCAATAAAATTTTATACGCCGACGCCGGCTCCGCCCAAACCCAGGACATGCTTAAGGCGCTGATGGACTTGCCCGCGATCCAAAAAGCCGCCATTACCGTGCTCCATGTGGTGCCCCCCCAAATCACCGCCGAAGCCTTTACGGAAAAATGGGAGGACGGGGGCAAAATTCTGGGGGACATTCTCCGCAGTATTCCCATCGATCCCGCAAAGGTGGCCACTATCCTCCGACAGGGGGAGCCGAAAACAACCGTCTGCGAGGTGGCGGACGAAATCGGCGCCGATCTGATCATCATGGGATCCCGAGGGCTTAAGCGCCTGGAGGCCATTTTAGAAAACTCCGTCAGCCAATACGTCTTCCAGTTGACCAATCATCCCATGTTGCTGGTCAAAGACGATATTTATGTCAAACGCATTAAACGGGTGATGGTGGCGCTGGATAAATCCGCCGCCGCGGAGTACGCCCTCGATTTGGCGCTTTACTTACTGCGAGATTACCCGGAAGGGGAGGTGATTTTCGCCCGAGTCAATCCCGACCTCAAACCGGATCTCTTGCCCCTCTCCCGTCAAGAAACGGAAAATAACCCCATCGTCGCCCCCGCCATCGCCAAAGCCAAACGCTTTGGGGTGGCCTACCGTTGCGTCGTCACCGGCGGCAAACCGGGCGAGCAGATTTGCACCCTAGCGGAGGACTACGGCGTCGATTTGCTGATGTTAGGCTCCCCCGACCGGCGCCCCTCCGTGGCCAAGAGTTTGCCCGACTTGGATCGTTTGCTAGGCACCTCCCTCTCGGACTATGTGCGGGTCAACGCGCCCTGTCCCGTTCTGCTAGCCCGTCAGTAGTTTTTCGTCGCCTACTCCGCCGCCCCGGATCTCAATTTTTCAGGGAATCTGGGGCTATCTTGGGGAAAGCGCCGTTTTCCCGCCCCCCGATGGCCCTTACCATGTCCGAGTCTGTTCTGCCCGAGCGCCAGCATCCCATCCCCCCCCCCAGTCATCCCCGGCAATTTCGGGCCATCGGGCTGGTGGCGGGGCAATATTACCCGTCTTCCGAGTCTCTCCATCGCGGAGTCTTGGTGACGGCGGAGGGCGCCATGATCGAAGCGGCGCTGTTGGGGCGGATGGCGGCGCTATTGAAAAAACATTTAGACCTCGGGCAGTCTCATCTTTGGGTGGTCTATCCCCGTCTGCGGGACAGCGACGAACATCTCCACTTTCAACTGGCGGGGGTTTGGGCGCCGGAAACCTTGGGGCCGGGTTATTCGGATCATCCCCTAGCGCCGCCGGTCTTTGGCCCGAAGGTCTGCCAGAATCAATTTTCCATCCGGGGAGAATTGGTCTTCGTCGCGCCGGAGCGCCGACTCATGGTGGCTAAAATTCGTCAGTCTCCCCGGCCGGGACAAAAACGCCCCCGTTTTTTTAAAGTCAAACTGCAAGGGGAGTTGCCCAACCCGACCCTGGGGCATTTTTGGGATTTCCGGGCGGCGCTCAAGGGTAGTCAGTTGGTTCTAGAAAGCGCCGCCGATCTGGGGCCGCAAAAACGGAGAGTCACTAAACGACCCTTTTCCCTAAAACCGGTTCCCCGGGGTCGCCCTTTGGGGTCAATCGCGCCCAAACCGAAACCCAGTCAACGAACCCGCTCAGTTTCGCGAGACGTTTAAATAAAAGTCTCCGGGGAAAAAATCGGCAACAAGACTTGAAATTCGCTCCCTCGTCCTGGATGGCTATTGACTCGGATGGCGCCGCCGCGGCGCTGGAGGAGGCGCTGGCTGATGGTTAATCCCAAACCGGCGCCGGGGTCGGTTTCCCCTAAGGCGCGCCGTCCCCGATAGAAACGGTTAAAGACCTTGGGAATGTCGCTCATTTCCATCCCCACCCCCGTGTCCGTCACCCGTAGCTCCACCCGTTTCCCCTGAAGCGCCCCCCAGACGTGGACTTTGCCCTGGGGCGGGGTAAATTTTAAACTGTTTTGAAGCAAATGTTGAAGCAGAGTCCGCAACTCCGGCGCCGAGATGGCCGCGGGCGGCAACTGGGCCGGGATGGTGTAGCCCAAAGACACCCCCCGTTCCTCCGCCAACGGTTGATAGGTGCTGACGACGCCGGGGACGCAATCCTCTAGATAAACGCCTTGATTTAAGGTTTCCGGGGGCGCCTCGGCGCTTAAAAGCTCTTGAATGCCTTGGAAAAGGGCGTTTTGACGACTGCATTCCCGTTGAAGCGCCTGGAGATAACGCTGGCGCTGTTCCCGTTTATTCTGCATCGACTCCAGCAGTCGCAGGGCGGTTTTCATATTCGTGAGGGGCAAGCTCAATTCCCGCAGAACCGCTAAGAGCAACTCCTGGGAGTCGGTCTGGGGCGGACGGGCGGCGCCGGTGGTTAGAGCGCATTGGAGATAGTCCCGCAAAAGAGCCGAGGCCCACTCCGCCGGGATTTGGGAAGCATGGGTCTTAGGCTGATTAACGACGGACTCGGGGGTTTGGTCGCTCACCGCGAGGTCTCCCTGAAGGGTTTCCAGCAGACGGTTCACCGTCTCGGGGTCAAAACTGAGCGCCAAACGCCAATCCGCTCCGGCGCTGTAGCCCTCGCCGGGGGGAGTCTGGGCCACCCAAACCAGTTGGAGTTCCGGCCCGGAGACGAGGAAAAAAAACTCCCGCTCTAAGTGGTGATTGATTTCCAGAGGCAAATAGTAATAAGCGGCGCTCGGAAGCGCCGGGGGTTTGGGCCAAGAGCCGTCAAAGAGTTTGCTGGCGACGCCCTGTTGGAGGGCGGCCCCCAGGGGTTCCCAGACCGCGGTAAAGGGAGGAAGTTTGACCCAGAACACAGAGGCTAGGCGCTGGCGGGTTAAAAAGTCCAGAGTGCTTTGAATCAGGGCGTCAAACAGCGCCGCCGAACCCGCTAGGTCTAGGCTGGAAGCCTGCCCCTCTCGCAGAAGGGCGAACAGAGAAAAATCGGGGCCGGGGTTCGGTGTCATGGTTCAGAAACTAGGCTGGTTTAATGCCGTAGAGCAAAAGGGTAAACAGAGGAGTCAGGAGGGAGAGCAGAATCGTTAACGGCGCGCCGACTCGGGTGAAATCGTAGAATTTGTAGCCGCCAGGACCATAGACCATGGTATTGGTTTGGTAGCCGATGGGGGTCATATAACTATTAGACGCCGCGAAGGTGACCACGAACATAAAGGCGAAGGGATTGAGGCTCAGGGTTTTGGCCACTTCCACGGCGATGGGAAGCATCAAGACCACCGTGGCGTTATTCGACAAAATCTCCGTCAACAGCGCCGTGGCTAAATAAAACAAGAATAGAAGCCAATAGCCGGAGAGGTTGCCCCCGAGACTGACTAAGCCCTGGGCCAGCCATTCCGTGGTGCCGGAATTGGCCATAGCCGTTCCCAGAGGGATTAACCCCGCTAGCAAAAAAATAATATCCCAACGAACGGCGCCGTAAATTTCTCCCGGTTTCAGACAGCCAGCGATGATCATCGCTAAGACGCCGATTAAACTGGTGACTAAGATGGGCATCCAATCCAAGGCCGCGACGAGGATCACCCCGACGACGATGGCCAGCGCCGTCCAGGCTTTATCGAGACGTAAATTTTCTAAACTCTTCTCTTCTAAAACCAATAATTCCCGCGTGGTTTGCAGGCCTAAAAAACTTTCCTTCGGCCCTTGTACTAAAAGCAGATCTCCAAATTTTAAGCGCACCTTTCCTAGGCGCTCGCGGATCAACTCCTCCCCCCGACGGATGGCCAGCACTGTGCCGTTGTAGCGTTGGCGAAAGCGAATGTCCTTTAAAGTGGAGCCGATTAAACGGGAGTTGGAGAGAATTAAAACCTCGGCGATTTTTTCTTCCCCCGCTTCCAGGGGTTCCACTAAATCCGGTAAATCCGGCGCCGGTTGACTGTCTTGACTGGCCTGATTAAATTTGACGTCCGCTAAAATTTCCACCCCCCGTTCGTCCCGCACTTTCAGCAAATCGTCCCGCGCGCCCCGCACCAATAAAATATCCCCCACCGTCAGCACCTTATCCGCCAAGGGTTGGGGAAAGTGAGTATCGTTATGGATAATTTCGAGAATATCAATATCAAATCGGCGCTGAATGCCGCTTTCCCTTAAGGTTTGGCCAATCAGACTGGAACGGGGCGGAATAATCACCTCGCTGACGTAATCCTTGAGGAAATAATCGTCCGCGACCCGGCCAGCGCTGGCGGGTTTGCGGTCGGGCAATAATTTCGGCGCAAGTAGGGCGATATAGATCAAACCAATGGCGAAGGTGATTAACCCCAAGGGCGTAAATTGAAAGAGGCTAAATTCCTGCCCCACTAATTTTTTCGATAAACCGCTAGCCAGAATATTGGTGGACGTCCCAATCACCGTAATCATCCCCCCCAGCACCGTCATATAGGAAAGGGGGATTAAAAGTTTAGAGACTGAAACCTGGCGCTGTTTGGCCCATTCTTCGATAATAGGCAAGAAAATGGCGACCACCGCCGTGTTATTGATAAACGCTGAAATCGGCCCCACCACCAAACCCATCAAAAAGATTTGTTGGCTTGTGTTTTTGCCGCCCCATTTGACCATAAAATCCCTAGCGATTTGAATGACGCCGGTGCGAGTAATGCCATAGCTGAGAATGAACATGGCCATGACGGTAATGGTGGCGGAATTGCTAAAACCGGCGATGCCTTCCTCTGGGGTCACTAAACCCAGGACGATTAAAACAACGGTTACTAAGATCGCCGTGGTGTCAATGGGCAACCATTCGACGATAAATAAAAACAGAGCGCCGGCAATCACCAGAAGCGTCAGTAAAATTTGATGGTCAGCCAGCCAATCCTGAGCAAAAGCCATAGGGCGATATTCTCCGGGAAATAGAAGAAGCTATTATACCCCAAGGGATCAAGCGCCGTATTCTTCCACAAAACGAGTAAAAATTTCCACCCCTAGGGGCAAAACCGATTCGTCAAAATTAAAACGGGGATGGTGGTGGGGAAAGTCTAAGCCCAGCGCCGAATTAGCGGCCCCAAGGAAGAAATAGCATCCCGGCACAGCCTCTAGGAAAAAAGACATATCCTCTCCCCCCATGGTTTGACAGTTGGGGATCAGCGCCTCCTGTCCTAAAATCCGTTGGGCGATAGCGCCGATTTGCTGAGCAATACTTTCGTTGTTGATCACCGGCGGGTAGAGGCGCCAGTAATTTAACTCGTAGTCGGCGCCCTGGCCTTGGCAAATGCCCTGAATCACCGACTCTAGGCGCCGGCCAAAGTACCCTTCAAAACTGGGGTCAAAGTAGCGCACCGTCCCCCGCAGACGGGCGGAATCGGCAATCACATTTAAAGCGCTACCGCTATGAAATTCCCCCACCGTCACCACAGCGGCCTTGAGGGGATCGACGTTGCGGGCCACAATCCCTTGCAAAGCCGTCACCACTTGAGCGCCGAGCACCACCGCGTCCACCGTTTGGTGGGGCATGGCGCCGTGGCCCCCTTTCCCCAGTAAGGTACAGTGAAAACACTCCACCGCCGCCATCAAGGGGCCGGGGCAAACCCCGACGGTTCCCGCGGGTAGGTTATTCCAGAGGTGAAGACCGACAATGGCTTCCACCGGAGGATTCGCCAACACTCCCGCCTCGATCATCGGTTTAGCGCCGCCGGGGCTTTCCTCCGCCGGTTGGAAAATAAACTTGACTTGACCCCGCCAGGTCTCGGGATGTTCGCTCAAATAATGCGCCGTCCCCAGGGCGATAGCCGCGTGGCCGTCGTGGCCGCAAGCGTGCATAGCGCCGGGAATTTGGGAGCGATACTCCACCTCGTTCAACTCCGTCACCGGCAGAGCGTCCATATCGGCGCGGATAGCGAGAACCGGCCCTGGCTTGCCGCTATCCACTAAAGCGACAATACCGGTTTGAGCCACGCCGGTTTGATGGGGAATCCCCAGACCCGTCAAGGTTTGGGAAATAAACTCCGCCGTGCGGCGCTCCTGGAATCCCAACTCCGGCATTTGGTGCAACTGTCGGCGCCAGTGGATTAATCGGGGTAAAAGGCTCCGCAATTCCAGGCGAATCTGGTCGGTTCTAAAAGGAGAGGCGGTAGGCAGAGCGGAGAGCATAGTGTTTCAGTTATCAGCGAGCGGTTATTTAGCGGCGACCGTTTGGGGTAAAATCTATCCCCCATCTTACGGGTTAAACCTGACCAGGTCAGATTCTCAGCGCCGGGCCATTTGTTGAAAGAAATTTCTGTGTACACTAAAGTACGCTTTTCGCCTCCCCCTCCTTTTTCCTAGACAACCGTGCCCCCCTCCCCTTCGTCCCTCTGGCTCCAAGCGCTGTCTGCTCTCCAAGCCCGTCTGCCTCAACCGGCCTTTGAAACATGGATACAGAGCGCCGAACTCCAAAGCTTGAGCGAATCCAGGGCGGTGATCCAGGCCCCGAACGCCTTTGTCCTCAATCATTTGCACCGGCACTACCTGCCCCTACTGACGGAAGTTCTGAGCGCCGCGGCGGGCTATGCCTTGGAGGTGCAGTTAACAACTGCGGACGGTAATTTTACCCTCTCTCCCCCTCGGGTTTTAGAGTCCCCAACGGCGCCGCCGGTTTCCCCTTCACCTTTAAACCCTAAATACACCTTTTCTCGCTTTGTGGTGGGGCCGACGAACCGCATGGCCCACGCTGCGTCCCTAGCGGTGGCCGAGTCTCCCGGTCGGGAGTTTAACCCCCTCTTTCTCTGCGGCGGGGTCGGTTTGGGGAAAACCCATTTGATGCAAGCCATCGCCTACTACCGTTTGGAAATGTACCCGATGGCTAAGGTTTTTTATATTTCCACCGAGCAATTCACCAACGATTTAATCGCCGCCATTCGCCAGGACAATATGGAGGGGTTTCGCTCCCATTACCGGAGCGCCGATTTTTTGTTAATTGACGATATTCAATTTATTAAAGGCAAGGAATTTACCCAGGAAGAATTTTTCCACACCTTCAACACCCTCCACGAGGCGGGACGACAGGTGGTGCTGACCTCGGACCGGCCGCCAAAACATATTCCCGGATTACAAGACCGCCTCATTTCCCGCTTTTCCATGGGACTGATCGCCGATATTCAAGTTCCCGATCTGGAAACCCGCATGGCCATTCTGCAAAAAAAGGCGGAGTATGAAAATATGCGTCTCCCGCGGGAGGTGATTGAATATATCGCCAGCCACTACACCGCCAACATTCGAGAACTAGAAGGCGCCCTAATTCGGGCCATCGCCTATACCTCTCTTTCCGGCGCTCCCATGACGGTGGAGGCCATCGCCCCGGCGCTGAACCCGCCGGTGGATACGGTGATGGCGTCCCCGGAGATTATTCTGAAAATCGTCGCTCAGGCTTATCAAGTAACCCTCGAAGACCTCAAAGGCGCTTCCCGGCGCCGGGAAATCAGCCTCGCTCGGCAGGTTGGGATGTATTTAATGCGGCAACATACGGAACTCAGCCTACCCCGCATCGGCGAAGCCTTCGGCGGCAAGGACCACACCACTGTTATTTATAGTTGCGAGAAAATTACCCAACTGCAACAAAAGGACTGGGAATTAAGCCAGACCCTGTCAGAGTTGAGCGAGCGGATTAATATCGCCAGTTTACCGGAGCTTTAAAGCCCCCAGAGGCGCTCCCGCTCCCGGATGGCTAGGGCGTGGGCCGGAAAGTCTTCATAGTCCGCCAGCGCCGTGACGGTGTCCTTGACGCCGTTAAACCCTTCGGGGGTCAGGTAGGCCACCGTGGAACGTTTGAGAAAATCAAAGACGGAGACGGCGGAATAGGAGCGGGCAAAGCCACCGGTGGGAAGCACGGCGTTGACGCCGATGGCGTAGGTGGCCGCGGAGGAGGGGGTATGGGCGCCGAGTAAAATTTCGCCGGCGTTGTCGATTTTCCCCAACAGCGCCAGGGGATCGGCCACTAAGAGCTGGAGATGCTCCGGGGCGTAAGTGTTAATAAAGTCGAGGGAGGCGTTTAAATCGGGGGTTAAGAGAATGCCGCCGTAGTTGGCCAAACCTTCCTCGCAGAACTGCCGGCGCCGGGGAGGCAGTTGTTGTAGGTAGGTTTCCACATGACCCTGGGCCGCCTGGGCTAAGTCCCCAGAATGGGTCACCAACAGCGCCGCCGAATCCGACCCATGCTCCGCCTCAATTAACAGATCCAGCGCCGCTAGCCGGGGATCGGCGGTTTCGTCGGCCAAGATAATGGACTCGCTGGGGCCTGCGGGCAGGCCCACGTCCACTGAGCCGAACAAAATGCGTTTCGCCGCGGCGCCGTAGGCGCTACAGGGGCCGATAAGTTTATCCACTTTCGGAACTAGCCCTGTTCCTAAACCCAGCGCCGCTAGGGCTTGAACCCCGCCTAACTTATAGACCTCCGTCACCCCCGCCAGTCGGGCCGCCACGAGGGAAACCGGCTCCACTTGCCCCTGCGGATCCGGCGGCGTGCAGACGGCGATACTTTTGACCCCCGCCACCCGGGCCGGCGCCGCCAACATCAGCATCATGGAGGGAAAGGCGCCTTTGCCCCTGGGAACGTAGAGGCCGACCCGTGGAATCGGGGTAATTTTTTCCCCCGCTAAAACCCCCGGCTCAATTTCCGCCAGGTGAATAGGAGGTGGCATTTGCTTAGTGTGGACGGCTTGGATATTGCGGAGAGAATGCTCTACCGCCCGCCGTAGTTCCGGCTCCAGTTGGGCTTCCGCCCGCTCAAACTCTTCTTCGGTCACCCGTAGGCTCTCTAGGGTCGCGTCCGGGTAATCAAACGTCCGGGCGTAATGGAGAACCCCGGCGTCCCCTTCCGCTTTGACCCGGTCAATAACGGTCTGGGCTACCGCCAGCGCCGAATCAATATCGATTTCCGAGCGCCGCAGAAGCCGGGCGAGTTGACCCTCCGCGAGTTCTGAGAGTTTGAGGATAGGAGTCACCGGCGCTGTCCTACATTCCCGGCAGATCGAGGCCGCTGGTCAGTTCTTCCATCTTGGAGCGCATGGTCTCCGTCGATTCCCGGTAGGCGGCCTTCATGGCGTCGGTAATGGTCGTTTCCAGGGTTTCCACGCCTTGATCCAGCAGTTCCGGGGCGATGGTAAGACGGAGAGGCTCTTGGTTGCCGCTCATATAGACCTTCACTAAGCCGTTCTCGCTCACGCCTTCAATTTCCATCCGCTCCAGTTCGTCCTGGAGGGCTTTGGCGCCTTCTTGCACCTGTTGGGCTTTTTTAAAGGCCTCTTGGAGTTCCTTAATTTTACCGAGACCGAAACCAAAACCTTTATTTTGTGCCATAGGTTTGTAGGGGGAAAGAGGGAGAGAGCCTGTAACGAGGAAGAAAACTCCCTAGGATGAACAAAAAAATGAGAATTTCTTGGATTCTACCATAGCTGGGATTCAGAGTCCCTAGATTTGAGACGCTATCCTTGCCCAAGTATGACCATCCTGTCAGACGGCGCCGGCCACCCTGCCAAGAGAAGAAAATTTAAGCAAAGACTTTCCGGTGAAAATTCCCCTTCTGTGGAGGGGGGGCCCGTAGGGGCGGGGTGGTCTCAAATCCCTAGCCGATGGGAATCTACCCCCGCTCCCCTTTGAAAGGCTGCCGTGTACACATAACCAAAAAGAATTTCTGAAATTCTCTCAAGAACCTCTCCCTAGCCCTCCCCTTGCCAAGGGGAGGGAACAAAGATTTCTGGTTCTCCCCCTTACCAAGGGGGAGTTAGAGGGGGTTTGGACACTTGTGTATATACCGTAGCTTTGAAAGGGAGGAGCTAACCGGAGCCTGTTCATGATTCACTGATGACTGCTATACAGGCTGGGTTAAATCGGCAATCGTCCTGTTGTGATCAGTTGATAACCGCCCGCAAGAAGGGCGAACGAGACAAAAAACTGCCATAAGCTGGTGGGGTTGAGGATAGCTCGACTGCTCAAAAACACTAGTACGATGCCGATTGTGACTGGAATCCAGCCCAAATTTTTCTCACTCCTGGGCAAAAAGACCAACATTAATACCCCCGCCATTAATGACAGAACAGAAGCATCAGCCGCAATCCCTCGCCACCAATAGGGAGAAACATTAGTTGTGAAAATAATACTGCGTCCGAGGAGATACACTCCAAGAAGTAAAAAACAAAACCCCAAGAGCTGTAGTACGAATTTCATTGTTCTAGCCAAAGGAGGATAACTACTACTTCATTACCCTAGCGCTAATTTCTTAACTTCGGGGGGAGTTCAGAACGCTTCTCCGTTCAAAGTCCCCCAGAATTGGGGGATTTAGGGGGCGAGATAAGGTTAATGACAAAACCAAAGACTTGTGTATACACAGTAGCTTCTGTGGAGGGGCGGGGTGGTCTCTGGGTTAAAGGGGAAAATTAACGATTTGGCCGATGACGACGATGGCGGGCGCGTCAAACCGCCGCTCGTTAATTAGGGGTAAAACGGTTGCTAGGGTGGCCCGTAGTTCCTCCTGCTCCGGTCGGGTGCCCCAGCGGATCAGGGCGATGGGCGTTTGGGGCCTCATGCCCCCGGCTAACAATTCCGGGATAATTTGGCCCAAGTTGTGAATGCCCATATAAATCACCAAAGTTTCCGACCCCTGGGCCAGCGCCCGCCAGTTGACCTCGGGACGGTATTTCCCCGCCGCCTCGTGGCCGGTGACAAAGGTGACGGAAGAACCGTAGTCCCGGTGGGTAATGGGAATCCCCGCGGCGGCCGGCGCCGCGACCCCCGCCGTAATCCCCGGCACCACTTCTACGGTAACGCCCGCTTCTCGCAGCGCCGCCAATTCTTCGCCCCCCCGGCCGAACATAAAGGGATCGCCGCCTTTGAGACGCACGACCAGAGTTGCGGTTTGAGCCTTAGCAATCAGCAGATCTATAGTTTCCGTCTGGGAGAGGGAATGGCGACCCCGGCGCTTGCCGGCGTTAATTTGCTCCGCCTGGGGATTAATCATCGCTAAAATGGCGGGACTCACTAGGGCGTCGTAAACCACCACCTCCGCCAGTTCCAGCAAACTTTTAGCCTTGAGGGTCAAGAGTCCCGGATCGCCGGGGCCGGCGCCGACGAGATAGACTGTGCCGAAGGAGGAAGGGAGAGCCATAGGGTTTGAGCGATCAGGGAGAGAAAATCCGGGTCAAGGGGCGGAGCGGCTAAAGGAGCGCCGAGGATAAATTCCCAGGGATATTGGGCTTGCAACGCGTCCCGTTGGACGGCGATGGCGTCTGTCAAACCGCCGGGGAAAAGGAAAAAGGGCTGGATAAAAATCCGAGAGCCGGGCGGGGGCGTTAACGCTTGTAAACACTCTTCTAGGGTCGGGGAAATCGACCAGTAAGCGACTTCGGCGCCGAGGGATTGGGCCAGGGCGAGAAAACTATCGTTTCCCCCAGGGTAGCGACTGCCGTGGGCTAGTAAAATCCTAACAACGTTGGACTCCGGGGAAGGCAAGCGCCGCTCTAACAGTTGGCGCAGTCGCGGATGTTCCCCCAGGGTGGGGAGAATCTTTAGGCTAAGGGAGGGCGGTAACTGAGCCTGCGCCAACGCCCATTCCCGGGGCAAATCCGTCTGGATGTGGAGACCCTGACCTAAAAATAGGGGGAGAACCACAAGGCGTTGATAATTTTGGGATCTTAATAGGGAAGCTAACTCCAGAATTTGCTCGTGGAGAGGCTGGGGATGACACTCCAGCAACGCCGTATAAACCGGCGCGTCTTCCAGGTCTAAGGATTGGGCTAACGTTTTCAGCGCCCTTTGGGTACGGGGGTCTCGACTACCGTGGGCGACGAGAAGGTAGGCTTGGTGCAATGAAGGAAGTCCGCAAAGGCCAGCATGACTGACTTTTCAGGATAGCGCTAGACTTCTTTTGATTTCAACGCAAACCTTCAGGAATTTGGTTCTCTTCCTTATCCCCCTCAAGCCTCGTTCTAAACTCTACCTAGGGGGACTTTCCAGGTCCGGCGCAAATCTCCGTAAATCTCCCCTTACTTGAGAAGCGGGGAAAAAGATAGTATAAATACGCTGACAAAACCTAGACGCTTCTAAAAACTAAAAGCGCTCGAAAGTTTTTCAGACTACGATTATTTTCTCAGGGCAAAAAATCAGAATCGACCAATTTATCGATGGCAACTTCTGAGGTAAGCGCATTTTTACCCTTGAAGACTTTGTCAATAGAATCTTTCTTACTGTGGCAAAACTAAAACAAGAACATTTATAAAATCACTCAATTCTTCAAAAGGAAAAACTCCCATGACTTTCAACATTGAATTTGATTATCGCTTTGACGCTCAGGGTTTTTTCTCAGATCCTCTCAAGAAAAACCTCTTAGAAGAAGCCGCCTCAATTTGGGAATCCTATATTCAGGACGATTTTAACTCGATTCCCGCCGGCGAGACCGTCAACGTCCCCATTTATTCCGTCGCGACCAGCGGAAGCGGTTATTCCATTAACGCCAGTTTTCAGTCCGCTACTCTGACGGCGCCGATTGACGATCTCCTTATTTTTGTTTATGGT
Source organism: Cyanobacteria bacterium RI_101 (assembly GCA_016471375.1). Taxonomy (GTDB): domain Bacteria; phylum Cyanobacteriota; class Cyanobacteriia; order Cyanobacteriales; family Microcystaceae; genus Synechocystis. The sequence continues at coordinate 14,772 of WGLZ01000097.1, forward strand.
CTGAGTTTCCCGAGCGGGGTGGGCATCCAAGGCGCCGGCGGCCCCTTCGGCAGTTGGATAGTGGGGAGCGAACGGGACACTCGTTTCAATGGCGACGATTTTGAGCCTTGGGTCGGCTCGATTTACTTCAATTCTACCGCTAACGCCTTTTATGACTCCACGCCGTCCACCAGCAACGATATCCCCTTTAATCAGAGCGACTTTTTAGCGACGGCCATTCACGAAATCGGCCACGTTTTAGGCATTGGCACAGCGCCGGCGTTTAGTCGACAAATTGTCAATCAAAAATTTAACGGCCCCGAAAGTCGCGCTTTAAACGGAGGACAACCTATTCCCTTGTCTTCAGATTTAGGACACATCAAAGATGGGTTTACCCTGTTTGGGGTTTCCGACTATTTGATGGATCCGATTCGTCCCACCGGCACCCGTCAAGTTCCGAGGAATTTAGAACTTGCTATTTTGCAAGATATTGGTTATGAAACGGTTACTCCCGGCGTCGACCCGACGGTAACCCTAACGGTCAGTCCCAGTAGCGTAATGGAAGACGGCTCCGCTAATTTAGTTTATACCTTTACCCTCTCCGCCGCGGCCACTAGCGCCGTCACAGTTAACTATACGGTTAGCGGCGCCGCCGTCTTCAATAGCGACTATACCCAATCCGGCGCCGCTAGTTTTTCGACGACCGCTGGAGCGATTACCTTTGCGGCGGGCGCCACAACCGCGATCTTAACCCTTAACCCGACTGCCGATACTGCGGTAGAGAGCAATGAGGCGATTATTCTGACCTTGACTAGCGGAAGCGGTTACGCGGTCGGCACGGCCTCCGGCGTCATGGGAACAATCCTCAATGACGATTCCACCTTCCCCGGCACGACTGGCAACGACACCCTCAACGGCACAACCGGCGCCGATACCCTCGTTGGTCTCGCTGGCAACGACACCTACACCGTCAATAATGCCGGGGATGTGGTGGTCGAAAACCCCAGCGAAGGCACGGACACTGTTAAATCCGACATTGCCTACACCCTCCCCGACAACGTCGAAAAACTAACCCTCAACGGCGGTTCTAACCTCAACGGCACGGGGAATGAGCTAAACAACACGCTTACCGGCAACAGCGGCGCTAACACTCTTACCGGCTTAGCGGGCAACGATACTATTGACGGTAAAACCGGCGCCGACACGATGATTGGCGGACTGGGGAACGACACTTACACCGTCGATAACGTCGGCGATGTGGTGGTCGAAAACCTTAACGAGGGAACCGATACGGTTAAAGCCTCCATCAACTACGCCCTTCCCGAGAATGTCGAAAATCTGACCCTCAATGGCAGCGCCAACCTTAACGGCACGGGAAACGCCCTCAAAAATAAAATTACCGGCAACACCGGCGCCAATATTCTTAACGGCGGCGCCGGCGCCGACACCCTCGCGGGCAAAGCCGGGAACGACATTTTTGTCTTCCGCTTCGGAGAGTCCACCGTTAGCGCCCTAGACCGGGTCAGCGACTTCGCTATCGGCGCCGATAAGATTGACCTGCTAACCCAAGGCGGCGCCGCAATGAATGCTCCCGCGGCCTTCACCCGAGCGGCCGATAGCGCCACGACCAATATCAACACCATCGTTAATAACGTCTTCGCCGACGCCGACGGCGCGACTGCGGGCAATCAGGCGTTAGCTCCCAACAGCGCCGCTTTGGTCAAGGCCAACGCGTCCACTTACCTAATTGTCAACGACGGGACGGCGGGCTTCCAAAGCGCCAACGATTTGGTTGTTAACTTAACAGGAATCACCGGAACCCTACCGGCGCTAGGATCTATTCCTGTGGCCAACTTCTTCGTCTAAGTTGATTTCAACTAATCAGGGGGGAATTCATTCCCCTTTTTTTTGCAACCCAGTCCATGAGAGGCACCGTTTTAGGATGATCCGTAAATGAATACACCAGTATTCTCTCGACTGAGGGACAAGCCGGATAGCTCAAATCCTTATAACGCCCTAGAGCAAATCCTGATATTTCTCCTCCCCTTGCAGGGACTTCAGCGCCGCTTTAATATCTTGAGTGCGGTTTTTGGGCAGAATTAAGGTCGCCTTGCCGTCTCGGACAATCACCAGATCTGCTAACCCGAGGGTTACGATTACTTCCTCGGGATTGTCGTTATAGACGATACAACCCCGACTTTCCAGCGCCCAATGGTTGCCCAAATTGGTATTCGCTTCTTCGTCCTTTTTCAGGCGCTCCAAGGCGTTCCAGTCTCCCAGATCGTCCCAGACAAAATCGCAGGGCAAAACATAAGCCTTATCCGTTTTTTCCATCAGGGCGTAATCAATACTCTTCTTCTCCAACGTTCCGTAGGCGCCGACGCCCCGGTTTTGCAGAGGCGTTAAAATTTGGGGCGCGTGACGGGCTAATTCCGCCAAAACCACCCCGGCCCGGAAGAAAAACATGCCGCTATTCCAACTAAAGCGCCCAGTGGCGATAAATTGGGCGGCGGTTTGGGCGTCGGGTTTTTCGGTAAAGCGACTGACGCGGTAAATGGGCAGGCCGTTCTCTTCTCCGGCGGGTTCGCCCCGCTCGATGTAGCCGTAGCCCGTGGCGGGTTCCTGCGGTTGAATGCCTAGGGTGACGATGGCGTTCTGGGTTTGGGCAAAAGCGATGGCCGCCTTTAAGGCGCCTTCAAAGCCCCCCTGGTCAGGAAGATAGTGATCCGCCGGAAAAAAGCCAACGACCGCCTCGGGCCCGTATTTTTCGGCGATAGTCAAACTGCCCCAGGCCACCGCCGGCGCCGTGTCCCGCCCCTCCGGCTCAATTAATAAGTTACTAGCGGGTAACTCCGGCAACTGCTCCCTTACCCCCTGGGCAATCGGCGCCGCCGTAATCACCAACAACTGTTCCCAGCCCCCCGCCAAGGATAATAACCGGGCCGCGGTGGCTTGCAATAAACTTTGCCCGCTTCCGTCCAGACATAAAAATTGCTTGGGGCGCGAGCGCCGACTGAGGGGCCAAAACCGTTCTCCCTTGCCGCCGGCGAGGATGACGGGAATAAATGGGGCGCTCATGGTGGATTTTTGTTGGAGGAAACGTTAGCGGGCTTCGACTTCCAGTTGCTTCACCGGCACAAAACATTCTCCCGGCAGGAGAATGGGCTGTTGGGTAAACATCAATTGCCCCCGGTGGGTCTGCTTATGGATAGCGATCCCCAAGGGGCGCTTGGCGGCCTTGGGATTATGGACAAAGTAATTGCGGTAGAGACGCCGGGCGACCCGCAGGAGCTTGGGATCAAGGAAAAGCGGCATTTCGCCGTAGTCCCGTTCATCGCTGGTGTAGTTCAAAATCAGTCCTCCCCACAACATTAGACGCCGTCAAGAAACGACTACAATCATAGCCAACCCTAAAGGAGACGACAAGACCCGCCTTTAGGATCCCAAATTGGCTAAAAGAGCTTCGCCCATGGCCTGACAACCCACCAGTCGGGCGCCGGGGGAGAAGATATCGCCGGTGCGGTAACCCTGACGGAGGACGGCTTTGACGGCCTCTTCGATCTTAGCGGCGGCCTGGGGCTGGTCTAAACCGTAGCGGAGCATCATGGCGGCGCTGAGCGCCTGGGCGAGGGGATTGGCTTTATCCTGCCCGGCGATGTCCGGCGCCGAGCCGTGGACCGGCTCAAAGAGACCGGGGCCGGAGGAGCCTAAACTGGCGGAGGGCAACATACCGATACTGCCCGTGAGCATGGCGGCTTCGTCAGACAAAATATCCCCGAATAAATTTCCGGTGACAATGGTGTCAAACTGTCGCGGCGCTCGCACCAACTGCATGGCCGCGTTATCCACATAGAGATGGCTGAGTTCCACGTCGGGGTAACTTTGGGCCATCAACTCGACCCGGTCTCGCCAGAGTTGGGAGACGTCTAAAACATTAGCTTTATCCACCGAGCAGAGTTTGCCCCGGCGCTTGCGGGCAATCTCAAAAGCGACCTTGGCGATGCGGTCGATTTCCCCTTCCCGGTAGGCCATGGTATTCACGCCCCGCTTTTCTCCGGTTTCTAGGGTAAAGATCCCCTTGGGTTGGCCAAAATAAATACCGCCGGTGAGTTCCCGCACCACCATAATATCCACCCCTTCCACCACCTCCCGTTTGAGGCTAGAGGCGTCGAGCAATTCCGGGAAAATGGTGGCGGGACGCAGATTCGCAAAAAGTCCTAACCCCTCCCGAATGGCTAATAAACCCGTTTCCGGGCGCTGGGCCCGGGGCAAACTATCCCACTGGTAGCCGCCAATAGCCGCCAATAACACGGCGTCGCTTTCCTTCGCCTGGGCCAAAGTTTCCGGAGGCAACGGTTCCCCTGTGGCTTCGATGGCGGCGCCGCCGATGGGCGCCGATTGGAACTGAAACTCTAGATCAAATTGAGGCGCGACGGCTTTGAGGAGGGATACCGCCACGGCCATAATTTCGGGGCCGATGCCGTCGCCAGGAAGAAGAGTGACGCGATACTGCTGGGTCATAGCGAGGGAAAAGGACTGTCCTTGGTATCCTACCAGAAATAGCTTCGGTTCCCGCTCTTCTCAAAGCGAGGACAGCGCGATTCCCCATCACCATAGGGCGCCTACCCCTAATAATATGGGGTAAAATAGGGAGTATCTCGGTTTTGTTAGTTACCTTGTTTGTCTTCATTCCCCAACCCCTTCTCCCGCTCTGGGAGAAGGAGAGTCGCCGATTCAAAAATGAAGCGCAAGCTTGTTGTCGTTAGATGAAGCGCAAGCCATTAACCCCAGCTCCGTTTGCAAGCGCCGATAAGGAAAAGTGCCGAGGGGTTGGGGTTGGGAAAGTTTTTGTTACGGCGTTGTGTCAGTCCGGGAAATCAGCGCTATCTCCCTTGACAGGTTTTGTTTTTCGTGATTACAATGTAGCTACGTTCACACCCTTTGCATTATTCAACTATGAGCGCAGTGATTAGAACCCGGATCGTCAAAATTGGTAATTCTCAAGGTATTCGTATTCCTAAATTGCTCTTAGAGCAAAGCGGCATTCATACAGAAGTGGAAATTGAGGCGCAGGGCGATCATCTAACCATTCGGACGGCGCGGCGTTTACGAATGGGATGGGATGAAGCCTTTGCCACAATGTCTGAGCAATGCGATGATACTCTTCTCGATGAAGCTAAAACTACGGATTGGGATCAAATTGAATGGGAATGGTAGCTCAGCGTTTCGATGTTTTTTTGGTTAATCTTGATCCTACTGTAGGAAGTGAAATCCAGAAGACGCGACCTTCTGTTGTCATCTCGCCTGATGAGATGAACCGTCATATTAATACGGTTATCGTTGCTCCGATGACTACGAGGGGAAAATCATATCCTACTCGTGTCGTTTGTCAGTTTCAGGGTAAGCAAGGACAAATTGTTCTGGATCAAATCCGCACCATAGATAAATCTAGATTGATTAAAAAGCTGGGTCAGATCAGTCAAAATGAACAAAGAATGCTTCTTGAAGTATTAGCTGAGATGTTTGCCGAGTAAGTAACCTAACTCAGTTGCAGACTAGAGCATTGGTGCTGTAAGTAATGAAGAAAGAGATATCGTTATCTACTAAACTCTCGCCATTACCCCCAGCGCCGTTTTAAGCCGTTTTCAATCGCCGATAGAAAAAGCGCCAAGGGGTTGGGGTTGGTAAAGTTTTGTTACGGCGTTGTGTCAGTCCGGGAAATTGGCGACTCGATGCTCAGAGCAACCAAAGGAGAAACATCACTTTTTGACAATACTATCGTTAGGCGTTACGATTGGCCTGTGATCAAGAGCTTCGCCGACTCGGAAACTGAGAAAGTCTATTGCGGTGAGCTTTCCCGCAAACTCCCGCCGGATATCCAAAAAACGGCCCGGCGTAAGTTGATCTATCTAGATGAAGCTGACACCTTGCAGGATTTACTCGCCCCACCGGGCAACCGTCTAGAACTTCTCAAGGGTGACCGAGCTGGCCAACACAGCATCCGCATCAACGCTCAATGGCGTATCTGTTTCTTCTGGAAGCAGGCGCATGCTTATAACGTAGAAATTATCGACTATCACTAGCATGATCATGAACAAACTACCCCCTGTGCATCCCGGTGAAGTACTACTCGAAGACTTTATGAAGCCGCTGGGCCTCAGTCAATATCGTGTGGCGATGGATATTGGCGTGGCGCCGCTTCGCATCAGCCAGATTGTTCATGGCAAGCGAGGGATTTCGGCGGATACAGCATTGCGTCTGGCGCGCTACTTTGGCACAACGGCGAGCATTTGGTTGCGGCTCCAAGCTCGCTATGACCTTGAGATTGCCCAAGAAAAGCTTGGCGAGAAGATAGACCGCGAAGTTAAGGCCTTAAATTTGTCGCTTAGCGCAAGCCCCTGAACGGCAACATTAATCTCCCCAGCGCCGGTTGACGGGCAAGGTTAACTCCCCCCAGCGGCGTTTTAAGCCGTTTTCCAGCGCCGATAAGGAAAAGCGTCGAGGGGTTGGGATTGGTCAAGTTTTGTGACGGAGCTGTGTTAGTCCGGGAAATCGGCGCTATATTTCTGGAGTCGGCGCTTGTCGGCACTAATGCCTACGGTTCTTCAGGTTGGTCCTTATAGTTTCATCTTTTTCAGCTCTGATAGAGGTGAACCAGCCCATATTCACGTTAAGCGAGATCGGCAATTGGCTAAATTTTGGCTTAGTCCTATTTCTTTAGAAAAGAATCGAGGGTTTAAGGATCATGAGTTAAATGATATTTGTCGGCTTGTGGAGGAACATGAGCAAATACTGTTGGAGGCTTGGCATGATTACTTTGACGATTGAGACAGAACCTCTTGCCGCACAAGTAAGACTGACTGATGAAAAGTTAATTGTGGACTTAATTGATGGACGAAGCTTAATTATTCCCTTATCTTGGTATCCCCGTTTGCTCAACGCTTCTTCAGAGGAGCGAGAGAACTGGCAACTTTTAGGGGATGGTTGCGCAATAGAGTGGATTGATTTGGACGAGCATATAGGTATTGAAGGTTTGCTAGCGGGTAGGCAAAGCGGTGAAAGCCATCGTTCTTTTGAACGTTGGCGCGCGACACGAGGCGCTTCTCCACTGCTTGAGGGGGCTAGCTCGAAGGTTACGGACGATTGAGAGCGACTAGCTCCGGTTGACGGGCAAGGTTAACTCCCCCCAGCGCCGTTTTAAGCCGTTTTCCAGCGCCGATAGGAAAAGTGCCAAGGGGTTGGGGTTGGTCAAGTTTTGTTACGGCGTTGTGTCAGTCCGGGAAATCGCCGCTATATTTTTGGAATCGGCGCTTGTCGGCGCTGGATATTCCGCTCAAAGGAAGTTGTTTACAGCACAATATATAGCATTTTCAAACGAGACATGAAAAAGCATTATACTTTGTCAGATTAGGAACTGTGTATAGTCTGACTTTAGCAAAAAGCTCGAATATAGACTTCATAATTTTGAAATTTTTGCAAAATCGATGACACGTTCTCAATA